>CAJUDX010000092.1 GCA_910584785.1 uncultured Lachnospiraceae bacterium | reverse complement strand
GTTTTGTTTCGATTTGTCCGTGTTCTTCTGCATAAGATGACCTCCTTGGGGGATGTATGGATAGTTTATCATATTTGCAGGGAAGGGGAAAGGGAGGGGGCGGGAAAATTTAGGGGATATTCAGGGAATTTGTTTTCTGAATAAGCTGCTGGGTGTTTAGTGCGGATTAACGTCAGCGCCAGAACCGAAGGAAAGACTTGAACCAAAGGATAGCTTATATATGTCCCGGATAAGGGCGGGGCTGAAAGTATACTTCATGCTCCGCCAGGACAGGGAAGGGGGAGATGCCAGTTGCCGGGAGGAATAAGGGAGGGCTTTTATGCCCGCTTTCTGGGCGGCTTTTTTCTGGAATATGGAGGAAGCCGGATCATGATTACGAAAAACATGAAGCAAAAGGGTATGCAGCTTTTAGCTATCCTCCTGAAAGCAGGGGAGGAAGGAGTCTCTCGAAAGGGTTTGACGGAAATGCTGGAATGGGGAGGGGAGAGCTGGGAGAGGAAGCTGAATAATTTAAGGCGGCAGACCTACGAGCTGCGGGCATTCATTGCAGAAGAAGGATTCCCGGAGGGGAAGTACATCCAGGTATCCGGAGGCAGATATTATTTTAGCCGGGAGTATCAGGTGAGGACGGATACTGGGGAAGTAGACCGGCTGTACCAGGAAGCCAGGAAACAGGCGGATCCGGCAGCCAGGGAAGGTATCCTGTGGGAAGTCTGCAGGCTTTACCAGGGGGAATTTTTGCCGTCCTTGGTGGCCGAGGAATGGGCGCTGGTGGAAAACGCCCATTACCGCTCGGTATACTCCCGGTGTGTGAATGAGCTGTGCCGGATTTTAAAAAGCCGTGGGGAGTACACAAGGCTTTTAAAGCTGTGTGGCACGGCCAGCCAGATACACCCCTATGATGAATGGCAGGCCGTGCAGATAGACTGCCTGGTGGCCAGCCGCCGTTACCAGGATGCCCGCCAGATCCGCAGCCAGGCCAATCAGCTTTTCACTAAGGAATTGGGGATCGCCCCCTTTGGCGGCAGGGAGGAAAGTCATGGAGAATCAGCCGGTGCGGACGATGGGGTGATGGCTGAGGTGATGGCCGGGCTGTGGGAGGATAGCGGGCAGAAAGGCGCGTACCGCTGCGATTATTCCCGCTTCATCGATGTGTACCGGTTTATGGTGCGGATGGTGGAGAGGAGCCAGATAAGGCTCAGCCTGCTTTTGTGTACTCTGGAGTCAGCTGGGGGAAGGCCGGAGTGGGCAGAAGGCTTAAGGCAACAAGATCTGCCGGGGGCAGGGGGAGACCTGGAAATGGGAAAGAGGCCGGAAATGGGAGAAAGCCCGGAAGTCGTGAAGGCCGGGGAAGGCAGCAAAGAGCCGACGGGTTCTCAGATTTCGGAAAGGCAGATGGAACAATTCAGTGAGCTTTTAGCTGGACTTATCCGGGAAAATGATGTGTATACCCGCTTTAGTTCCAGCCAGTACCTCGTGCTTCTAGCCAGCTTTGGGGAAAACCAAGAGGCGCAAGTGGCCAGGAGGCTGCGCCGGGGGCTGGAAGCCTTTGAGAAGGAAGAAGGACTCCGGGTGAATCTGGAAACCCAGGCCGTGGAAGGACCAAACAGGAAGGAGGCCATGTAGCATGGTGAAGCGGCAGACATTCCTGGTACATATAATAGAAAACCAGAATGCTACCTGGCAGGGGGAAATTACCTGGCTGGATGAGGAGAAGAAAGAAAGCTTCCGCAGCCTCCTGGAGCTGATTAAGCTGATGGATGCGGCGGTGGGGGCTTGTGGCGGGGAAGGTGGGTAAATGGTGCGGTGCATATTTGGCCGATAATAAATAGAATAGGGACTTAGAAAAGGAAAGGAGAAAGCAAGGATGTTAAGAAAGATTCGCAGAAACTACAAGCGTCTGACAGCATTCTTCCTGTCAGCGGCGATGATCGTCACCAATATAGGCGGGAACGCAGGGGCAGTGCTTGCGGCGGAAAGGCCGGAAGAACGACAGGAGGAACGGGAGTCTTCCATATTCATGGTGGACGGCCAGGAAATCCTAGACGCGGTACAGGACACGAAAAGCCAGGAAGCCTTCAGCAAAGAGGAACTGGAGGAACTGGGATTGTCGGCAGGCCGGAAAGGGATAGTCAAGAAGTATGAGAAGCTCCTGATGCCGGAGGAAGGGAAAGTCTATGAACTGGCATTGGATATTGATACCGAACTGGCGTTGGAAGGGACTGCCCTCCAGGTATATTATAATGAGAAAACGAAGGAAGTTATTTTCCTGTACTTAAACGAAAGCGGGCAGGCGGTGGACTGCTATGTGAACATAGACGGCTATGAGACAAAGCTGGTGACGGTGGAGGCGAACGATGCTAATGTTTCGGCGGAAACAGAGGCTTCCGCACCAGAAGAAGGGGACGGAAAAGCTCCTGGTGAGAGTGGTGCAGACGGATCTAACGGCGGAAGCGGTAATGGCGGCGGCTCTGGAAGTTCCGGTGGTGCAGGCGGCGGATCCAGCGAAGCGAGCGAAACGTCCGATGGCAGCACAGGAACTTCCTCTGAGGAATCTGATTCCGAAAGCGAAGACAGCGGGAAACCTACAGAAGAGGGTAGCAAGGAAGAAGCCCCGTCCACAGACCAGGCTGGGGAAGAAGGGACGGAAGGCAACTCCGATAAAGCCTCTGGTGAAGAATCTAAGGCAGATGAGCCAAAGGAAGAACCTAAGGACGAATCCAAGGCCGAGAGTGACAGCGGGGATGAAGCTGGGAATAAAGGTGAAGATAAAGGCCAGACGGAAAATGGGACTGACGATGTAAAAGAAGACGGCGAGAAGGCCGACCCGGACACGAAGGAAACGGATGGGGCTAAACCGGAAGGCGGAAGTGCCGATAAGGGAAGCGCCGATAAAGATACGGATAAAGGAAACACGGATAAAAATACGGGCAAAGATACGGACAAAGAAAACCCCGACAAAGGAAGCACTGGAAAGCCAAATGACACAGCCTCCGGCGATGAAGACAGCAAGAAAGATGCTCCGGCTAAGGAAGAAAATACAGGCAAGGAAGATAATGGAACCGGCACAAAAGAAGAGGGAAAACCCGAGGAAGGCAGCCCCGAAAAGGACGATGAGGATAAAGCTGGCAAGGAAGATGCCGGTTCCGCAGACAAAGGGGAGCCCGGAAAGGGAGATTCCGCTGATAAAATCGATGGCGGCGGTTCCAAGGAAGAAGCAGCTGATAGAACAGACGGTAAGGATGCAGGGGAAGCATCGGATAAAGCGGATGACAAGCCTGTCAAGGAAGAATCCAACGATAAAGCGGATTCTGACGGTGCTGGTTCCGGTTCTTCCGGCAATGACGGTGGAAGGTCTGATGGCTGGGAACGCAGACCAAGCTTGATATCCATGTCCAAGCATCAGGCAGTCATAGTTGCCATCCCGGCGGATGAGGTTTCTGATGAAGATAAGAAAGAGCCTGAAGAAGAGACAGCTGCGGAAAATGAAGCAGAAAAGGCTGCAGAAGAAAGGGAGAAGGAAACCGCTGCTATAGAGGAAACCGAGGAAGAGGAAGAAGAGAAAACTACTGCGGCAGAGGAAACTAAGCGGACAGAAGAAAAAGGAACGTCTACAGTAAAGGAAACGGAAGAAGAGACGGGAGCGGAACCGAAGGAAGAAACCAGTGCCTCAGAGGAATCCGGGGAAGAAGCCAAAGCGGAAACAGAAGTGCAGCCTAAGGAAACGACGGACGCGGGAACGGAAAAAGCGGATGAAGCAGGGGCTGAGAAGGAACCTGAGGCGGAAACGGCTGTAAAAGAGACGGAAGAAACAGCAGGGGAAACCACAGGAAAAGCCGAAGAAACTTCTGCAGAAGCGACAGAGGCTGAGGATGTTTCTAAAGTTGAGGAGGCAGTCAAAGAAGCGGCAGGCTCAGAAGGCAGCGGACAGGATGTGTCCGGCAATTCCGGGAATGGTAGCCAGGAAATCACGGATGACTGGGAGATTCCGGGCAAAGCTTATGATACGGTGACAATCCGGGAAACTATCAATGCCAGGGCGTATTGCGTGGCGTTGGAGGATGTGAGAAGGATTGTAGAAGCAAACCAGGGGATTGAATTTATTGAAGATAACCTGATTGGAGCAAGAACTTATACTGCTGAGACAGGCGATGCGGAGTTTACTGTAAACGTTCCCGGTGGAACATTTGTTGAAGAAGTAGAACTGCGGGTAACAAAAATTGAAGATGAAGAACAGTTAAAAACATTAGCGAATCAGGCAGAAGAAATACTGGAAAAGGGGAAAACTGTATCTGATATTCAAGCATATGATATTTCTTTTATTTCACTAGCAAATGGAGAAGAAGTTGAACCGGCAGAAGCTGTATCTGTAAATATTCGTGTAAAAGAGCCAGTAGACTCAGCACAGGCGAAGAAAGCAGAGGAAAAAGAAGTAACAGGCGTTTCTATAGTACATATGCCAGATGAAGGAGAAGCAGAAATTGTTGTTTCAACAGAGAATGCACAGGAAACAAGCTTTGAATTTGAAGCAGAGAGTTTTTCAACATATGCGCTTGTAAGGACAGCAAATGTTGAAATAGTAAGTAAATGTGTGTATTTAAGCAGTAAGGGAGCAAACCTTTCAGAAAATGATCCTGATATTGGGCTTAGTCCAACAAAACCTGTTAAGACATTTGAAGAAGCAAAAAGTCTTTTGGGAGATGGTGAAGGGCAAAAGATTATTTATATTGTAGGCCAGGTGGATATTTCTGCTAAGGATGAGGTGTGGGAATTTCTGGATTCAGGATATGTTTTAAAGCGTTATTTAATAGATGCTGATGTTGCTAATGGATATAGAGGGACATTGATTCAAATAACACAAGGAGGATCATTAACACTTTCCAATATTATTATAGATGGTGGAGGTGAAGAGGGAAATGAGGATTCTGCTAGTAAAGGCCCAATTATTAAAGTGGATGAAGGCAGTAAATTAGTAATAAACGAAGGTGCATATTTACAAAATAACCATAATATTGCTTCTGATATTAATAATAGGTGGCAAAATTACAAACCTGAGAACGAGGGAGGCATTGGGGGTGCTATTTACAATCAAGGTGTTGTCGAGATAAAAGATGGCATAATTCAAAATAATAGTGCTATGACAGGTGGTGGTATTTATACAGAAGGAAAAATTGAAATAAAAGGAAATGGTCAGATTTTATCAAATAAAGCAAGGAAAAAAATTGGTGATGGATATTACTTAAGAGAGCCCGGTGGTTGTGGTGGCGGAATTTACATTGCTCCATATGCTTCGCTAATGATGGACGATGAAACTATTATTTCTGGTAATAGTGCGCATTCTAAGGGTGGCGGAATTTGTATTGGTATTGATGGTATGCAAAATATACCTGATGATAGCATTTTATTATATTCTGGTACAATTGAAAGTAATATGGCACCGACAGGTGGTGGGATTTATATTAAAACTGGTCAAAAGCTAACGTTATCTAATGTGGCCATTAATGGTAATAGTGCGCAGTATGAGGGATATTCTGCACAGGCAGGAGGTGGTATATGGTATTGTGCATATGGCAATGGTTATATTTATGCTTCTTCAGGAGGGTATATTTCTGAAAATACAGCATTTAAGCAAAGCGATGATATTGATATGGCAGATGAATTTACTTGGTGGTGTCCTAATTTTGGGTTAATTGCAGAAGATTTTCATATAGCAACAAGATTAGCTGGCGGACAAAAAGTAGACTGGTATAAAGATGTCAACAACAACAGATACCGTGAACAGGATAAACATGAATTGGTATCAGGTTCTCCTGGTTGGTTAACAAAACTTGACGAGGCAAGTTTGCATAGTGAAACGGAAAGTGCAGTCAACATTGATGACTATAGCTTAAAAATTATAAATAATGTAGGAAATCAAGGTGGCGGAATTGCCTGCAATGGTTCCCTGATCATTGGAGAAGACAAAGATATCGCAATTACGGTAACAAAAAAGTGGCTGGATTTAAACGGAACAGAAATGACAGATTCTCTTCCAGAATCAATTAAAGTAAGTTTATATCGGTTGGAAGTAGGCGGTGAACCACAATTATTGGATTCCGGTATAGAATTAAATGCTGATAATAAATGGTCGCACACATTCTTTGATCTTCCATGTGGATATCAATACCGGGTAGTAGAAGAGAATGCAGGATCTGGTTATGATGTTAGCTATTACGTAAAAGAAGAAGGTGAAACGAATAACGAAGAAAAAGTAGACGATGATTACGCTGTTGGAGATGGAACGAAAAAGAATTGGCAGATAACGATTAAAAACCAAAAGATCTTGAAAAAAGGTGATTTAGTTATCAGCAAGAAAATTTTTGATTCTGAGAACAACTTAAGCGAAAGAAATAAGAACACAGTATTTACATTTGTTATTGAGTTTAAAAATGAAAATCAGGAAATATTAGCTGACGGGACAAAATTTAATTATGTGGGTGGTGTGATAGAAAGTGCAGAGGACGTTACACCGCCAGATGATGGGATTTTGGAAGTGGTTCAGGGAAAAGCCGAAGTGAAATTAAAACATGGGCAGAAGGTAACGATTAAGGATATTTTGGAAGGAACGCAATATACAATTACAGAGAAAAAGGTTGACGGAGATGGTTATTCAGTAAGCGTAAATGGCGCGATTGCAGATAGTATTAGCGGAAGTATTACCGGTGTGGAAAATGAGACGGCAGAAGCTGCTTTTACTAATGTAGTAAAAACCGGCGATTTGGTTATCAGCAAGCAAGTACTCGGTAAATATCTGAATGACTTAGACACCAGCACCGAGTTTACTTTCAAAATAGAATTAAAGGATCGGGACGAAACAGCACTTACTGGACGATATCCATGTAAGAAATCTGATTACGAAGGCTACATTACTGAAGACTATATTACCAACGGCAGCGAAATAACCTTGCAGCATGGTGAACGGATTGCTATCCAAGGTCTTCCGGAAGGAGCAAAGTTCACCGTATGGGAATTGAAAGAAGGTGCGGATGGTTATACCGCAAGTATTCAGGAAAATAGCAATATCCAAGAAGCTGGAACCCAGGAAGGTATGCTGGTTGGCGGAATGGGTACGATTGTTGAAAATGAAGGCGGTGCAATCCATTTTATTAACACGGTAGATACTGGAAGCTTGTCCATCCAGAAGACCGTAACCGGTTTGGAAAACAGGAATGACGATGAGTTTACTTTTGAAGTGAAGCTGACCGGAAAGGATGATCAGCCGTTAACCGGTTCCTATTCCTATACCAAGGGTGCAGTGGCAGATGAAGCGGCTGAACCGGAGGTAAGGGAGCTGACCTTGGAAGAAGGCAAGGGAACCATTACGTTAAAGGACGGCCAGATCGTTACCATCCCAGATTTGCCTGTAGGCACGAAGTATGCAGTGGAAGAGATGTCACATGACGGCTATACCGCAAATTCCCCTGTTAATGCGAGCGGCATTATCCAGAAAAAAGACATCATTGTCATGGTGAGTTATGTGAATGATGCGGATACCGGAAGCTTGTCCATCCAAAAGACTGTAACCGGCAAAGCTGGGGACAAGGATAAAGGCTTTAATTTTACCGTAACCTTAACCGACAAAGACGGAAATCCATTAGCCGGAACGTACCCATACGTTGGAAGTGCTACCGAAACAGGTGTAGATGTTCCACAGCCCGGAAGCCTGACGCTGGATGCCAATGGCGAGGCCAAGATTCCTCCGTTGAAACATGGCCAAAAGATCACGCTTTCTGGTTTGCCTGCCGGAACATTATATAAGGTAACGGAAGCTGAAGCTAATCAGGATGGGTATTTCACAAAGGAAACCGGCGCAGAAGGAACCATTGAGAAGGATGGGGAGAAAACGGCAGCATTTGTAAATGATAAGCCGGATGTTCCTGAGGAAACTACTCCCGAAGAGACGACTCCTGAGGAAACCCCGGCAGAACCGACTACTCCCGAAGAAACCACTCCTTCTGAGGAACCGACAACAGAACCGACCACCCCCGAGGAAACCTCACCTTCCGAGGAACCGACGACGGAGCCGACTACCCCGGAAGAAACTACTCCTTCGGAATCCCCAGAGAACCCGACCACTCCATCCAGGCCCAGCGGCGGCGGTGGCGGCGGAAGGGATCGGGACAGGAATCCCAGCGTGACCCCGGAAACCACGCCGATTCCACCGGAGGAAGTGCCCTTGGCAAACATTGACCCGGAAGATGTGCCCATGGCAATGATGCCCAGCGAAAGCCCGGCAGAGGCGATGGTAATCGATGACGAAAGTGTACCGCTGTTCGGCTTGCCAAAAACCGGAGACAGGGGCGTTCCTGCGGGAGCCCTTATTGGGATGATGCTCCTATCCTTGATGGCAGCCTGCGGAATCCAAATGAAGAAGCACAAGGACGAGGAATAGGAGAAACAGAAGAAAAGGAAGATGACGGTTATTAGCTGTTAATCATGAAAAAGAACATAGCCCCGTGATAAGATCCGAACGATTTTATCGCGGGGCTTTCTTTATCTCATATACGTTGCTTCTTGTTTTTGGGAGTATTTCGTAACACTAAGGTATTAAAATTTAAACTAAGCTGGTATAACATA
>CAJUDX010000091.1 GCA_910584785.1 uncultured Lachnospiraceae bacterium | reverse complement strand
ACACCAGCAGAATCAAAGAAGTTCGCAAGAACATTGCCAGGATTCAGACTGTTATCGCTGAGAAAACGAAGCTGGCTTAAATTGGGAAAGGAGAACATTTACCGTGGAAAGAAATTTAAGAAAAGTGCGTACCGGTAAAGTTGTTAGCGACAAGATGGATAAAACCATTGTCGTTGCTATCGAAGACCATGTAAAGCATCCCTTGATTGGTAAAATCGTAAAGAAAACCTATAAATTAAAGGCCCATGACGAGAAGAATGAATGTGGCATTGGCGATACCGTTAAAGTAATGGAAACCAGACCTCTTTCCAAAGATAAGAGATGGAGATTGGTTGAGATTATCGAGAAAGCCAGATAATTAATTCAGGAAGGAGTATCAGGTATGATCCAGCAGGAAACCAGATTAAAGGTTGCCGACAATACCGGTGCAAAGGAACTCCTGTGCATCCGTGTTATGGGCGGTTCAACCAGAAGATATGCAAATATCGGCGATATCATTGTTGCTTCCGTTAAAGATGCAACGCCAGGCGGCGTTGTAAAGAAGGGCGACGTGGTTAAGGCCGTTGTTGTCCGTACTGTAAAAGGTGCTCATAGGAAAGACGGTTCTTACATCAGGTTTGATGAAAATGCCGCGGTAATCATTAAAGACGATAAGACCCCAAGAGGGACTCGTATCTTTGGGCCGGTAGCAAGAGAGCTGAGAGAGAAGCAGTTTATGAAGATTGTTTCCCTGGCTCCAGAAGTATTATAAGGGGGTATCCACTGTGCATAAGATCAAAAAAGACGATTTAGTAAAAGTAATCGCAGGAAAAGATAAAGATAAGCAGGGAAAAGTCCTTCATGTAGATTCTAAGACCGGGAAAATTTTAGTGGAAGGCTGCAATATGGTGACAAAGCATGCAAAGCCAAATGCTGCCAATCCTCAGGGCGGAATTATTTCCAAGGAAGCTCCGATTGACATTTCCAATGTTATGTTAGTCGTTGACGGAAAAGCAACCCGCGTGGGCTTTGAAGTAAAGGACGGCAAGAAGGTCCGCGTTGCCAAGGCAACCGGCAAGGTAATTGACTAATTGCAGAGAGGAGGAACGTTAAATTGGCTAGATTAAAAGAAACCTATCAGAACGAGATCGTCAGCGCAATGATGAAGAAGTTCGGATATAAAAATATTATGGAAGTCCCGAAGCTTGATAAAATTGTAATCAACATGGGCGTTGGTGAAGCAAAGGAAAATGCCAAGGTTCTGGATTCTGCGGTAAGAGATTTGGAAATTATCTCCGGTCAGAAGGCAGTAACGACCAAGGCAAAGAAGTCTGTAGCAAACTTTAAGATTCGTGAAGGCATGGCTATCGGCTGCAAGGTAACCCTTCGCGGCGAGAGAATGTACGAGTTTGCGGATCGTTTAATCAACCTGGCTCTGCCCCGTGTACGTGACTTCCGCGGTGTAAACCCGAACGCATTTGACGGAAGAGGAAACTACGCACTTGGTATTAAAGAGCAGCTGATCTTCCCGGAAATCGAGTACGATAAGATTGACAAGGTAAGAGGTATGGACGTTGTTTTCGTTACCACCGCAAAGACCGATGAAGAAGCCCGTGAACTTTTGACATTATTTAATATGCCATTTGCTAAATAATTAGGAGGATAGATTCCATGGCTAAGACTTCAATGAAGATTAAGCAGCAGCGTCCTGCTAAGTTCTCTACCAGACAGTATAACCGTTGCAGAATCTGCGGTCGTCCGCACGCTTATTTAAGAAAGTATGGCGTATGCCGTATTTGCTTCCGCGAACTGGCATATAAGGGTCAGATTCCGGGAGTGAAGAAGGCAAGCTGGTGACCGGAAGCACTTAACGAGGTCTTTTCGAGTTTAGTGCGAGGTCGTTCGCGAACCTTAGTGAAGCCGAGCCGCAGGCGAAAGCTGAACTTAGTTGAGCGAACATGTTGCGGGGCCGATAACTTAAAGAGTGCAGCCCCAGTCAGAAAATAGAGTTTTGGAGAGAACAAAGAAAAGGAGGACACACCCACTATGACTATGAGTGATCCGATTGCAGATATGCTTACAAGAATCCGTAATGCCAATACTGCAAAGCATGATACAGTAGATGTACCTTCTTCCAAGATGAAGCTGGCGATTGCCGACATCCTGGTTAAGGAAGGTTATATTAAAAAATATGATATCGTAGAGGACGGCGGATTTAATATTATCCGCATCACTCTGAAATACGGTAAAGATAAAAACGAGAAGATTATCTCCGGCATTAAGAGAATCTCTAAGCCCGGCCTGCGTGTATATGCAAACAAGGAAGAACTGCCGAAGGTATTGGGCGGCCTGGGCGTTGCCATCATCTCTACCAACCAGGGCGTAATTACCGATAAGCAGGCACGTCAGTTAGGTGTCGGCGGCGAAGTACTGGCTTTTGTTTGGTAGGCCGGAAGCACTTAACGACGCATTGAACACTTGGTGAGGTTTTTTCGAGCCTAGTGAGAAAGCGGATACTCGAAGCGAAGCGGAGAGTATCAACAGAGTTTAGTGCGAGGCCGTTCACGAACCTTAGTGCGTCCGAGCCGCAGGCGAAAGACGAACTTAGTTGAGTGAACATTTAGAAAAACTGAAAACAGAAAACCCGCACACGGGTTTTCCGAAAATTTAAGTAGGAGGAAATAGGCATGTCACGTATTGGAAAGATGCCAGTTGCAGTTCCGGCCGGAGTTACGGTTACGATTGCAGAGAATAATAAAGTGACGGTAAAAGGCCCGAAGGGAACTTTGGAAAGAGAACTTCCGACAGAGATGACCATTGAGCAGAAGGACGGTCATATTATCGTTACCAGACCAAATGATTTAAAGAGAATGAAATCTTTACACGGCCTGACCAGAACCCTGATCCACAACATGGTTATCGGCGTTACCGATGGCTTCCAGAAGGTGTTAGAGGTAAACGGTGTTGGTTATCGTGCGGCAAAGCAGGGTAAGACCCTGACCCTGAACCTGGGTTACTCTCACCAGGTTGATATGGTTGATCCGGAAGGGATTGAAACCGTATTAGAGGGGCAGAACAAGATTATCGTAAAGGGTATCAGCAAGGAAAAAGTAGGCCAGTATGCTGCGGAAATCAGAGATAAAAGACGTCCTGAGCCATATAAGGGCAAGGGTATCAAGTATGCTGATGAAGTTATCCGCCGCAAGGTTGGTAAGACCGGTAAGAAATAATTAAGGAGAGTGTAAAGATGATTAGCAAACAGTCAAGAAGCGAAGTTCGTGTTAAAAAGCACACAAGACAGCGCAATCGTTTTGCAGGTACTGCACAAAGACCGCGTCTGGCAGTGTTTAGAAGCAATAATCATATGTATGCTCAAATTATTGACGATTCCGTTGGACATACTTTAGTGGCTGCATCTACAGTAGAGAAAGCCGTAAGCGGCGAGTTGGAGAAAACCAACAATGTGGCAGCAGCAGCACATGTGGGCACGGTAATTGCCAAGAGAGCATTAGAAAAGGGAATTGAGGAAGTGGTATTCGACAGAGGCGGCTTCCTTTACCATGGAAAAGTTCAGGCGTTAGCAGATGCAGCCCGTGAGGCTGGTCTGAAATTCTAAAAGAGAGGAGAACAAGCATGAAGCGTACAATTATTGATGCCAGTCAGTTAGAGCTTACTGACAGAGTTGTGGCAATCAAAAGAGTCAGCAAGACCGTAAAAGGTGGACGTACCATGAGATTTTCCGCTCTGGTAGTAGTTGGTGACGGCAATGGTCACGTTGGCGCAGGTTTAGGTAAGGCAGGCGAGGTTCCTGAGGCAATCCGCAAAGGAAAAGAGGCAGCGACCAAGAACCTGGTAACGATTCCTATGGATGACAACAACAGTATTCCTCATGATTTCTTCGGAAAGTTCGGCAGCGCTAACGTTCTGCTGAAGAGAGCACCGGAAGGTACCGGTATCATCGCCGGCGGCCCGGTTCGTGCCGTAGTTGAACTTGCTGGAATTAAAAATATCCGTACAAAGTCCTTAGGTTCCAATAATAAGACGAATGTAGTATTGGCTACGATTCAGGGCCTTACTTCCTTAAAGACCCCGGATGAAGTTGCAAGACTGCGCGGTAAAGCGGTAGAAGAAATCTTAAACTAATAGGAGGATGAAACAATGGCAGAAAAGTTAAAAATTACATTAGTAAAATCCCCTATCGGAGCGATTCCAAAGCAGAGAGCAACTGTAGAGGCATTGGGATTAAGAAAGCTTAACAAAACCGTTGAATTACCGGATAACGGTGCGGTTCGTGGGATGATTCAGAATGTTCGTCATTTAGTAAAAGTGGAAGAAATCTAAGGATAGGAGGTGCAGATATGGAATTATCGAATTTAAGACCGGCAGAAGGTTCTAAGCACAGCGCAAACTTCCGCAGAGGCCGTGGTCATGCTTCTGGAAACGGAAAGACGGCTGGCAAGGGACATAAAGGCCAGAAGGCTCGTTCCGGCGCACCAAGAGTAGGCTTTGAAGGCGGACAGATGCCGTTATACCGCCGTCTGCCGAAGAGAGGCTTTACCAATCGCAATTCCAAAACCATTGTTGGTGTTAATGTCAGCGTACTGGAAAGATTTGATAATGATTCCGTAGTAACAGTGGAGACTCTTCTGGAAAATGGAATCATTAAAAACGTCTATGATGGTGTTAAGATTTTGGGTAATGGAGAATTAACCAAGAAGCTGACAGTTAAGGTTCATGCCTTCAGTGAGGGCGCAAAGACTAAGATTGAGGCTTTAGGTGGAACCTGCGAGGTGATCTAATATGTTTCAAACGATTCGTAACGCATTTAAGGTAAAGGAAATCCGCAAGGGTATCCTTTACACTTTCATGATGTTAGTCGTGATTCGGTTTGGTTCCCAGCTTCCTACGCCCGGTGTAGACCCGACCTATTTAAAGCGGTTCTTTGACCAGGCGGGGGACGCCCTGGGATTCTTAAACGCGGTTACCGGAAGTTCTTTCGAGAATATGTCGGTATTGGCGCTGAGCATTACGCCGTATATCACGTCTTCCATTATTATGCAGTTATTGACGATTGCAATTCCTAAGCTGGAAGAGATGCAGAAAGACGGAGAGGACGGAAGACGGAAGATTTTAGAGTACACCCGTTATGTTACCGTAGCCCTGGCTCTTTTGCAGTCCTCGGCGATGGCTATTGGTTTTGGCCGCCAGGGATTCTTAATTGATTATAATGCCTGGAGCATTATCGTGGCAATTTGTTCGATGACCGCAGGAAGCGCATTTCTTATGTGGTGCGGTGAGCAGATCACCGAGCACGGTGTAGGAAATGGAATTTCCATTGTTCTTCTGTTTAACATCATTTCCAGCGTTCCGAATGACGGTGTTACCTTGTTTACCCGTTTTATCCGCGGGAAGAAGGTTCCGGTGGCTGCTGTTTCTGTGATTATCATTGCAGCAATTATTTTTGCAATGGTTGTCTTTGTTATCATTTTAAATGATGCAGAGCGGAGGATTCCGGTTCAGTATTCGAAGAAGATGCAGGGACGGAAGATGGTGGGCGGTCAGTCCTCCCATATTCCGTTAAAGGTAAATACTTCCGGTGTTATGCCTGTGATTTTTGCCTCTTCTATTATGTCTTTCCCCGTAATTATCGGTCAGTTCTTAAATGTGGACTACAGCACGATTGGCGGAAAGATTTTAATGGTATTAAGCTCCTCGAACTGGTTAGTGCCGGAGCGTCCGGTGTATTCCATTGGTTTAGTAATCTATATTGTACTTTTAATTTTATTTGCGTATTTCTATACGTCGATTACCTTTAATCCGCTGGAAATTGCCAATAATATGAAGAAGCAGGGCGGTTTTATTCCGGGTATTCGTCCGGGCAAGCCTACTTCCGATTATCTGAATAAAATTTTGAACTATATTGTATTTATCGGTGCAGTTGGTCTGATGGTGGTTGCTGTTCTGCCGATTGCCTTTTCCGGGATTTTCAGTGTCAGCAGAATTTCCTTTACGGGTACATCGCTGATCATTATTGTTAGTGTTATTCTGGAAACGATTAAAGCAATTGAGTCCAAGATGCTTGTACGGAATTACAGAGGTTTCTTAAACGATTAGTCTGTAATTAGACTGAGCGGAAAGCACTCTCCTTTCAGAGAGTGCTTTTAGAGTATAAAAAAGGATAAAGGAGGAGTAGTCGATGAAGCTTATCATGTTAGGTGCCCCAGGTGCAGGCAAGGGCACCCAGGCAAAAAAAATTGCCGAGAAGTACCAGATTCCCCATATTTCCACCGGAGATATATTCCGTGCAAATATTAAAGCCGGAACTGAACTGGGAATGAAGGCAAAATCCTTTATGGATCAGGGACAGTTAGTACCAGATGAAGTAACCATTGGCATGCTGTTAGACCGCATTTCCCAGGATGACAGCAAGAATGGCTATGTACTGGACGGATTTCCCAGGACGATTCCCCAGGCAGAGAGTTTGACGGCTGCGTTAAAGGAGAGAGGGGAAAACATTGATTATGCAGTGAATGTTGATGTCCCGGATGAGAATATTGTCAACCGGATGTCGGGAAGAAGGGCCTGTGTGGGCTGCGGCGCAACTTATCATGTGGTGTATAATGCGCCCAAGACTGAAAATATCTGTGATACCTGCGGGGAAAAACTGATTCTTCGGGACGACGATAAGCCGGAAACCGTACAGAACCGGCTTCATGTCTACCACGATCAGACTCAGCCGTTAATTGATTATTATAAAAATGAGGGTGTTCTGGTGGAAGTGGACGGAACGCAGGATCTGGAAAAGGTATTCCAGGATATCGTAGCTGTTCTGGGCTAATGGATAACCCTGGCGCAAAACAGTTTAGGAGCATAATGTATGGTATCCATTAAATCAGAAAGAGAAATTACATTGATGCGGGAGGCGGGCAGGATTCTTGCCCGCGTCCACAAGGCGCTGGGAGAGGCGCTGAAGCCGGGGATGTCCACCTATGATGTGGATAAACTGGGTGAGGAGATGATTCGGAACTTTGGATGTATTCCTTCCTTTAAAAATTATAACGGCTATCCGGCAGCGATTTGTGTATCGGTAAATGATGAGGTTGTCCATGGAATACCAAACCGGCATCATATTCTTCAGGAAGGCGATATTGTCAGCCTGGATGCCGGCGTTATTTATAAGGGCTATCATTCTGATGCAGCCAGGACGCACGCTGTCGGTGAAATTTCCCCGGAAGCTAAAAAATTAATTGATGTGACAAGGCAATGTTTCTTTGAAGGGATTAAGTTTGCAAAAGCTGGCAATCATCTTAATGACATCTCTTCTGCAATACAGGCTTATGCGGAGAGCTTTGGCTATGGCGTTGTCCGGGATTTAGTGGGACATGGGATCGGCTCCCATCTTCATGAGGACCCGGAGATACCTAATTTTACCCAGAAACGAAGGGGTATCCGCCTCAGGCCGGGAATGACCCTGGCGATTGAACCGATGATTAATGAAGGGCGATGCGACGTTGTCTGGCTGGACGACGATTGGACAGTGGTTACCGAGGATGGTTCACTTTCTGCTCACTATGAAAATACGATTTTAATCACGGAAGGGGAACCGGAAATATTGTCCCTGGGGGATGAGACGGGAAAGGACGGGCAGCGATGATAAGCTATGAACCGGGGCAGTTTGCCAGGAGTCTGGCAGGCCGCGATAAAGGCCGTCTTTATATCATATTGAAGGCAGAGGGCGAATATGTTAGTC
The DNA here is from genome assembly GCA_910584785.1 of uncultured Lachnospiraceae bacterium. GTDB lineage: Bacteria > Bacillota > Clostridia > Lachnospirales > Lachnospiraceae > Caccovicinus. The sequence continues at coordinate 1,085 of CAJUDX010000091.1, read as the reverse complement.
TGACGGACGGAAAATACAGGCCTGCAGAAAAGCCTAAACGGAAAAAGAAAAAGCATGTACAGCTTAAGGATTCAGGATGGAATGGGGTGAAAGAAATGCTGATTCGGGGAGAAACGGCAGATAACGCGCAAATCCGCAGAATCCTGAAGGAAGCCGACCAGCTGCAGTGAAAAGATGAAAAACTGCGGCGTAAATAACCGTATTGCGGTAAGGAGGAAAGAGAAGGAATGTCGAAGGTAGATGTAATTGAAATTGAAGGAACTGTAGTGGAAAAATTGCCGAATGCCATGTTTCAGGTTGAGCTGGAAAATGGTCATCAGGTATTGGCCCATATCAGCGGAAAGCTCCGCATGAACTATATCCGTATCCTGCCGGGAGATAAGGTTACGCTGGAGATGTCCCCGTATGACCTGTCTAAGGGCAGAATTATCTGGAGAGATAAATAGACAGAAAAGCTGACCGGATGCCGTTTGGCTGGAATCTGAACGGTAATTGTCTGTGTGAAAAAAAGCATGAAAAACCTGAGCAAAGACAGAAAAAGTGCTTGCATTTTCTGAAAGTTTCTGGTAAAATGTTATAGCAACTTTGTTGGTCAGTAGAAAGGAGAATTACTGTGAAGGTTAGAAGTTCTGTAAAGCCGATTTGCGAAAAATGCAAAATCATAAAGAGAAAAGGCAGTATCAGAGTAATTTGCGAAAATCCGAAGCATAAACAAAGACAAGGTTAAAAAATTTTAGGAGGAGTATAACGATGGCTCGTATTGCAGGCGTTGATTTGCCGAGAGAAAAACGTGTCGAGATCGGATTAACTTATATCTACGGAATCGGTAGATCAAGTTCCAACCGTATTCTCAAGGAAGCTGGTGTAAATCCTGATACCCGCGTTAAGGATTTAACCGATGATGAAGTAAGAAAGCTGGCAGCAGTGATTGCTGATACCCAGATGGTTGAAGGTGATTTGCGCAGGGAGATTGCGTTAAACATCAAGAGATTGCAGGAAATCGGCTGCTACCGCGGTATCCGCCACAGGAAGAGTCTGCCCGTTCGCGGTCAGAAAACCAAGACGAATGCAAGAACCCGCAAAGG
>CAJUDX010000090.1 GCA_910584785.1 uncultured Lachnospiraceae bacterium | reverse complement strand
CAAACTAGCATCTAAATGATTTATCTTTAAAAATTTCTCTAAATAAAACTGCATATTTCCATGCCATCCAATATCTACAATCACACATTTCCCGCTCATATTTATCTGTCGAATATAAGCTAATAATAATTTGTTCTGTATAAAAGATTTTTCATCGATTATTTGTTTTGCAGAATAATAAACATTTTTAATGATTTGATTTTTAGGCAATTGAGATGCTAAATAGGAATCACTTAAATTTATTTGATACTTTTTTGCAATCCTTTCGCTTTCGTTTAACGAAAACCCATAGTAATCTAAAATCTTTTCTACGGTAAAGAATCTATCTTGAGGAATAAACTTTAATGATTCTTGGTAAGTCATACAATGACATAATAATGCTTGACGAATGCTTTTTCTTGAAAAATATACATATTGAGTTTGTATATCGTTTTTAACATTAAAAAAATGGAATGCTTTTTCCATCATATACCCATCTCGTGAAAAAAAGAATACTTTTTTATAATTGTTCCTCTTTATAGAATTATAAAGCCAATTAGTATAACCATATAAAAAAGGGCCAAAATACTTCACACCAAATTTATAATAATCTGAAGCATCTAACTTTTCTTTCAACACTTCAAATACAATTTGATTTAATCGCTCTTTTTCCTTACTCATAATCATTTTACTCCTACTTTAACTTAAAAACTTCCTTCATATTTTTTTCCCATAAACTTAGCTTGTAAAAAAGAACTTCCTTTTTTCCACCAATTAATCTTTTCCATATGTATATATGGAATTTCCATCACTTCATTTTTTCTTATTTCTCCGCAATTTATTTTTTTATATAACCATACATTAAAAATAATTTCACTAATTCTTCCGTAAAAACGTTTCTGAAAATCAGATAATTCTAACACACAACTTCTTTTCTTCAATTCAAAAAGAATATCAAACAACCATTGACAATAATCATTCAACAAACTTTTATCCATAATCATCATATTGAACATATATCCGTAAGTATGTCGTAAAACCACATCATAGCTTTTTACATATTCTGGGTATTTTTCAACTATAATCTTTCTTGTCTCATCTAGTTGATTTGAATAATGCGTATGTACATAATGACTATATAATGTTTCTATATAATATTTTCTTTTATTTGGAACAAATACTTTTACCTTTCTTAAGTAAGGATTTAACTGTTGATAGGTTAAAACATTTTCAAAACCATTTCTTCCATTCAAAGAAAAATGCCTTCTATAATGCACTAACCCTATATAGTCTGCATCAAGATTTTTCCATGCCCAATAAAGCCCTGTTAATTCACAAAAAAAAGGATTTAAATAAGAGATATTTTCCCCTGTATCATCTCTTGTATAACCAAAATTCTGCTTATTTCCATGCACCTTTTTTTCCTCTGATGCCCCCACATATAAAGGCAAATACATAGAGTCTGTAGGCATCTGATAACTTTTATGTGATGCTACAATTATCTTTACAGCTTTTTTCGTCCACATTTTATTATCACCAAATCTTTTATATAGTACTCTTTATTGCCATTTATTTAACTTCTTAATGCACTTTTTTATTTTTCTACAATTTCTTTATTTACTTGTAAGTTTGCATTTTATCATTCACCCCATCTCCCTCACCACTTCCTCCGCATACCTCCCCAGACTGCTTTTCAAGTCCTTCGGCGTACACATCTTATCAATCCCAGCCCGCACCCGGTATTTATCAAATATATTTACCACCATCTTCATCGAAAGGGGCTTCCCCAGCTTAGATAAAAACATCCTGTTCCGGTAGGCCACGTCATGTTCAAAATACTCATGCTCTTCCAGCCACCGTTCCATCTGCCCCTGCAGCGCTTTAGAAAACAGATAAACCGCCCTCTCTTTTTCCCGCTTGCGCGGCACAGTAAGGACTGCCGTCCTGGGATTGTAATCGGATACTTCCAGGCGCAGCAATTCACTGATTTCGATCCGATGGTAAAAAAGCAGTTCCATCATCACCTGATCCCGCAAGCAAACACGTTTGCGGAAATCACTGTCCAGCTCCTTATACTCCTGTTGGATTGCCTGAAAAAACAAGTCGATTTCCTTTTTCGTCAAATACTCGCTGCTTAGCCCCTCCTTAGGCCGCTTAACCGGCTTTAACGGCCTGTATTCCCTCACGATTCCCTGCCCCGCCAAATAAGACAGATAGTAACGGAATACCCTTTGTTTTCTGCTGACCGTAGAAAAGCGCAGCTTTCTCTCTTCTGCCAGGTACTTTAAATAAATTTCCATCCATTCTGCAAACTTATCGTTTTCCGGTTCGGTTCCCATTCGTAACTCTGCCTGTTTTCCTAATCCAATCTGCTTTCTCAATTCCCCTTGTTTTTCTATTTCTATCTGCTTTCCCGGCTCCGCCTTCTTTTCCTCCACCTCCGTTTTCCCTAAATCCACCAGCAAAAAGGTCTGTTTATCCCCCTTTCCTGCAGCAGCTAAGGGCTGGCCGGAATATCCGCTTCCGTCCTCTTCCTGAGCACCCAGCCACACATAAAACTGCTCTAAATCTAACCGATAAGCCTTAGCTGTCCGCTCATCCAGCCCTCGGCTGACTACCTGAGTGTTAATAAATTTTTCAATTTGGTTTAAACCTAAACTTTGGATTTGATTCGGATTTTGACGCAAGCGTTCCCCTTGACGGAAATCCTGTTCCCTCACGATCCTATCCCTCCTTCCAAAGTTAATCGCCTTTTTCTTTTCTCATTGGGCTTTTCCCTGATCTTTAGTAAAATAGACGTATGCTGAAAGCAAAACGGGTATATGCTGGCAATCATACGCAGATACTAGCGATAAATCGCAGTATATTCTAAATAACTTTAATTATTTGTATATAACGCCCCTTATTGCATCCCCCTCCTGATTTCGTGGATTCCCCGAATCTGCGAAATCAAACCATACTGCGGACATTTTCACATACAAATTCTTCACTTCAAAAACCCCTGCTGCAAGCGGCAAGCGCACAAACTACAGCACTAGCGGCTCCGCTTAACCAACACATATTTAGCTTTCGCGGGCATCCGCGGCAGCTGTCAAATGTCCGCAAAACACCCGCACAAACGCGCTTCCCGGCTTACTGCTGGCATAGATCACATAACTGTACACGCTCTAGTACACCATTGCATTAATTCTCAAGTAAATCGCACTTGCCATCCACTTCATTTACACATCTGCGAAACTCGCTGTAGCATCACGCTGTACTAGTCGCAATCTTGACCATATATTTGACCACTAATCCCAGCGTAAAAAGCGGAAAGGCCATCTAAATGCCTGCGCTTCGTATCCATGGATGGATGGACGTAACGATTCAACGTAATTTGTACATCCGAATGGCCTAAAAGCTCGCTGAGGCTTTTTGCATCCGTCCCGCCTTCGATGCAGTTTGTGGAAAAAGTATGGCGAAGGGCATGAAAATTTTTATTTTCGACTGCGGCTTCTTTTAAAATCTTCTTAAACCGATTCTGCATCGTCCGAGGTTCCACTGGCTTTTCTCCGCCAAAAACATACTCTTTTTCTTTTGAATATTCCGGAAACCATTTGAATATTTCCGTCGGCAGCGGAATTTCCCTCCGGGAATGTATACTTTTTGGCGATGCTTCTAACAAAGCTGTTTTTGTTTGATATCCGTTTGCATAAAGCCGCTGCACACTCCTGGAGATCAAAAGAAACTGATCCTTCACATCAATATCCGCCCATTTTAGTGCGCACACTTCTCCTAAGCGCAGCCCTGTATGCAGGCACAATAAAATCGCCGCCTTAAACTGATCCGTTTTATGATAAAGGGCAGCAAGGAGCCTGGATTGTTCCTTTCTTGAAAATGCGTTTATCAGTTTTTTCGGCATATGCGTGGCAGGGCGCGTTAAGGACGGAACTAACACACCATATTGCTCAGCACCATAGTTCAAAATTTGATTTAAGACGCAATATATGCTTTTTCCTATGCTTTCTGATAATGGGGCAGAAATTTTTTCTTGGACAAAACAAGGACTAAACGCTGATAATGGTACGCCTTTAAACGATTTTTCCAGATAATTTCGGTAAATTATTTGATATTTCACATATGTAGAAGGTTTCCTGGAGTTTCTAATCGCCGTTAGCCATTCCGATGCAATTACAGAAAATTCCAATATTTTTTCTGCCGTTCCTTCATTCACTTTATATCTTCCGCTTTTTTCTATCCTATTTTCCCTGGTTAAATTTTCCCCGCCAGCATTTCCGACACCAACCATTTCTCTGCCAATATTTTCTTCATTAGGAACTTTCCCTACAGCGGTTTCTCCATCCAAACGTTCTCCGTCAGCATTTGTTTCACCAGAAACTTCTCTGCTAACATTTTCTTCGCCAGAAACTTCTCCGCTAACTTTTTCTTCGCCGGAAACTTCTCCGCCAACATTTTCCTCGCCAGAAACTTCTCCGCTAACTTTTTCTTCGCCGGAAACTTCCCCGCCAACATTTTCTTCGCCGGAAACTTCTCCGCTAACTTTTTCTTCGCCGGAAACCTTTCCGCCAACGTTTTCTTCGCTAAAAATATCCCTGCTGGCATTCTCTTTTGTATGCTCTTTGCTTATATCATCTTCCAAAATATCTCCATTTCCATTACCTTTATGTCTTTCCGATTCTATTTCTCCATTATCCGTTTTTTTCTCCGTATATTCATTTTCTGCCCCTTCTTCATTGATGAGATGGTATTTTTTCACAATCAGTTTTTCTTTTGCCTCCCAGTAACTTTTCCCGTAAACTGACCGACATATTTTCCGCCCTTCCTCCCTGCTGTACACTAAATAGCGCCCTTCCCAACGCCCATCCTTCCGTTTCCTGATATTTTCTCCATGTCTTGCCATACGATATCCTCTCCTTTTTGCGGCGCTGTTTTCTTCTCTACAGATGCTAAACCTGTATACTAGATGCCATGCATACGCCAATATGTGTTTTTATTTTGACCCCTGATTTGACCCCAAAAGCCTTGGATCTTCCCATTTTCTCCTTATACTCCCCTAATTTTACAAAAAAACCGAAAAAAATAAGTAGCAATTCTCCAGGATATGTGGTAGAATTACGTCAATGTAGCCCGATGAATGTTTTTTAGGGCAAAATTACCTTTTTATGGAAATCCAACAGCTGTATCCCCCTTCGCAGATTCGGGGAATCCACGAAAAACGCCCGGCCAAAAGCCAGACGTTTTATTTTGTTGACATTTTACTCGAAACACATCGCACCCCTTCAGACAGACATCTTCTTGCCCGTTTAAGCGGTTACAACAAATCAAAAAAGAAACATTCCCAATCCTCAATAGCCGCTAAAAGCCTTTGCTAAAAACCGCGCATATCTCCCCCCAAGAAAATCGGCAGGAACAATCCGAAAACCACAGGGAGCGAAACGGATAACATCACAGCACGTTCTATGGTTCGTATATCGCTATTCAGCATATCGAATTCAAAATATAGCATTCAAAATATCACATTCAGAAGATAAACTCACACACCAGAAATTAACTAATCGTTAAAAATAATTCCTGCCATTTAACCCCCTTTCAATAGATTTTTAAGCTTCAATCAGCTATACTACACACAGAATGGATTCAGAAATGGCGAAGGAGATAAGCGTGAAAGAAAACATGAGCGTAGGAGAGGTTATCAAACGATACAGAAAAAGCAAACATTTGACACAGGAGGAAATGGCTTCCCGTCTCGGCGTAACTGCCCCTGCGGTAAACAAATGGGAGAAAGGCAACGCACTGCCAGATGTGGCTCTGCTTGCCCCTATTGCGCGGCTGCTTGGCATTACCACAGATGAACTTCTTTCTTTTAAGGATGAGTTAACCGACGAAGAAATTAATCAATATCTATCCAATATCCAAAAAGACTTGGAGAGCAAAAGCTTCCGCCATATCTTTCTTTCTGTAAAAGAGAAAATCGCGAAATATCCTAATTGTGAAAAACTGATTTGGCAGGCGGCGGTCATCCTGGATGCGAACCGAATGACAATAAAGCCCCCCGATAAGGATAATTACGAGGATATGATATTCGGATGGTATGAGAGATGTTTACATTCAAAGGATGAGCGGATCCGCAATCAAGCGGCAGATTCGCTGTTCCATGGGTTTATCCGGAAAAAGGATTATGAAAAAGCGGTTCAATATTTGGATTATTTTTCCCTGGAGAATCCAGAGCGCAAACGTAAAGAAGCCCTTGTGAACAGTAAGACGGGAAAGCGAAGGGAAGCCTATCGCGCATACGAGGAATTAATTTTTCGCGCATATCAGCACATACAAATGATATTAAATGATTTGCGCACCCTTTATATGGAAGACGATAATCATGAAATGGCAAAAAAACTGGTTGAAGTTTCCTCTTCTGTTGCCTCTGCATTTGAAATGGGCAAATACAATGAGGTCTGTTACGGGCTGGATGTGGCAGCGTGGGAAAGGGATGCTGCATGGACGGCGCAGCTTATGGGAGAAATACTGGATAATGTGGAAACCATAGGTGATTTTACAAAGTCTAAGCTTTATCAGCATATGACGTTAAAAACGATTAATCCTAATTTCTCAGCCGGCTTAAAGCAGAAGCTTTTGGAGTCTCTTGAAGATGAAGCGTTTAATTATATGCAGGGAAATGCAGAGTGGGAAAAACTGAAAAGCCCATAAAAGCGCCAGGAGTGTCAGATTTTGACACTCCCTTGCTTTCTATTTTACCGTCTGTTTTACTGCCAAAACCAGTCGAATATTAGCCCCAGCTTCCCCTTACCCGTTGATCTAATGCTGATTTTTCCTCTTCGTCCCCCTGCCCTTTACCACTGGATATTCAGCACGCAGCTTCCCGCGTTGCCTACCATCACCCTGACTCCGTTTCCTTCCTTGCTTCCCAGGTTAAAGCTGCATTCCCCGAAATATTCCCCGAACATCCCTTGGTCAAGGCCAAGCTTTGGGGAAGATAAAAAGGCGTCCTTAAGGACCGTCCACTCTGCTGTCCGGTTTCCGCCGGAAGAGGATACAATCAAGGTTTTTCTCTGGCCGCTTGCCTGGTCAAAAGTAATCCTCACGGAAGTTCCGCCTGGGGCTTTATAGCCCACCAGGAGAAGGTTTTCCCCCACATCCTTTGTCTCCTTTGTAAGGGCAATCCCCGTGGCGGCGGTGATGGATTCCATCAATGCATCCGCCTCCCCCTCCGCCCCGGCCGCCTGCTCTGGCTGCTGGTATTCCTTAGGAATCCCAGGCCGTTTATTTCTTATGGCATCCTCACCCTTTTGGAGAACCGCAGAAATAAAGGTATAATCCTCAGCCTGGTAAAGGATGCCGCTTCCTGAACGTTCCATAGTAATGCAGGTAAAGACGCTGCCCCGCAGCTTCCATAAACTCTCCTCAGAAGGATTTTCCCCTTGCTTTAAGCAATTATACACATACTCCAAGGGCGTATCCAAAAGGCTTAAATTCCTGGTTCCCAAAGCCGCATTAGGATCCCCCTGGTAGCTGCCCTGACCCCAGCCAATGTGGCCTCCTATATAGTCCATTACCAGCTTCTTATCTTCCACATGATATACGGTAAAAGGGCGGCTGCCATAGGTAGCGTAATCCGTCATGGAACTGTACCCGTAAAAATAAAATCTGCCGTCCTGATCCTGCACACCAAACACCATTGGTCCCCAGCTTACCCGCTCCATCTCCGTGACATATACCGAATCCAAAAGCTGCACCTGGCCGTCCACCGCGCCGTACAGCTGCAGATCCAGGGCAAGGCAAGGAGCTTCTCCCCGGTGATACCCTAAACGCCCCAGATCCGTTTCCCCCATGGTGGTGCAGACCACATCGATGACGATCATCTCTTTTTCCCCGTCATTGTCGTAATCCCGCACATCCCCGCTTAAAAAGCCCAATCCACCCATCGGCTGCAGCAGGATTCCCATGCTCTCCATATTCTGCACGTTCCCCACCGTCAGGCTTTCCCGGGAAGCTTTCCCCACATCCGGGATATGGACTTCCCGTAAGTACTGGTAGAAATCCACTTCCTTTTTCAGCAAAATATCGTCCAAAAGCACGGTGGCCGTATCTTCATCTACCGGAACCCCCATCTCATCGCTGTCTTCATAGCCTTCCTTCGTCACCAGCAGCCGGTACTGCCCCGGCTCCAAATCCGGGATGGAAAAACACCCATTATCATCCGTAAACACCGACGAAGCCGTCCCTTCCAGCTGCCACTGCACCGAAGCCCCTTCTATGGGTTCCCCGGTATCCTCATCCTTTACCGTACCGCTCATTTCCCCCAGAAAATCTGATTCCGTGCCCGCCCCATTGGAGCCGCCAGACCCGTTTCCTCCCCTGCCGTTTCCGGAAGAATCATCCCCCGTCCTTAAATTCCCCTGGATAACATAATAATACCAGGCGAATCCCCAGATCCCGGCTAAGGAAAGGCCGGTTAAGGAAATTGCTATCCACAATGCTAAAACCGATTTTTTCATCTCAACTCCCCCTAATCCTAATCTTTTGCTGCACAGCCATGGACACAGACAAGCCAAAGCTGCAGTTTCCTAAACGGCTCCATGGCAATCTTCTATCCGTCCAATTCCACGTATTTCTGTAATTCCGGATATTCTGCAAGATGTTCCCGTACATAACACCGTTTAAACGCCGCAAATGCAGATTCCCTTTTTAATAAACAGCAGCAAGATAATCCGGTATTTCATCCAGATATAATTCCAATTCTGCAAGTTTATTCAGTTCACCATCTGATAAATTTTCCTTTTTCACCAGTCGCTTATATTGCCCAAATTTCTCTTTCAGCATATCGGACAGCTTATCCGCACCAAAATATCCCTCCACAATCCCATCATATGGTACATTGTCCAATCCATTTTCCA
>CAJUDX010000089.1 GCA_910584785.1 uncultured Lachnospiraceae bacterium | reverse complement strand
ATTACCAAGAGAAGATTACCGTCTTATTTGAAGATGAGGAAACGGAGATGGAGATCCACTATAAAAATTTAAAACCTGGCGAGAGGGGGAGCCTTGTAGGCGCCGCATCTTCTTATCCGGCGTAAGTGGGCAAAAGATGTCCCTTTTGCGCCTTTTATCCAGAATCGCTGTGCAATTCCGGATAAGCTATATCATACATAAAAATCACAAGAGGAGGAACATTCATATGGGCAATGTGATAAGGCAGACGAATCGGACGATGTTAATGGAGGTCATTAACCCAGGAAAATTGGATTTGGCTACGTTGATCGGGGATGTCCGAGGGGTGGAAAGCTTGTCGGATGACAAAATTAAGGAAATCAATGATCATTTGCTGGTTTACAGTTTTGATGAGGCGTTGGAAAAATTTGCTCCGGTGGTTTACTGCTACTATAATGCCAATAACCAAAAAGTGGTTTACCAGCTGGAGAAGCCGGAGCAGGTTCCCGAGGAAATGCTTACGGAGATTCCGCTGAACCGCCAAAATGAGTTTATGGGGATGCTGATGAATATGGTAGACACGAAACGGGCGGAGGGCATAATTAACGTCGATTTTAAATTTGAAAAGCTGACGGACATGATTTCACCGAAGAAGGTGATGGATGCAATTAAGCAGAATCGGAAGGAACTGCAGTATACCTATGGGGAGTACGCAAAATTGGAGGAGGATGATCCGAAAAAGCTGGATTTAGCGGACAAGCTAAATGTCATGTTTGAGGAAGCCAGTGAAAATTATAATAACATTATGGCAATGCTGCCCCTGGCTATTGAGGATATTAAAACCCGGCTTCTTTTGGGGGACGGGGGAGATAAACGGGATCATACGCCGCTGGCATTAGGGGTATTAAGCATGGGAGACGATGGGGAATTACGGGTTTTGGAAGCGCCTAAGGTAGAGAGCACGGCTCTTGTGGCGGTAGACGATCAGGCTAATTTTGGCCTTATCGAGGCGCTTAAGGAAGATTACCACGCGATCAATCAGGAAGGAAATGACTATGTGGCAGCGCTGGTGGCAAGAACCTTTTGTCCCTTGACTTCCACCATGGAGGGGAGTATCGATAAGGCACAGGAGGTTGCCAACTATAATTCTTATTTGGAGTTTTACCGGGAGTCCAAGGACGCATTTATCAAGACGGTAAAACCGCTGATGGAAAAGCTGCTGGGGATTTGGTGTTATTTTGAGCAGTATCCCAAAAAGATAAAAGGTATGCGCCCGTCCATGTTAATCACGAATGTGTCCAATGAAGCACTGGCAAAAACCAGCAATATTTCCCGGCTGGCTGCGTTTTTAAATACCACAAACGCAAAAAACGAATTCGGGAATACCGTCTGGTATGCGGTTGTGCCAAATGTCTCTTTAGATCAATACAGCAAGATGAAATTAACCAGGGAACGCTTTCGGGGAAATGCAAAGACGGAAAAAGCGGATGTCAACAGCGTGGAGTCACTGGCGCGGCTTTTGGACATCTTTAAGGATTACGGAATCCAATGCTTTTTTAGCTATGAGGCGGATGACAGCACCACATTTAACGCCCTTGCAACGGAGGGGATTGGAAAGTATGAGGATCGCTGCGCACCGTTAATGGGAAAACCCTTTAGCGAGTATGCCATTCCCTGCCTCCCTAATTTTACCATTATTCCCAAGGACAAATCCGGCGTGGTATTGGATCGGCGCATGGTGATCAACCAGCAGGAGGGGAAGGCGGAATTGTCAAAAGAAAAAGAAGACGTGATGAAACTGTGGATTGACGGCGTGTATGTGGGAGCCGCCTATGTGGCGGCGGGGATTGTAGCAGCGTACCAGTGCCCGGAGTATCTAAAGGATAAATTTGAGAAGGTAAAAATCGATCCGGAACAGCCAGGAGTCCGGTTTGATATAGAAGCGGACGATCACGGATTGGCGGTCTATACGACGATGGCGAAGGAAATCACCGGATTCACAAATTCCATAAAAAATGAGATTAACCGGAAGAATTTCGGATTCGTGTTCAGTTCTGAAAACGCCGTTTATAAAGGCAGCGACATTACGAATATTATGGTGTATAAAACCAGGAATTTAATGTCGGATGGATATTCCTTTGAACCGATCTATAAGACGCAGGTAACGAATTATATTGAGCGGGTGATGCGCCATGGGACAGGGGATTTTAAGGAAGATTCCATTATACAATTTTTCTCCAATAATCCCAACAGCCAGAAGAGCAGATGGCTGTCTAAGCGGGAATGTTTAAATGCCGTTCTGGGAAAAGGGGATGATGTGGAGTATATGATTGATGAAGAAAATGATTACTGCACACTAAATATCACGTTTAACGGCAATGTGAAAAACCTGGAGGTGGAGATTAACCGTCTCTCAGCCAACCGGGCGTGAAGCCGCGGGTAAAGGCGTCTTTTGTGCCATGAATCAGATCACAGGGTTCGCGCAAGCGGTTCCTGCAGGATAAATTATCATATAAGGAGGATATGATTATGGGATTTCGTATGAAAATTTCCGGAGGAGCTGAAGACATCGTATTTGATGAAAGAAGCATTACAAAAGTGGATTTTAATTCCGCATCTTCTGCTGACTCCAATGCCAGAGCAACCGATTTTGGCATGACCGTAAAAGTGTGGGGGAAAATGCTCTATAAGCTGGGAGGAGAGGGTAATGACCCAACGCTGGGTTTGGCTATATGGTCTCAGGTGCCATCAGAGAAAGCAGACTGCTACCGAAACGCTGAAATCACGGTAGTATCTGCCGGTCAGGTGGTACGCCAGTTTACACTTCCCAATGCTTTCGTAATGGAGTACAGTGAGAAAGTAGATGATGAAAGTGGCGTGGGAACCTTCTATATCCACATGAAACAAAAGAAGGACGAGAATATGGCAACTAAGATTGAAGGTGGCTTCAGCGGCAGATAGATCAGAATTGAAGGAGGAAGTAAAATATGTCATACAAAGTAACAGTGGAAGGATTAGAAAGTTTTGAGATCGCAAAAGAGTGTGTGCGCAGCGTAAAGTATACTACGGATATTCCTCTGGATTCTAATGCCAGGACAAAAGATGTGGGAAGCACGCTGACCATTACTGGAAGGATCCTGACTGCAGTGGATGGTGATCCCTTTGATAGCACCAGAAAATTGGCTTTATGGTCTGCGGTTCCAGCTGAAAAGTCAGATTGCTATCGCAAAGTGACCGTGGAACATATAGCGGCAGGAGTCATGGAACGGAAGTACTTTTTTCCCAATGCCTTTGTAATTGATTACAAAGAGGAATACGACAATGTGGAAGGAACAGGGATTTTTACTTTAATGATCAAACAGAAAAAGGATAAGTTAGCTAATATAACGGTGGAAGGCGGGTATTCGGCCGTATAATTGACGATGGGGCGAGTCTGTAACCGGATACGCCCCATTGTACATTCATGGGAAAAGGGTAAGCAGAATGAAAAAGAGGGTGCTGGATCTTATTATTGTCTTTTTCTGTATGGCAGTCATTGGAATCGTGCTGCTGTACCCGGATCAGGTTACGTGGCGGAACCTCGTACTTATTTTTGCCTGCATATTGGCTGTCTTATTTCTGCTGCTGGCAGTTATGGACAAGGAGGACAGGAACCAGTACATGGAACAGTCGGGGTATAGTAGTCTGGGGAAAGACGAACCGATTGCGGAAATCGTATTGTTGAATGAGGAGGACAAACCCCTGATGAGTTGGGATATTTATGGGAAAACAGCCATGGTCATTGGGCGGGATGTGAAAGAGAACCAAGTAGATATTGATCTGGGGCAGAGTCCCTATGCCAGTATGGTAGATATAGAGCATGCAGTGCTGAATTACTCTGCAGGCAGTTGGTATGTGGAGGATTTGGGAAGCAGTAATGGAATTAGCGTAAAGAAGGTCAGTGACGGCAGGGTTTATAAACTTTCCAGGGATACAGCCTGCCGCTTGGAGCGGGGAGATTGTTTGTACATAGGGCTGAATCACTTGTTACTAAAATAATGAATATAAATAAGTGGAATTACCGGCGAGGACGGATAGCGAGGCAAAGATTAAAGGAGAAAAGACACGATGAACAGTAATCTGATCCGATGCCAGAACGGGCATCTGTTTTCATCCAGAAGATATGGGACTGTGTGTCCATACTGTAATATTGAAACGGAGACAAAGGAAAAGAAGGAGATCGGGGGAAACGGCGGAGAGGAACTGGAAGAGTTGTTGTTTACTCAGGAAGTGTCCCCGGTATGTGGATGGCTGGTATGCATTTCCGGTCCTAGGCAGGGAAAGGATTACAAGATCAGATCCGGGAAAAATTTCATTGGCCGGGCTGACGATATGGATATCCAAATATTGGGGGATAACCAGATATCCCGGAGAAACCACGGTGTTATCGTGTTTGACCCGAAGAAGAAAGAGACTGTATTGTTGCCAGGGGACAGCAATGGGCTGGTGTACCATAACGAAGCGGCGGTTTACACTCCCACGGTTTTAAACTCCTATGACGTGATTGAGATGGGCGAAAGCAAGTTTGCATTTGTTCCATTCTGTGGTGAGAATTTTATGTGGCAGGATAAGAAAAGCAGTAATCCTGAAACGGAAGGCTGACAGGAGGGGAACTATGGCGATTCCCGAAGTAATTATCTTATTGCTATTTCTTTTTGGCACGGTACTTATAGCAGAACGGATGCGGTTAAGCTTGCATTCTAAGAAGAGAAAAAATAGGGGATTTTGTGAAACTGGGGCTTCTAAGACCATTGGAGACCGGGAGGTGCAGGAGGATGAATACGGCATTACAGAAACGGAGGAAGGGCTTATGGCGGTTCTGGCAGATGGGATGGGGAAACATTATGGGGGAAAGATTGCCAGCCGAATGGCAGTGAATGTCTTCCAGGATTTATTTGAAGATCGGAATGCCTTTTATAATCCCCAATATTCATTTCGGAAAGCTTTTCAGGCAGCTAACCGGGAGATATTGAACCAGTTGGAGGAGGAGCAGGGAAGCGCTTCTGTCGGTGCAGTGTTAATCAAGAATCGGAAGCTGTATTATGCGGTGGTGGGAAACGTAAAAATCGCCGTATATCGGAACCATGAACTGGTGTCGGTCAGTTTCGGTCATACCATTGGCGTGTTAGCAAATCAGAAGTATGAAGAAGGAAAGCTGACCAGGCAGGAAGCCCTTAGTCTGGTGAACCATCATCGGCTCTATAACTTTGTGGGGAGGGATGGGTTCCAGGATGTGGAATTTTTTGATACGCCTATTGCATTTTATGGAGGAGAATATGTGCTATTGATGAGTGATGGGATGTATGAAACAGCCAGGTGGAAGGATATGGAGGACTGTCTGGAAGGGGAAGGCAGCTGCCAGGATAAAGCGTTTCGGCTTGTGGAACTGGTAAACCGAAGTGAGGAAGAAGAAAAGGACAATGCAAGTGTCGTGGTGATAAATATCCCATAGCGGTAAAAAGCTATTTTAGCTGATGATTACGATATCATGCCTAAGAGTGCTGATGGTAAGGGGTAATAGAATGGACAAGTATGGATATGTAATAAAGAGAAAGGAAGAGAAAGCCCCGGATAAACGTTACCGGAAAGCCGAACTGGAATTAATGACCACGTTTCAGCTGCGGGAAATATGCCGAAAGGAAAAAATCATCCAGGGAGTTTTGAACCCAATGGATAAGGAGGAACTAATTCGTATTATTCTGAGATACAGGGGAGCAGACGAATATTTTCTGATTGAAGAACCGGATGAGAGCGGAATGCAGGCGTTAGAGCAGGTAATAAAGGAAGCAAGGCTGGAGGAAAGGCTGGATATCCGGCTTCAGTGCAGTTCCAAAATCACCGCTTACGATGGGCTGGCAATCGGTTTTTATGATGGGCTCACTCTGCCTTATGAGAAGAGGCTGGTGGGAACCAATGCCCTGGTAGTAGGCGGCGATATGACGGTATGCGCTGTTTTGAACGTGGTGACTATGGGAAACCGGACGGACTGTCTATATTTGACAAAAGCTGCTGCTCTGGCCTGCCATGAGTCCAGTGTAAAGAATTACAGCCTATACTGTATGGGACGCCGGGAATCCGAGATGCTTTACCAGATTTATACGGGGAAATACGATTTCATACCAGAATATATGGAGATATACCGCATCCCACTTTTGGATTTTGAGGTCAAGAAGCCCATTCCTTTATCAATGCCTATGGCCATGGATTTTGGCACATCCAACACAACGGCTGGAGTCTATCTGGATAATCTGTACTTTGAAAAGGCCGATCTGCATGATGGGGAGCGGGGGCTGCGTGCAAATGACACCAACTACGCCCTGTTCTATGACACGTCCAGGGATTGGGAGGAAACCAGGATGTTTCCCAGTGTGGTAGGCGTTCGGGCAGTAGAATCCGACGAGCCAAAGTTTCTTTTTGGATATGATGCCATCCGCTTGGCAGATTCCAGCTACATAGACGAAGGGTTTTGTGTGTTCTATGACATCAAGCGATGGATCGGGGATTATGAAAAGCAGGAGGAAATCACGGATCGGCAGGGGAGGCGCGGATTTGTTTCACGAAAGGAGATATTGAAGGCTTACTTCGAGTACGTGATTAAAGCAGTCCGTGACCGGTTTAAATGCAGAATAGAGGGAGTCCATATCTCATGCCCGGTGAAACAGAAGGCTAAATTCCAGAAACTTTTTTCAGAGGTTCTTCCGGAATATGCCATAGAGAAAAGAGATATGATCGACGAGGGGGTATCGGTGCTGTATAACACCATATCCGAAATGATCCAGAAAGGAAATTATGAGGATGGCCAGGAATACAAGGCACTGATTATCGACTGTGGAGGCGGAACCACGGATCTTTGCTCTTGTTCGTTTCGGATTTGGGACAGGAGAGTTGCCTACCAGATTGAAATGGATACTTCCTATGAGAACGGGGATACGGATTTTGGCGGCAATAATTTGACTTACCGGATTATGCAGCTTATAAAGATTGCCATTGTAAACGAATTATATCCGGGATTCTTAAAAAAAGAACAGGAGATCCTTTCCGGATATGATATTGATGTATTCCGGTATGTGGATCAGTATGGTTCAGAGGAAGTATATAGAGAATTGGAAGAGGAGTACAAGAAATCAGAGCGTTTTCTTCCCACCCGTTTCCGGGATTTCGAAAATCAGGGTAGGGCAGATTATTACAAAGTGAAGAATAATTTCTATTTTTTATTCCGTCTGGCAGAAATAGTAAAAAAGGAATTTTATAATCATGTAGGAACCTTGAGGGTGGGCATATCCTCCCAAAGAATCAGAGATAGCGCCACTACCTGGATACCGGTGGATAAATGGAAAATGTCTGGTTATAGGGAAAATGGCCTTGGGATCATCAAAGAATTTCCAACTGTGTATCTTAGCATTTATGAGCTGGAATTGCTTTTAAAAGCCGATATTTACGGGATTATCAAGCGGTTCATGGAACATCTGTATGAGGAGGAAGTGCTGGAAGAGTATTCCATCATCAAATTGACAGGACAGTCCTGTAAGATACTTATTTTCCGGGATGCCATAAAGGAGTTTGTGCCGGGAAAGACCATACAGTTTAAACGCCGCAGAGGTGACTTGACCAGGGATTTTGAGTTAAAGATGACCTGCGTGGATGGGGCGCTTAAATATCTCAAGGATAAGAAGTATGGGTTTGCCGATGTTGTAATCCATACAAAAGATCCGGCATTGCCTTACCGAATTACCGCTTTTACCCATAGTGGGGAAGAGGTGGTGCTTATCCACCGGTTGAAACGGAACAGCCGAAGCGGCATGATCTCCAGGAATATGGAAGACCTTACGCTGAAACTGTATCTAAAAGACATGGAGGGAAGGGAGCGGTATCAGTACACCTACTACAGTTCCCTGATGGATTTTGAGGAAAAAACATACGAAGAGATCCAGAACAAGTATGGAGAACATATCCTCCAGGCGGATACGGATGACATTATAGAGCAGGAAGTAAGGTTCTTTGTGTGGGCAAGACCGATGGACTGGGTGTTTTCTGTAGTGCCGGTGTACCGGAAAGACGGAAAATTATATTTAGGGAAAGAGGAAGAGTTCTATTTTGAAAATGACGGATGGGTACAGAATTTTTTTGATGGATTGAAGTAGAAAAAAGAAAAAGGAAATAATAGGGTAAACAGCTGGAGATTATGATGAAATATTATGAATTAAAGCTAGATAACACTAATTTTATAGAGGCGCCGACGCTTATTGATTGGTATGGGATACAAGATGTACGGTTAATAAAGTGGGAAACTTATCATAAACTGAAAAATCGTTTGGTCTATAGAATTAATCCAACAGAAAAAATTGTTTTTACAGATATAATTTCTTTCCCATTTTTGCTGGTTTCGCCACTGGTGAGATCGGTTATAAAAATGTATGGAGATAAAGTGGTGTTTAAGGAAGTTATTCTGCTTAGCGCGGAAAAAGATTTTGAGGAGGTATATTATCTTCCAATTATGGAAGAGAGTGATCAAATTAATATGCTTTATGTGAAAAAGGATCAAAATTACATACAGCAAGCTAAAAAACCTGAATGGGTTGGAGAAAGAAATATATTTTGGGTAAAGAAAAATGGAAAAAGGCATACCATTATAAACCTCGATTTAGCGGAAAGCTTACTGCGCAGAAACGCAGTGGGGCTGGAATTAAAGGAGGTTTTTCTGACACAAATATAAATTAGCTGAAACGAACAAGAATAAAGTATGGTGAAAGAGGGTTTTCATATGGAGCGCCTGGCTGAGATGAAAGAATACATACTTCCCAAATGGAACGAACGGTTTCATAAAGACATTAGCAAAGTACGGACGGATTATAATAGAAATCAGAGAGAAATTCTCCCGGAATTTTGTAACTATATAGATCATAACCTTATTTCCAAGGCAAAAGAACAC
>CAJUDX010000088.1:3399-9570 GCA_910584785.1 uncultured Lachnospiraceae bacterium | reverse complement strand
AGTATGGTATTGTTATACATGTAACCGGTAACACACCGATTACAGAGCAGAGGAGGACAAAACGCCATGAATATAAGGGAGATTGCTCAGCGAGCAGGCGTGTCGTCCGCTACCGTTTCCAGGGTGCTGAATAATTCGGGTTATGTCAAGAGCGAAACCAGGCAGAAGGTGATGGAAGTCGTCAAAGCCTATGACTACGTTCCGAATGAAATCGCACGGAGCCTGAGTATCCAGGACAGTTTTAGTATAGGCGTGATTATCCCGGATATTGAGAATGAATTTTTTTCCAAGGTTATCAACGGGGTGAATGAAGTTGCTGAAAAGTATCATTATAACCTGATTTTCTGGGGAACGAACGAAACACTTGCCAAAGAGCACCGCTGCCTGGATTTGGTGAAGCGGCGATGGGTTAAGGGAGTGTTGATTACTCCGATATCAGATTCCGACGATTTTACAAGGGAACAGCTTCTGGCATTGGAGAAGTCGGGGATTCCGGTGGTGCTGATTGACCGCGATGTAAAAGGTGCACGTTTTGATGGTGTATTTGTGGACAACCAGCAGGGGGCATGCGACGGCGTGACAGAGCTTATCCGTGCAGGTCATCGGCGGATTGCCGTGATTACCGGGCCGGACACTTCAAAACCGGGAAAAGACAGGTATCAGGGCTATGTGCAGGCGATGGAAGAGAACGGCCTTGCGATTCGACCGGAATATGTGGCCTGCGGTGACTTTAAGATTGCGAAAGCCTATGCTTGTACGAAACGGCTGATGGAACTTCCCGAACCGCCCACAGCGATCTTTACCTCGAATAACCTTTCTACTTTGGGATGCTTAAAGTATTTGACTGAGAAAAAACTTAAACTTGGAAGAGATGTTTCTCTGATGGGCTTTGATGACATCGAAACCTTAAAAATGATTGATTACCGTATTTCGGTGGTTGACCGTGATGCGAAACAGCAGGGAATGGAAGCGATGAAGCTTCTCCAGGAATGCTTTGAAAGCGGCGGACAAAACCGTCAGCGGGGAAAGCGGGTTACAGTGCCTTATCAGGTTATTTTGCGGGGATCGGAGCAGTTGAAAACAATCTGACATAAGTCAGTTTGTTTTTGAACAATATGTAACCGATTACAGAAAAGTTTTATTGGTAAATATGTAACCGGTTACACAATAAGCAGCAACGAACGGACAAAGAAGTTTTTAAGATGTCCGGGATAACCCTATACGATATTCATAAAAAGCCAGTAAAAAGCATTGATGGAAAAATGCAGTCTGGACAAAATGGTAAAGAGAATTTACGATAATAAAGTCACTACAAGTTCATTTTTTAATAAAGAAAAGGAGAAAAAAGTTATGGGAATTGCACAGGTGATTGATCACACGATGTTAAAGGCAGATGCGAGCAGGGAAACTATTATCGGCTACTGCAAGGAAGCAAGGGAGCATAAGTTTGCTTCGGTATGCGTAAATTCTGCATTTGCTCCTCTGGTAGCCAAGGAACTGGAAGGAAGTGAAGTAAAGACATGCTGTGTTGTTGGATTTCCTTTGGGAGCAATGCTGACCACGGCGAAGGCTTTTGAAGCGGCAGAAGCAGTAAAGGCCGGAGCACAGGAAATTGATATGGTAATTAATATCAGTGCATTAAAGGATAAGGATTATTCGTTTGTGGAGGACGATATCCGCGCTGTGGTGGAGGCTTCCGGTGATGCCCTGGTTAAAGTGATTATTGAAACCTGTCTGCTGACGGATGAGGAAAAAGTGAAAGCCTGTGAATTATCGGTTAAGGCAGGGGCAGCATTTGTAAAGACTTCCACCGGATTCAGCACAGGAGGAGCAACGGTTGCCGATGTAGCACTGATGAAAAAGACGGTGGACGGTAAAGCCCTGGTTAAGGCAAGCGGAGGTATCCGCACACCGGAGGATGCAAAAGCACTGATTGAGGCAGGGGCAGACCGAATCGGTGCAGGAAACGGTATTCCGTTAATTCAGGAATAGTGCCGGGGACTGGTGCAGAAAGCCGATGGAGAACAAAAACAGAGAAAACCAGAACAAAGAAAATCATCAAGGATGGAAAGAAGAGCAGGAGAAGATCGTTATGGGGAAGAAGGTTTTAGTATTTGGAAGTTTTGTTGTTGACTTAATGGGAAGAACCCCGCATCTTCCGGCACCGGGCGAAACCGTAAAGGGAAGCATGTTTAAGCTTGGGCCTGGAGGAAAGGGGTTTAACCAGGGGGTTGCCGCACATAAGGCGGGAGCCGATGTAACGATGGTTACCAAGATTTGCCGGGATACCTTTGGCGGCGTTGCCTTAGATACCATGAAAGAGCTGAAGATGGACAGCAGCCGGGTGTTGTTTTCCGAGGATGTGGAAACCGGCGCCGCATTGATTATGGTGGATGAAAAGACCAGCCAGAATGAGATCGTTGTTATTCTGGGTGCGTGCAATACCATAACCGATGAAGAAGTGGATTCTTTAACGGATGTGATCGAAGGTTCTGAGTATCTGCTGACACAGCTGGAAACGAATGTTTCTTCCGTGGATCGGATTGTGGATATTGCCTATAAAAAAGGGGTCAAGGTTATCTTAAATACGGCTCCGGTACAGCCGATTGAAGATGAACTTCTGGCTAAGGTTGACCTGATTACGCCGAATGAGGTTGAGGCCGAGATTCTTACCGGAATTAAGGTGGACAGCGAAGAAGCCGCGGATAAAGCAGCAAATTGGTTCTTTGCCCGCGGGGTGAAGCGTGTGCTGATCACCCTTGGCGGAAGAGGGGTTTACTTAAACACGGGGGATAAGAAGGGGATTCTTCCAGCCTATAAGGTGGAAGCCGTGGATACCACAGGGGCAGGCGATGCCTTTAACGGAGGGCTTTTAGCTGCACTTGCTGAGGGAAAGGATCTCTGGGAGGCCGCGAAGTTTGCTAATGCCCTGGCTGCCCTTTCGGTACAGAAGATGGGAACCACACCGGCGATGCCGCTTCGGGAAGAGATTGATGCATTCTTAGAAGCCCATAAGTAAGTTTTGCAAAATGTAAGCTACAGGTTACTGTTCACCGTGAGTATGTGAACAGTAACCATTACAGGAAGAAATTCCTGCAATAAATCATTGATCAACCAAGGGAGGGTTATACCATGTTAAAGACTGGAATTTTTCATCCGCAGCTTGCCCGCGTACTGGCAGAGCTGCGCCATATGGATACCTTAGTGATTGGGGATGCGGGGCTTCCGATTCCTAAGGGAGTGGAAAGGGTGGATCTGGGATGGCGTCCGGGCGATCCGGCTTATCTGGATGTGCTTGAGGAGGTTCTTAAGTATATTGTCGTGGAGAAGGCGACATTTGCGGACGAAGCCTTAAAGGTTTCCCTGGATTTTCATAAGAAGGCCCTGGCGCTTTTGCCGGAGGGACTGCCAGTAGACTATATTCCTCATACCGAGTTAAAGGAAAGAAGCAAAGATGCCAAAGCCATTATTCTTACGGGAGAATTTACCGGCTACACCAATGTGATTTTAACGGCGGGGTGTGCGTATTAATTTGTCCCGAAGATGGAACTGTTTGGTCAGGCCAGTACAAAGGCATTTTAGGAAGTAAGGATGTTGGCTGGCTTGGCACAAAGAGTGATCAGCAAATAGAGAGGGGTAGCAATGAACGATAATATTGTACTGCATCTGGAATCGATTGTGAAGACATTCCCCGGTGTAAAGGCTCTGGATGGGGTCCAGCTGGATGTATACCGGGGAGAGGTACATGCCCTGTGCGGAGAGAACGGCGCGGGAAAATCGACCCTGATGAAGATTATCGCAGGAGCGCAGGGTTATACTTCGGGCCATATGTATGTGAATGGTCAGGAAGTGGTGTTTCATTCCACCAAGGAGGCAGAGCGGCAGGGAATTGCCATGATTTATCAGGAATTTAACATGGTTCCCGATATGTCTGTGGCAGAAAACATGTATCTGGGAAGGCTTCCCAAGACATCCTACGGGGCTGTGGACTGGAAGAAACTTTATCAGGACGCACAGGAGGTATTAAACCGCCTGGGGCTTAAGTTTGACTGTAAGACGAAGGTGCGCAATCTTTCCGTGGCGGAGTCACAGATGACGGAGATTGCCAAGTGTCTGACCATCGGTGCCAAGGTGATTATTATGGACGAGCCGACGGCTGCACTTACCGACGAAGAGATCAATATCCTGTTTGGGATTATTGACGATTTAAAGAAGAAGGATATTTCGATTTTATATATTTCCCACCGCATGGATGAGATTTTCAGAATTTCCGATCGTCTTACCGTATTCAGGGACGGGAAGTACATAGCAACGAAAAACATTGAAGATACCGATTATGACGATGTCGTTTCCATGATGGTTGGGCGGAGCGTGACCAACCTCTATCCAGAGCGCCATTATGAGAAAAAGGAAGTGGCATTGGAATTAAAGAATATCTGCGGAAAAGGCGTGCACGATATCAGTCTGAAGCTTCACCAGGGGGAGATTTTAGGGATTGCCGGGCTTATGGGTTCGGGAACCATCGAGTTATCCAAGATTGTGTATGGGGCTATTCCCATGGCATCGGGGGAAGTTTATGTCAATGGGGAGAAGAAGGACTGCCGGACACCCAAGAAGGCGTTAAAGTCAGGGATTGGTTTTGTGTCGGACGACCGGAAGCAGGAAGGTCTTGTTTTAATCCGCAATATCCGGGAGAATGTGTCCCTGTCCTCCTTAGATAAAATCAGCAAGGGAATCCATATTGACAAAAAGAAGGAAACGGAAAATATTCATGCCCAGGTTGCGCGGATGAATATTAGGATCAGCGGCCTGCAGCAGTTGGTGGGGAAACTGAGCGGAGGAAACCAGCAGAAGGTGGTATTTGCCAAGGTTTTAGAAGCTGATCCGTCCATCCTGATTCTGGACGAGCCTACCCGGGGTGTGGATGTAGGCGCAAAGGCGGAGATTTACCAGATTATGGATGAACTGACCAAGATGGGGAAGAGTATTATTTTGATCTCCACGGACCTGCCGGAGCTAATCGGCATGAGCGACCGGGTGATCATTATGCGTGAGGGGCATCAGGTTCTGGAACTGCCCAAGGAGAAGGTAAACCAGGAGATTATTTTAGCCCATGCATCAGGAGGTGTAAGTGAAAATGAATAAGAAGAAACTGATCAATCAGATTAATATTTACCGTTCCGTGCTGATATTACTCGTGATTTGTATATTTGCAACGATATTATCACCCAGCTTTCTGAGCGTGACGAACCTGTTTAATGTATTTAAGCAGATTACGGTAGCCGGAGTCGTGGGCTGCGGAATGACCTTTGTTATCCTTACCGGCGGTATCGATTTGTCGGTAGGTTCGATTCTGGGACTTTCCGGCGTGTTGGCGGCAGGTGTTCTGGAATCTACCGGAAATCCGGTGCTTGCCATTGCGCTGGCTCTGGCTGTGGGCGTGCTTTGTGGGGCAATTAATGGATTTTTCGTATCGTTTTGCGAGATTCCACCCTTTATTTCTACACTAGGTATGATGACACTGTTAAGGGGATGCGTCCTGGTTTACACCAAGGGTTCACCGATTTCTATTAAAAGCGATGCCTATAAGTTCTTTGGAAAGGGCGCTATTGCAGGGATTCCTGTACCTGTGATTATCTTGATTTTACTATTTTTACTGGCCCATTATATTTTGACCCAGACAAGCTATGGGCGCAGTATTTACGCTTTTGGCGGAAACCGCGAGGCAGCACGCCTTTCTGGTATCTCCACCCGGTTTACGGAGTGGATGGCCTACACCATTAACGGTTTATTATGCGGAATCGCCGGGGTTATCCTGACCGCAAGACTTGGGTCGGCACAGTCCACCAGCGGCACGGGAATTGAGATGGATGCCATTGCAGCGGTAATCTTAGGAGGAACCAGCTTAAGCGGCGGCGTGGGCTTTGTTCTTCCGACTGTTGTCGGCGCAATGATTATGGGTATTATTGATAATATTCTTACCTTAATGAACGTTAATCCGCATGCGACGAATATTGTAAAGGGTGCGGTTATCCTGATTGCCGTACTTGTGGATAAAAAAGTAAAGGATCTGTCAGCGAAGGCAGAATAATAAGGCAGAGTTAAGAAGGCAAAATTAATAAGGCAGAATTAAAAAGGCAGAGTAAGGGGTTGTAAGGGATAACATGCTTT
>CAJUDX010000088.1:0-3299 GCA_910584785.1 uncultured Lachnospiraceae bacterium | reverse complement strand
TAATAAGGCAGAATTAAAAAGGCAGAGTAAGGGGTTGTAAGGGATAACATGCTTTTAAGAAGGCAAAAGAGCAAAGGTTTATGGCTCCGGTTTTCTTAAAAGGATGATAAGTTATACCTAATATTTTTTAAGAAAAGGAGAATGTATTATGAAGAAACGTATTGGAGCAACTGTATTGGCAATGGCAATGGTATGTACGATGTTTACCGGATGCAGTTCAGGGTCTGATCCGGCTTCGGCGACCACGGCAGCACAGGCAGAAGCAGCTGCAGGAGGAGAAACAAAGGCAGAAGAAAAAGCAGAGAACGCGGGCCAGGAGAGCGGCGATAAGAAGTATGTTATCGGTTTGGCGATGAACACACAGACAAATCCATTCTTTGTGGATGTTAAAGACGGCGTGCAGAAGGCAGCAGATGAGCATGGAATCGAGCTGTATATTACAGATGCCCAGGATGACCCGACGATCCAGATGAAGGACGTGGAAAACCTGATTACCAAGCAGCCGGATGCGATTATTATTGATACCTGCGATTCTGACGCGATTGTATCTTCGATTGAAGCCTGCAATGAAGCAGGAATCCCGGTATTTACCATGGACCGCGAGTCCAACGGCGGCGAAGTTGTTTCTCATATTGGCTATGACGCGATTAAGTCGGGAAGAATGGCTGGACAATATCTGGTGGATACCTTGGGCGGCAAGGGAAAGATTGTTGAGATTCAGGGTATTATGGGAACGAACGTGGCGCAGAACCGTTCACAGGGCTTTAACGAAATTATGAAGGAAAACCCGGAGATGGAAATCGTAGCCTGCCAGGTAGCAGATTTTGATCGTGCAAAGGGCATGAGCGTTATGGAAAATATCCTTCAGGCAAATCCTGAAATCGATGGCCTTTACGCAGCAAACGATGAGATGCTTTTAGGTGCGTTAGAGGCAATGGAAGCAGCAGGAAGAACCAGTGATATTGTTAAGATCGGCTGCGATGCGATTGATGATACCCTGGATGCCATGAAAGCCGGAAAGGTTGATGCAACGATTGCAGAGCCTCCGTTCTTCTTAGGGAAAGCAATTTTAAACACGGCTTTTGACTATCTGGAAGGCAAGGAGATTGAGCCTTACGTTATCCTGGATAACCAGCTGGTAACACAGGATACTGTGGATTCTTTGGTAACGAAGGAATAAGGAAAAACAGAGCGGGAATGCCTAATTGTATGTTTATTACCGCATTGATAAATATAACTGTGGACTGCCGGGAAATCAAAGTGTTTCCCGGCAGTTTTTTGATAAAAATCTGGCATGGAAGTCGAACACAAAAATTAATTTACCTAGTTTACTGTCCCAAAATAAGTATAATCTCCAGCGGTCATCGAGGTATCCATGGTCTGGTTTCCGTTAATCATTTTTACGGATAGGCTTTTAAGCTCTGTGATAGAATTCCATCGGACTTCAACCATGCCAATCAGCGCTGGCTGTTCACTGGAAGCTGTGTAAATATAGCCCTGATAAGTCAGACCGCCAGCATCGTTTGTAACCGCACTTACTGCGTCCGTGTAATAAACAGCGGCATAGGAATCTCGCGTATTTTCATTGGCAAAGCGGATAGATGCATTTCCGGCATTGTCCACAAATGGAATAACATAATACCCTGTGGTTGGGGAATACCAGGAGCCGATATCTGGATTTGTCCATGCGGCAAAGTTAAGAGCAGCCTGAGCACCCCCGGAATGGATAGTGGAGTTTTCCGGTAATTCTGGCGGCAATGCGTCTGCTGTTTCAAGGGTGTTTTGCTGTTGGCCTTCTGCCGGTGCTGTTTGGGCTGTATTTGCAGCTTCCGGGCTGACCGGCGCGGGCAGGGTGTAGGGAATGCCGTGTGCCTTGGCATATTGTTCAAAGATTTTATTTAAGGAGTCTGTAATAATTTTTCTGGTCTGTGGTGTGCTATTGTAGTACAATGCACCGGTGTTGACCGTTTTTTGATCCTTTTCCACTACAAACTGCATTCTTGCCTTTGTCCGTGCACCGGCATACATGCATTCTCCCGTAAATTCCACGACGTTCTGTCCGTCCGTGCTTTCAAAATATTCCCATTGAGGCGAGGTGAAAAACTCTTCAAAGGCAGCGCCGTAGGTGCATCCCGGAAAGGTTTCCGGTTGGGCGTCTTTTACTGTTTTAACATAGGCATTTTCATCCTCTTGATTTTCTCTGTTTTCATCTGTTTCGTTTTTTTCTGCCTTATCCTTTTCATTCGTTTCAGAATCACTTTCCTTTGCCGCATCGGGTGTTGCATCCTGATCTGCTTTTGAACCATCCTCCTCCAGGGGTTTTTCCCGACCGGTCTCTGTGCTTGTTTCTGCTGGCGCCGGTGTTTCTTCTGGTGTTGGTGTTTCTGCCAGTGACGTTGTTTCTTCCGATGCCTGTGTTTCGGCGGAAACAGCTGGTGCGGCTGTCTGCGATGAACAGCCGTATAGGAGTCCGGCGGCGATGCACGGAATCAGTAATCTTTTTTTCATCTTCTTTTTCATATTTAACATTCCCTCACTTAAGTTGCTGCATGGTCTGCAGGTAGTTTAATTCAATTATACATTTGGTTATCAGGATTTTCAACGAAAAAGTTTTTCTTAAATCGGTTAAAGAATTGGAAATGTATTGCGGAATATGCTATAGCAGGAGGATTAGCGAGATATGCAACTCCTTAAATTTTCTAAGAACTTCACTACAAAACAAAAAAGAGTATCTATCTTTCGATAAATACTCCCTTTTGTAATGCTTTTTACCGTGCGCGAGAGGATTCGAACCCCCGACACCTTGGTCCGTAGTCAGAGTATTGTAAGGGAGAAAGCGCCCTGTTTATCATAAAAACTCTACTTTTTCCAAGTCGTCACTTTTCTGTGAAAGCACAAGTAGTATAAGCAAAAGCACAAGTGGTATAAGCAAAAGCATAAGTGGTACGAACAAAAGCACAAGTGGTAAAGCGAAAGCATAAGTGGTATAAGCAAAAGCACAAGTGGTAAAGCGAAAGCATAAATCTAATCAAAGAAGGTATAAACTTAATCTATTTTTGAAATAAGGATTGTCGAATCCTAAAATCTGTGCTACAATCCTTCTCAAGGAAAGTCAGAGAGCAAAGGCGGCTTACCCTCCATCTTCGGAGGGGCTAACCCTCCAGACGTAAGAAAGGAGGGATTGCCAATGATTACATATTCTGAATTTATTCAGAGTGGAATATTCATTGTTGCCCTTATCGGTCGAGTGTGTGAAAAAAAGTCTGTAAATTCAGATCTTCTATGATAATGATCAGGGC
>CAJUDX010000087.1 GCA_910584785.1 uncultured Lachnospiraceae bacterium | reverse complement strand
TAATGTGAATATTTACAGTATTGGGGATTTTGAGGATTACTTTTATGGTTATATGGTGCCCAATACGGGGTATTTAAAGTATTTTGATTTACAGCTTTATCAGGACGGCTTTGTGCTGATGTATCCGGGGGACGATCCCAAGGTGGTTGAGCCGTTTGCGCCCAGGGATAAGCTGTATCAGGTACTGAAGGAAACTTCGGATTGGGGGCTTCGTCTGGATCTGGCAAATGTCGGCGGGCTGAATGACCGGATTTCTGCGGGGGCAGCGAGCGAAACGATTTTGATTGAAGAGGCCCTGATGGAGAAGAAAATTGGAGAGATTGCCGGGAAGATTGTGGCTTCGGGGGATAAGAAGCTGGTGATGATTGCCGGGCCGTCCTCTTCGGGGAAAACGACGTTTTCGCACAGGCTTAGCACACAGCTGATGGCCCTGGGCTTAAAGCCTCATCCGATTGCGGTGGATAATTATTTTGTTAATCGGGTGGACAGTCCGCGGGATGAGAACGGAAATTATAATTATGAAGTTTTGGAATGTTTGGATATTAAGCAGTTTAATGAAGATATGGTTCGTCTGCTTGACGGGGAGCGGGTGGAACTTCCGCGCTATAATTTTATTACCGGTGAGAGGGAGTATAAGGGGGATTTCTTAAAGCTGGGGACAGAAGATATTTTGGTGATTGAGGGGATTCATGCGTTGAATGATAGGATGTCCTATCGGCTTCCGCGGGAGAAGAAGTTTAAAATCTATATTAGTCCTTTAACGGCCCTGAATGTGGATGAACATAACCGTGTGCCTACGACGGACGGGCGCCTGCTTCGCCGTATGGTTCGGGATGCTCGGACGAGAGGAGCTTCGGCCCAGGATACGATCCGGCGCTGGGATTCGGTGCGCAAGGGTGAGGAGGAAAATATCTTTCCTTTCCAGGAAGAGGCAGATGCGATGTTTAATTCGGCATTAGCCTATGAACTGGCAGTGCTGAAGCTGTTTGCCGAGCCGCTGCTTTTTGGGATTCCCAGGAACTGCCCGGAATATGCGGAGGCAAAACGGCTTTTGAAATTTATGGATTATTTCCTGGGTGTCAGCAGCGAGGATGTGCCAAAGAACTCGATATTAAGGGAGTTTATTGGGGGAAGCTGTCTGCGGGTGTAAGGAAGATAGGATAAGTCAGTGGAAATCCGTCCCCCACTCCGCCGCTTTTGTCTTTGTGGTTTAGAAGAGGGGGACCTGGATGAATTTTGTGTTTGTTTTATCTTGTGTTTTTCTTAGTTTGCGTTTTATATTCAGATGTGCTGTCTGTCTTATTCCGGGAAAAGCCGTGGTTTCTGCGCAGATAGAAATAATAAGGTATCTCCACCAGCAGCATTACACTCCATCCTGCCGCACAGGCAAAAGCCACCCCATAAATCCCTGCCCGCGGCACTAAAATCCAGGTGGCGATGACCCGCAGGGAGGTTTGGATAAAGGTTCCCAGCAGGGTCATTTTCATCATGCCCATACCCCGGTAAAAGCCCTGAAAACCATTGGTAAATCCAGGGTAGAGATAGAAAAATGCCATGCTTCCCAGGTATTGGCTGCCTAAGAGGATGATGTTTTGAGCCTGGTATTCGGAGACAAAAAGTCCCACGATTTTCTGGCGCAGTATCAGTACCAGGCTGCAGATACAGATCCAGTAGCAAAATTCCAGGAGAAGCCCTTTACGAAAGCCTTCCCGCAGCCGGTCATATTTTTTTGCCCCACGGTTCTGGGCGACAAAGGTGGTGATGCCGTGGGAGATGCTCTGTTCAGGCATACAGGCAAAGTCGTCCACCCGGCTCACTGCATTGAAGGCAGCGATGGCATCCACCCCCAGGGGGTTGATCGAGCCTTGAATCAGCAGCTTGCCTATGGGCTGGCAGGACTGCTGGAGGGCAGTGACCGAACCATATTTCAGGGTCATTTTCAGCAGTTTGCGGTCCATGTGCATCTCCCCTGGGGCAAGCCGCAGGTAGGGGATTTTCCAATAGACGTAGCCGATGGAAAGTCCCGCGGACACAGCCTCAGCGATAACTGTAGTTACCGCTGAACAGACGATTCCAAAGCCCAGACCGCCAATGAAAATCAAGTCCAATACGCCGTTGAGCACGGAAGAAAACATTAAAAATTTCAGCGGCGTTTTTGAATCTCCCACGCTTTTTAGGGCTGAGGCCAGGGCATTATAAAAATAGGTAAAGGGCGCTCCCAGGAAGATGATTCGAAGGTAAATGCTGGTCATCCCCATTAAATCCTCCGGCACATGAAGAAGTTTTAATAGGCCGGGCGTCAGGACTATCCCGGCGGCTGCCACAGCTAAGGAAAAATAAAGGCCGAACAATACTGCGGTAGACATTTCCCGTTTTAATGTTTCATATTCCCTGGAACCGAAAAATTCACTCATAAGGACACCAGCGCCCATGCAAATTCCGGAAATCCCCAGAATAACAATATTCATCACAGGGCTTGCCATGCCCTCTGATGCCAGTGCTTCCTTGCCGATAAACCGCCCGGCGATTATGGAGTCCACAGCATTATAGGTGAGCTGAAAGATATTTCCAAGAATCAGGGGCACGGAATACCGGATCAGGTGCCGGGTGATGCTGCCCTGGGTCATATGAACTGCTGTCATTGTCGTGACTGTATTCCTTTCCTTAATCATTAAACATCAAAAGGTTTCTTAACGCTTTTATCCTTGGTTTTTGTATCAATATTTTGTAAGCGCTTACAGTAATTTTACAGAAAATATGAAATTAAGTCAATAAGAAAATGATAATATTGGAGTTTTGCATATAAAGTTAAATGTAGTGCGGATAATATATTGTAAGTGCTTACAAAAAAATAAATATGTTTTAATGTGCTGGACAATGAATTAAAACTGTGATAGGATAATTACGGTCTGAGTAAGGTAAATGGTCGCTGCTGTGGTACGGGAAGGCGGAGTAATCTGTCTTTCAGGACGCAGGAGAGGAAAGTCCGGGCTTCACAGGGCAGGATGCCAGATAACGTCTGGTGGAGGCGACTCCAAGGACAGTGCAACAGAAATATACCGCTGTTTTGCCGGAAACGGAGAGAGCAGTAAGGGTGGAAAGGCAGTGTAAGGGACTACCGCCTGGCTGGTAACAGGCAGGGCATATGTAAACCCCATCTGAAGCAAAACCAAACAGGAAGCATAAGGCGGCCCGTCTGCTTCCGGGTAGGTTGCTTGAGGCTGCTGGTGACAGCAGTCCTAGATAGATGACCATTCATGACATAACCCGGCTTATCGCTTTGCTCAGTCTTTGTATGAACCAGCGAGAAAAATAACAAACAAGGTCAGAGGGAAAAGAAGATTCTTCTGACCTTGTTGTTATTTTGTGAAAGATAGTTTATACTTTTAATGAAGGCAGGGTGTTTATGGCTGCATAATCGCACTGCCGTGGTGCAAAACCGTGTGTCCCTTTGTCTCTTGGTTCACTGAAGCCAGGTTGTTGCTTTCCAGAGGAGTAAAGAGTGAAAGAATCTGACAAAACTTTCACAACTTGTTTGTGCCTTGAGCGGAGTGAAAGGAATGACTATAAAAATGATGATACTACAGGAACTTTTTTTAACATTTGCAAAAATCGGCATGTTTACCTTCGGCGGTGGATATGCGATGATTTCACTGATTGACCATGAATGTGTGGAGAAAAAACACTGGATTAGTTCGGATGAATTGATGGACATGACCGTAATTGCCGAGTCAACCCCCGGACCGGTTGCCATTAACTGTGCTACCTACACAGGATATAAAAAAGCAGGAATTTCTGGTGCAGTATTCGCCACTTTGGGAATGGTGACGCCGTCCTTTTTTATTATCCTGCTGATTTCCTCTTTTATGGATAATCTCCTGCAATACACGATAGTTTCCCATGTGTTTAAAGGTATCCGCATTGCTGTTTCGCTGCTGATTATGCAGACAGCGGTGAAGATGATTCATAAAATGTTAAAGAAGGGAAGAAATGTTTGGAATCTTCTTTTTGTTGTGCTGTTTGGAGGAATGACACTCTCATTTAATATTTTGGGTATCCGTTTTTCGACGATTTATCTGATAATTATTTCCGGCTTTTTAGGCTATTTTCTTTTTTCTGTGCCTGAGAAGAATAGGGTTGAAAAGAATCTGTATGCGAGGAGTTTATCTGAGGAAAATATAGTTGAAAAGAATCTGTCAGAAAAGAATCAGTTAGAAAAGAATGGAGGAAAATCATGATTTATCTTTCTCTTTTTCTTGCTTTTTTAAAGATTGGCCTGTTTGCTTTTGGCGGAGCCTATGGGGCGATTCCATTAATCCAGGAAACAGTTCTTTCCCATGGCTGGATGGATGAGGCAATGTTTACGAATATTATTGCCATCAGTGAGTCCACACCGGGCCCGATTATGATTAATACGGCAACCTATATCGGAAGTCAGCAGGCGGGGATTCTAGGAGCTGCAGCGGCTACCGTTGGAGTGGTTATACCGTCATTTACGATAATTTTACTGGTTAGTTCCGTGTTTGGAAATCTGATAAAAAGTAAAAAAGTTCAGGCTGTTCTTAACGGGGTGAAGCCCTGTCTGATGGGGATTATCCTGGCTACAGGAATATACATGGCAGTAAGTATAATCTTTCCCGAAGGTGTAATTTTCGAAAATTTATTTTCGGATGGTGTAATTTGGGGCAATGTATTTTCCGGCAGGAAAGGAAGCGGAGCAGATATGGTATCGCTGTTTATCCTTCTTTTTCTAATCGCAGCTATTTTGTTGGTGCGCTGGATAAGGAAAAAAGAATTGTCGCCGATAATGATGATCGTACTTGTCGGTTTTTTGGGGGCTGTGTTATACTGAGTGCGGGCAGCACAAACAGCAACATGCAGCCAGCACGAACGCCAACATGCGGGCAGCACAAACAGCAACATGCAGCCAGCACAAACGCCAACATGCGAACAACCCAAACGTTAACATACAAACAATCCAAGCGGTGGCATTGGAACAATGCAAACTGCCTGACAAGACACAGGGGAAGGGGAATGGAAAAATGAATAGGATAGTGATTATCGGCTGTCCGGGGAGTGGGAAAAGTACATTTGCACGGAAGCTTCATGTAAAAACGGGAATCCCTTTATTTTATCTGGATATGATTTATCACCGGCCAGATAAAACCACCTGTACACCCCAGGAGTTTGATGAAAAGCTGGATGAAATTTTAAGGCAAACAAGATGGATTCTTGACGGTAATTATATTCGGACGATGCCGGTGCGGCTCGCCTTCTGTGACACGGTATTTTGGCTGGATTATCCGCTGGAAGTTTGTCTTGAGGGGATAGAAGCACGTTTTGGAAAGCACCGGGAAGATATGCCCTGGATAGAAACCGGGAGGGACGAGGCGTTTATGGAATTTGTCTGTGCATTTCCCAGAACGACCCGACCGGAGATAATAAAATTATTGGAAAAGAACAGAGATAAGAAGATAATTATTTTTCATTCGAGGGAAGAGGCAGAGGAATATAATATTTGCCATGTTTGAGAGGGGAGATTTTACGTTATGAAAAAACCAAATATTTACGGCGGAGGAGCACAGACGAATAAAAATGGGCTGGCATTTGAGCAGACGACTTCGTTAGATTCTGCTCTGGAAGCCGCAGGGTACAGTGTAATGGACAATCAGGTTTACCGCAATGGGCAGTATATCGGTATTTCTGCATCGAAGCATGCGTTTTATCAAAAATTTTTAACACCGCATGGAATCGATTATCAAACCATTAATTCTAAAAAATGGCTTCCCGATGAGGCTTTTATCAATGAAGAGAAAAAAACGGTATACATTATCGAAAAGAAATTTCAAAATGTTTCCGGCTCCGTTGATGAAAAGCTTCCCAACTGTCATTTTAAAAAGCTGGAATATGAAAAACTGTGTACACCCATCGGTTATTCAGTTGCGTTTTTTTATGTACTATCCGACTGGTTTCGCGCTCCGATTTACCGGGATACGCTGGATTATATTGAGATGATGGGATGCACTTATTTTTATAATGAAATCCCGTTATATGCGCTGGGGCTTGTATAGGTGAAAAACTTGTATAGGTGAAAATCAAGAATAAATTACAGATAAGATGGGGGAAAAACCATGAATCAGGAAATTACCGGATATACACGATTAATCTGTCTTTTAGGAAGCCCGGTGGGACACTCGAAATCACCGATGATGCATAATGAAGCTTTCCGTGCCCTTGGGCTGGATTATGCTTACCTGGCTTTTGACGTAAAAGAAGAGCAGCTTTGTCAGGCTGTCGAAGGATTAAAAATCTTAGGCGCAAGGGGAATGAATCTTACAATGCCCTTAAAAAATAGAATAGTGCCTTTATGCGATCATCTTTCACCCGCGGCACAGCTTTGTCAGGCGGTGAATACCGTGGTGATAGAAGAGGATCATACATTGACCGGACATACCACGGATGGGGCGGGTTTTTTTATGACCTGCCGGGAAGAGGGCGTTGAAATTAAGGGAAAGAAGATGACGCTTTTAGGCGCCGGCGGAGCAGGGACGGCGATTCTTGTTCAGGCGGCGCTGGACGGGGCAGAGGAAATTGCCCTTTTTTCCAGGAGCAGCAGTCCCTTTATCCAAAGAACCATGGAAACGGTGGAGAAACTAAAAGAAAAAACTTCCTGCCATATAACCCTGTATGACTATCAGGATGATGTTCTGAAACAGCAGATCCATGACAGCTATCTTTTGGTCAATGCAACCAATATCGGGATGGCGCCCAGGGAAGAGGATTGTCTGATTCCCGATGCTTCCTTTTTCCACCCGGAACTTGCCGTTGCCGATGTGATTTATAACCCGCTGGGAACCCGGCTGGTTAAGATGGCAAAGGAAGCTGGCTGCAAGGCGTTTGGTGGGCTGAATATGTTACTTTACCAGGGCGCGGAAGCTTTTCGTTTGTGGACAGGACAGACGATGCCCGTGGAACAGGTCAGGGAAAAGTATTTTTAACCTATCAAAGAAGTCCCCCTCTTCTAAGTCGCAGCGAATCGAAATCCGAAGTTTCTTTGACTAAGCCGTAAAAAAAGTGACACCATGATTAAATTATAGAACATAAAAGAAAAACTGCCGCACCATAAACACAGGTGGGCAGTTTTTTTCTGATTATCTTGTATATTTTTCTTCGCAATACTTGCACCGGTAAGTTTCTGTCCGCTCATCTGACAGATAGAACACATGCGGAAGCTCCTGCTCGATGGAGGTAATGCACCGCGGATTTTTACACTGAATAACATTGGTAATCGTCTTTGGCAGACTTAAGGATTTTTTCTCCACAATCTGGTTATCCCGGATAATATTAATGGTGATATTATGGTCAATATAGCCCAGGACATCTAAATCAATCCTGTCCAGCCCGCCTTCAATCTTTATAATATCCTTTCTCCCCATTTTGCTGCTTCGCGCATTCTTAATAATCGCAACCTGGCATTCCAGCCGGTCAAGGCCAAGATGATAATAAATGTCCAGACTTTTTCCTGCCTCAATATGATCCAGCACGATGCCTTCTTTTAATCCGCTGATATTTAACATGGCGACACCTCCAATAATTTCATAATCAATGCCATACGAACGTAGACTCCATATTGCGCCTGTTTAAAGTAAGCTGCCCGTGGATCTTTATCTACTTCGACCGAGATTTCATTTACCCTGGGGAGGGGATGAAGAACGAACATATCCGGTCTGGCAAGTTTCATTTTTTTTGGGGTGAGGATGTAGCAGTCCTTTAAGCGGATATAATCCTCTTCGTTAAAAAAGCGCTCCCTTTGTACCCTGGTCATGTACAGAATATCCAGATCGGGCAATGCTTCGTCCAGGTTGCCCAGTTCTTTAAATTCAATGTTCTTTGCCTTTAATACATCTTCGCGGATATATTCCGGCACCTGCAGTTCAGGCGGTGAGATTAAGATAAAACGGATATTGGGATAACGGACCATGGCATTGATTAAGGAATGAACGGTGCGTCCGAACTTTAAATCGCCGCAGAGGCCAATGGTTAAATCATTCAGACGGCCTTTTAGAGAATAGATAGTCAGAAGATCGGTCAAGGTTTGTGTCGGATGCTGATGACCGCCGTCGCCGGCATTAATCACAGGGATTCCTGAGTGCATGGCGGCAACTGTAGCTGCCCCTTCTTTGGGATGACGCATGGCACAAATATCGGCATAGCAGGAAATAATTCGGATCGTATCAGCAACGCTTTCTCCTTTGGAAGCTGAACTGGAGTCTGCCGAAGCAAAACCGAGAACACTTCCGCCCAGGCCTAACATTGCGGACTCAAAACTGAGACGGGTTCGTGTGCTTGGCTCATAAAAACAAGTTGCCAGCTTCTTTCCGTCACAAACATGGGCATATTTGGAAGGATTACGCTCGATGTCGCCTGCAATACGCAAAAGATCATCAATCTCTTCCACCGAAAAGTCTAATGGATTCAGTAAATGTCGCATAAAAGCCTCCTTTACATTTGTATCAATGGCAATCAAAGGTTTAATCTTACCCATTATAAAGCATTTGCCTCAAGATTTCCACAACTTTTTCTATAACTTTTTTAAAAAGATTTTGCAAAGATTTTGGAAAAATTTTCAGTAAGTTTGAAAGATTAGAGTTTGTTTCGCCTGTGATTTGTGCTATAATGAAAAAATGTATACCTGATTGGATGATGAGCTGGCACTTTCACTGACAAGCAGTCAGCATACGGGAGAGGTGTACCTTACATGGGAGGCGTAAAATGGCAAAATCGCTGGAGCAGGTTGTAGCAGAAGGGCTGATTGCCGACTGCAGTTCATTAGAGGAGCTGTATGTGCTGTGGCAGACAGTCCACCATATGGAAGAGGATGGGGCCGGAGGAACCTGCTATCAAGAAATCGATCGGCGAAGCTTTCATATTGACGGTATTTTATGCCCGGAGCGTTTTTCCGGGGTAATTTATTTGCTAAAGGAGCCGAGTTTAAAAGAATATATCCGTAAGGGCCTGACTTTTCCGGTGATTACCGACAGCCGTCAGGGTTTTCGAAAGCATACGCATAGCTGGTCTGAGGAATATAGCTATCTGGTGGGAATGCAGAGAATCCTTTTGGGAGAAGAGGAGAAAAAGCTGTCGGATCGTCAAATTGCAGAGACCTTCGGTGTGGTTTATATCAATAAGCGGGGCGGAAAGGAAACACAGGATAATGTCTGGCTGAAGTACGGCTATGCTTATATGGAATTTATCCGCCGCCAGATCCAGCTGATCAATCCCAGGGTAATTGTCTGCGGCGGCGGGGAAGTTTTTGACTTGGTGGTCGAAGAAGTATTTTCCAGAAAAAAAACACTGCTGAACCGGGTGGAACAGATGATTTGGAAGGGAACAGAAAATGAATATCAATTTACTGCGGACAGCAGTTACCGCTATACCACAAGACCAGATAAAGTGTCGGTGATTGTGGTCAATATGTGGAGTCCCTGCGAAGGGAAAAATGGGGGAAGCCCTGCGCCGCGCAGCGAGTTTTTGGATGAATTTAAGCACCGGATATATACCCTTCCAGGGGCAGCTTCGTAAACAGGACTATACTAGTGTCTTGACCGCATTATATTCAGTCAAGCCTCCTTGTTTATTTGCCCACCTGCTGCGTTGGATTTTCTAGCCGTAGCCACCGCTACGCCGTCGAAAATCCGCCTTGCAGATGAACAAATATCCTGCGGAGTTTCGCCAGATATAATGCGGTCAAGGCACTAGTGTATTGTCTGTATTATAATTAGTCAAATTATTCTTCCATAAAACGCCA
>CAJUDX010000086.1 GCA_910584785.1 uncultured Lachnospiraceae bacterium | reverse complement strand
ATTTGTCAGAGGAATTAAAATTGGGAAAGTCTAAAAGTGCTTTACAATTATCTGCACTAGATGATATTAAAAGCATATTAGACGATTATGAAGATGAAATATACCAAGGCATTGGCGAATATTTGATAACTATAAATGTTAATGAAGAATTGGATGAAGAACTGGAAACTGATGATGAAAATATATATTGGAGCATAGCGGATGTTTCTGTTGATAAAGAAAATAAAAATATTATATATTATGTAAATTTGGATATTAGTGTCCTTGCAGATTTAATACATCAAGGAGCGGATGACTCCCCCTATGCTGTAGGAAAAATTGCTTTGGCACTAATCGGGCATATAAAAGTATCAATGGAAGAATATTCAAAAATCAGTGAAATAAAAACATTAGATGTTGAAAAAAGCGATATTTTGCATATCGAACCAGAAGTGTGGAGTATCGTAAAACATATGGAGAACCAAAATACTTGCAAAGATATTATTGCCGCCAGCAAAAATGTCACTAAAATCCAAGAAAATGTAGAGCAATTCAATAATACCGTAGATATGAATAGCTTAAGACAAACATTTCAGCAATATGCAACATTATATGAGGGGTTAGCTCAATCTATTAAACCAATACAAACAAATGGAGCGTTTGCAGAATTATCAAAACAAACTGCTGCAACTCAAAAAGCCCTATCAGCAGCAATAATGCCTTTACAAGCTAATAGTACTTTTTCAGAATTGGCAAAGCAAGCTTCCTTATACCAATCAGCTTTTTCAGCTATTAAACCTTTACAAGCTAATGGTGCTTTTTCAGAATTGGCAAAGCAAGCTTCCTTATACCAATCAGCTCTTTCAGCCATTAAACCTTTACAAGCTAATGGTACTTTTTCAGAAATGACAAAGCAGTTTTCAACAAACAAAAAGATGAATAAATCAACAGATGACCAAGAGTAATTTTTATAATATCATAGATGGTTATTCCCATAAAATCGGCGGATAGAAATTGTATCATTTACTGTCCGTTGATTTTTTATGTTCTCAAAAGAAATTACACATCAGTATTGAAACCAGACCAGGGCTGGTGACGGCAAAGATCGATGAGATCGTACAGCAGGTGGAAGAAATTCTTGTGCAGCATGAGGATCTGGAGGCT
Source organism: uncultured Lachnospiraceae bacterium (assembly GCA_910584785.1). Classification (GTDB taxonomy): domain Bacteria; phylum Bacillota; class Clostridia; order Lachnospirales; family Lachnospiraceae; genus Caccovicinus. The sequence continues at coordinate 9,615 of CAJUDX010000086.1, read as the reverse complement.
TATATGACTACCAGCGGCGGAAGCGGCATGATGAGCAGCGGGAGCGCTTCCATTACGGTCTATTTAAAAGATGACCGGAAGATGGACACCACACAAGTGGCTGCCCAGTGGAAACAGGAACTGCAGGATATTACCAACTGCAATATTACGGTGGATGTCAGCGGTTCCATGAGTATGATGTCCTCCTTTGGAAACAGTTTTGAAACCATCATCCAGGGAGCTGATTATGATGAGGTAAAAGAAGTATCTGACCGGATTGTTTCCGAACTGATGGAACGGCAGGAGGTGACGAAGGTACATTCGGATGTGGAGAATTCTTCTCCGGTTGTAGAAGTTACCGTGGATGGAGCAAAGGCAAAAGCTGCCGGACTTACCGCTTCCTCCATTTGGAAGTACCTTAAGCCAGATGGTCAGCGGGATAGAGGCTACGGATCTGGATATTGACGGGGAAAGCATAACCGTGAAGGTGGAATATCCGGAAGGCAGCTATGAAACCCTGGATCAGATAAAGGGGATTGTCCTGGCAGCAGGAAGCGGAAGTTCGGTTCTTTTGACCGATGTCGCCCAGGTAGGGTTTCATGACAGCCCGGCAAGCATCCGTCGGGAGGAAAAACAATATAAAGTAACTATTTCGGCAGAATATACGGAACATGCTACGGCTATGTCCCAGATGACTTTAAATCAGGAAGTGATAGAGCCGAATCTGACGGATACCGTCACAACGGGGATGAATTCCATGGATCAGTCCATGAATGAAGAATTTTCTGCCATTTTCGGAGCAATCGCTACTGCCATTTTCCTTATCTTTGTGGTGATGGCTATGCAGTTTGAATCACTGAAATTTTCTCTGATGGTTATGATAACGATTCCGTTCAGCTTGATTGGTTCTTTTGGAATGCTGTGGCTGGCGGATTCTGCCATCAGTATGATTTCCTTGGTAGGATTTCTGATGCTGGTGGGAACTGTGGTCAATGCCGGTATCCTGTATGTGGATACGGTGAACCAGTACCGAAATACGATGAACCGGGATACGGCATTAATTGAAGCCGGGGCAACCAGGATGCGCCCCATTCTGATGACTACCTTAACTACCATTATTGCCATGATTCCTATGGCATTTGGCTGGGGAAGTTCCGGCGAGATGACAAAGGGGCTGGCGCTGGTAAATATCGGTGGGCTGACCGCCTCTACCGTATTGAGTCTTTTACTGCTTCCGGTGTTTTACAGCATAATCAGCAGAGTTCCTAAAAAGGAACCCATAAGGAAAGGAGAAGATGAATGAGAAACCAGGTGAAACCAATAGTAATCGTCGGCATTGCCGGGATTATGGGAGTGACAGCGCCCATGACTTCCCCGGCATCCAGCCCGGAGTTTTCCAGAAGTTCCCAGGAGTGGGAAAGATTAAGAGATGACGTGCTGGAATATGAGGAGATCGCTGACCTGATCCATGAGTATAATGTGACAGTACAGAATAATCAGTATGCGTACAATGCGTTTATCAAGGATTATGGGAGAACCAAAGAGGATGTGTCCGATGCTTATCGAACGATGGCGGATGAACTGGAATCAAGTATGTCTGGAGAGGATGGAATGGGCATGGTCAGTGACTTTCAGCTGGAATTGCAGGCAAAGCAGCTGCGAGAGCAGGCAGAGGATAATCTGGAGGACAGCAGGATTTATTATCTGAATTATTCTCAGGCGGAGGCAGGTCTGGTTCTATCGGCGCAGTCAAAGTTTTTGTCCTATTATAAAAATCAGTTGGAGCTTGCGTCGGCCAGACAGCAGAAGAAGGTGCTGGAAAACAGCTGTGCCCTTGCGCAGACACAGTTACTGGCGGGCACGGCTACACAGACAGAAATGCTGAATACACAGGAAGCGGTTCTGGAACAGGAGAAGTCCATAGCAGAGCTGGAACAGCAGATGGAGAGTACCAGACAATCTCTGATCGTCATGTGCGGATGGAAGGGAAGCGACCACCCGCAGATCGGGGATATTCCTGAAATGGATTTGTCGGCGATCGAGGCCGTTGATCTGGAAGGAGATAAACAGCTGGCATTGGAAAACAATTATACGCTTCAGGTAAACAAGAGGAAGCTGGAGAACGCAAAAGATGGGGACAATCAGGAAAAATTGAAAAAAACCATTGCCAGCAATGAGCGTCAGATCCAGCTGTCTGTGAACAATGCGTGGCAAAGCCTGCAGACGGCGAAGCGCAGCTATGAGCAGGCAGTTTCCCAAAAGGCTTTGGAGGAGCAGAACTTAAACCTGTCAGCACAAAAATGGAATGCCGGTATGATTACCCAGTATGAATATGAATCGGCGCAGATTGCCGCAGAAACCAAAGCGATTGCGGTACGGACGGCATTGCTGGAATTGGTGGAAGCCCTGGAAACCTATCGTTGGAATGTCAATGGACTGGCAAGTGCGGAGTGATATGAAGAATAGGACGGAGGTAAGGCGATGGATAAATATGAAAAGATCCAATGGAAAATCCTGGATGCCCTGTGGGTTGGTCTGACCGTTTTACTTGTGATATCTGTTCCTGCTTTTGGAGCTTCACCGGGAATGACCGGTGAAGCAGAAACGGTAGAAACGGTTGAGTCTGCATATACAGCGGTGGATGGAAACAGGATTTCAAAAGAACGGCTGGAAGACGGGATTGTGGAATATGAGGAACTGGGAAGCCTGATCCATTACGGAAATTTAAGCATTCAGGAGATGATTGACAGTACGGAGCGCACCAGGCAGGAGTATCAGGAGATCCGGGATTATTTTAGGACGGAACGGGCCAGCGCCAATGCAAAAAAGAAGGAGGCAAAAGAAGATCATGATATGGAAAGCTATGGGGAGTATGCTTCTTTGGAGGCGGTGTATTCTTCTGCGGCTAAAAGCTATAATGAAAGGATTAGAAAGCTGGATCGTTATGCAGCCAACAAAAACAGGCTGTCTTTGGAAAAGCAGCTGACCAATGCAGCTCAAAATCTAATGCTGTCCTGGCAGTCCATAAAACTGCAGAGAGAGTATATGGAAAAGATGGCAGAATTGTATCAGGCTGTCTATGAAAATACAAAGCTTGGACAGTCCGCAGGTCTGGCGACAGAGAGGGATGTGACAGCGGCATATCAGGAGTGGAAGGATCTGGAGGTATCTTTGTCAGGCATAGAGGACAGCGAGGATGCTGTCTGCCAGAACCTGTATCTGCTGCTGGGCACAGACGATGGTGTGAGTTTGGCGAACATACCGCCGGTAGATACAGAACAACTTTCAGAGATTAACCTGGAAGCAGATATACAGAAAGCCATAGGAAACAATGGAGATTTGATTGCGGAACGGGACACAAAATCCGCGGGTACTTCCTCTGTAAATAAAAAGCTGCGGACATTGGATGAGCTGGAGGAAAAGGTCAGAATAAAGATGGAACAGCTGTATGAGGAAGTAAACCAGAAAAAGCAGGCATATAACGCAGCCAAAACAGGTCTTGACGGGGCAGACATTCAGTGGAAAAATACCCAAAGCCAGTATGCCATGGGCATGTTAAGCTATGTGGAGTATTTACAGAAACAGCTTCAGTATGTGCAGAAAAAGATGGTGTTTGCTTCGGCAGATCTGGCACTTTTACAGGCACTGGAAAATTATCATTGGGCGGTGAAGGGGATCGTGACTTTAGATTAGAAACGTAATAAGAACGGAACCTGAGATAGAAGCAATTTATAGAACTGAAATGGGAATATGACAAAAGACAGGTGATAAAGTATAAAACGGATAGAGATTGTATTGGGGGAAATTCAGGAAGCACAGGGAAAAAAGCCTTTGAAAAAGAAAGATAAAACCGAGCCGCCGTCCAGGGATGAAATTGCACGGAAAGTAAAGAACATATCAAAGTAGTAACCCGCCATGTATGGGAGGAGTATATGGAGAAGGCAGAGGACATCCGCTATATATTTGGGCATAAACAGATTGATGAATTGCAAAAAGAAACATATCAATAAGGTTTAAAAATTCAGTTGACAAAGCAGGTTTTGTCTTTTATACTAAGGTAAATAAGTCTTCGGGGCAGGGTGAGATTCCCTACCGGCGGTATAGTCCGCGACCCGTGGTTCACGGTTGATTCGGTGCGATTCCGAAACCGACAGTATAGTCTGGATGAGAGAAGAACGTTGTTTGGATAGATGTATAATCTGTGCCCCGGATGATTGATCCGGGGTGTTTTTATTTGTTCAGACAACCTTCCTTTCAAGCGGCCCGCTGAAAAAAGGAGGAAAATTGATGGAAATTACTGCAAAACAAAGAAAACCAATGATTGGTGCACAGAAGCTTTTTTCGACTAAGAATATGGTGATGATGGCGATGCTTGGTGCGCTTTCCGGCCTGTTGATGTATATTCAGGTGCCGGTGCCGTTTGCCCCTTCATTTTACAAGCTGGATTTTTGCGATGTTCCCGTTTTGATTGGTTCATTTGCTTTAGGGCCTGCTGCCGGGGCAGTGATTGCTGCTGTGAAGATTTTGATTTCTCTGGTGCTTAGAGGAACACAAACGGCGGGTATTGGTGAATGTTCGAACTGGGTGCAGGCCTGTTCCTTAGCTATTCCTGCGGCAATTCTTTATAAGCGTAAAAAGTCTAAACATTCTGCGATCGTGGGGATGGCAGTCGGTGTGGTTTTTATGGTGGTGGTTGCCTGTTTTACGAACAGCTATATTCTTCTTCCTGCCTACGCTAAGGCTTTTCACATGCCCATGGATGCTTTGATTGCCATGGGAACGGCATTGAATCCTGAGATTGATGGATTGATGGGCTTTGTCCTGCTGGCTGTGGCCCCTTTTAATTTGTTAAAAGGTACTTTAGTTTCGCTGGTAACTATTCTGATTTATAAGAGAATCAGCATAATCATAAAAAATAGATAGGTGGTTAGTGTTTTGTCTGCATAAATTCCAGCGAATATGCACCTGCTGTAACCTGTTTTTTCGGTAAACCCGTCCATGACGACTATCTTGTGTTTCCCTTGAATATGCTTTATAATAAAGGATACAAGATGGAAACTATTCTTGAACAGACTTGGAGGGAGCCTATGAATTATTTGCCACAAAAGCTTGATTTGCCGCAGATTTTCCGAAAGCCTGCGGCTTTTCTTCTTGCCGTTTCCCTTAGTGCAGGGCTGATACTGACGAGTTGTCATTCTTCGTCTATTTCTCCCGGCCCATTATCGCTGATGACCAGGCAGGCGGAAAAAACGACTTCGGACCAGGAAGCCTTTGACCAGCTGACGGATAAGATTTTTTATGACAATGTCAATCCTTCAATTATCGATCTGCACTACACGCTGATAGAACCTGAAAGTATGAACATTGCACCGCCTGATAGCCCTTATGGCACCTTTTCCCTGGAAGAAATGCAGAGGGAAACAGAAAAACTTAAGGTCTACGCCAGGGAGCTGGCTTCTATCCGGCGGGGAAATCTAAATGAAGAAAGCCAGTTGGACTACGATATTCTGGAAACTTATCTGGAGACTGAGATATCCTGTGAAGGACTGGAAATCTATGTTCAGCCCCTGGCTCCGACGATTGGGGTGCAGGCGCAGCTTCCGGTGCTGTTGGCAGAATACCGTTTTTACCGGAAAGAGGATATTGAGGATTATTTTTCCCTGCTTGCCGGATTGGGTGACTATTTTGAGCAAATTTTAATCATGGAGCAGGAGAAGGCGGCAAAGGGGTTAATGTTTGGCGACAGGACGATTGACCGTATTCTGGATTCCTGCCGCCCTTATCTTGAAGATGGGGATGCCTGCCTGTTAAACGGCACCTTTGCCGAACGCCTTAAAGAGATGGAAGAGAGTAAAGGTAATTCACCGTTGACGGATGAGGAGAGGGCCGCTTATGAACAACGCCACCGGGAATTGATAACCCATGCGTTTATCCCCGCCTACCAGAAGCTGATGGACGGCCTTAATGGGCTTAAGGGGACAGGAAGGGTGGAAGGCGGTTTGTGCAATTACCCTGATGGAAAGGAATTTTACCGCTACTTGGTTTATTCTTCAACGCATACTTCCTGTAAAAATGTAGATACCCTGAGAAAAACGGTTTCCCGTCAGATTTTGGAGGATTTTAAGGAGGCTGCAGCGCTGATGGAGGATCATCCGGGGCTTTATGAAGAAATGGCTGGCTTTTCTTATTCTCTTTCGGACCCAGAAGAAATTCTTGCCTGTCTCCAGGAAAAGATTCGTGATGATTATCCTGAGCCTATCAGCAGGGATTATTCACTACATTATGTGCCTGAAGCACTTGAACCTGTGTTAAGCCCGGCGTTTTATCTAACACCGCCCATGGATTTACCGGACAGCAACACGATTTATATAAACCGTGGAAGCTATGCTTCGCAGGCTCAGTTGTTTACTACCCTGGCCCATGAAGGTTATCCCGGACATTTATACCAGACTTCTTATTTTATCCGCCGTGGGGCAAGGCCCTTCCGTCATCTGCTTTCTTTCAGCTCATATACGGAGGGGTGGGCGACCTATGTCGAGTATGATTCCTGTCGTTTGGATGAAAAGATGAGTCCAGAGATGGCAAGGCTGATGCAGCTTAATTCCTCGATTAACCTGGGGATTCATGCTTATTTGGATATTATGGTCAATGACCAGGGATGGGATTTGCAGAAGGTGGCAGATTACGTCAGCCAGTATTTCCAGGACCCAAATCAGGAGCTTGCTCATGCCCTTTATGAAGCGGTGGCTGATAATCCGACAAATTTTCTGGAATATTATGTGGGCTATCTGGAGTTTTACGATATGCGGAAAAAAGCGGAAGAAGCGCTGGGCAATGCCTTTGAAGCCAAGGCCTTTCATCAGTTTCTTTTGGATATCGGCCCGGCTCCTTTTGGGGTTATCCGTGAACGGCTGGAGGAATGGATAAAAGAAGTAAAATAAATCTGAGACAGTATTTCTACGTGTATTTCTTTGTGTATCGAAAAAAATCCTGGTAAATATAGAAAAAACAGGCTATAATACTAAAGTATGTTTGGCAGTCACCGGAATGGATAGAGTAATACAGATTTAAACCTTAACCTGTCCGTAATTAGGAAGTACTGTTGATTTACTGTAAAAGTTTACTGCCGATTAGGCGGTCTAAGTTCAGGTATTCCAAGTGCGCCCAGCAGATTTTTATTTATGGTGGTACGACCACTTGTGGGCGCATGAAGGTTTAGAAATAAATACAAAAGGAAAAGCTGATTCAGAAATAAAAACAGAAGGAAGAACTGATTCAGAAATGGATACAGGAGGAAAAACAGATTCAGAAATGAATACAGGAGGAAAAGTTGATTCAGAAATGAATACAGGAGGAAAGCAAAATTATGCTTACATTAGAGAATATATCGTTTGATGTGGAGGATGCAAAAGGGGATAAGGGAATTATTAAAAATTTAAGCTTAACGATAGAGGACGGAAGCTTTGTGGTGATTACCGGGCCAAACGGCGGAGGAAAATCAACGTTAGCCAGACTGATTGCCGGGATAGAGCGTCCCACGGCGGGAAAGATTTTTTTTGACGGGGAGGATGTTACGGAAAAAAGCGTGACAGACCGGGCGAATATGGGCATCAGCTATGCGTTTCAGCAGCCCGTCCGCTTTAAGGGCGTCCAGGTGCTGGACCTAATCCGTCTGGCGGCAAAACAGAACCTTTCTGCAGTGGAAGCCTGCCGTTATCTGTCAGAAGTGGGGCTTTGCGCGAAGGATTATATTAACCGCGAGGTGAATGCCAGTCTTTCCGGCGGGGAGTTAAAGCGGATTGAGATTGCCACGGTGCTTGCCCGTGCTTCCAGGCTTTCGGTGTTTGACGAACCAGAGGCAGGGATTGATCTGTGGAGTTTCCAGAATTTAATCCAGGTTTTTGAGCGGATGCGGGAGAATACAAAGGGATCGATTTTAATTATCTCCCACCAGGAGAGAATTTTAAATATTGCCGATGAGATTATTGTGATTGCTGACGGTCAGATTACCCGGAAGGGGAAGAAGGAGGAGATTCTTCCGGCTATTTTGGGGACGGCTTCGGCAGTCGATGCCTGCAACATGTTTTATAAAGGAGGGAACCGATAATGATGGATGAAATGCAAAAGACATTGCTTGCCCAGGTGGCGGATCTTCACGAAGTTCCTGAGGGCGCGTACAATATCCGGGCAAACGGCGAGATGGCTGGAAGAAATACTACAGCAAATATTGATATTATTTCCAAGGAGGACGGAAAGGGAATCGATATCCGCATTAAGCCGGGGACGAAGCATGAAAGCGTGCACATCCCCGTTGTGGTTAGCCAGAGCGGTTTAAAGGATCTGGTGTACAATGACTTTTATATCGGGGAGGATGCCGATGTGGTAATTATCGCCGGGTGCGGAATCCATAACTGCGGCGACCAGGATTCAGAGCATAACGGTATTCATCGCTTTTTTATCGGGAAGAATGCTAAGGTGAAGTACGTGGAAAAGCACTACGGCAGCGGTGACGGAAGGGGGGGACGAATCTTAAATCCGGGTACAGAGATTACGATGGAAGAAGGCAGTTATATGGAGATGGAGAGCACCCAGATTAAAGGGGTGGACTCCACCGACCGGAATACCACGGCAAATCTTGCTTCCGGGGCAAAATTAGTGATCCGGGAAAGGCTTCTCACCCACGGAAACCAGACAGCGGTCAGCCGTTTTGAAGTTAGTTTAAACGGGGAGGACGCCAGTGCAAATGTGATTTCCCGTTCGGTTGCCAGAGAAGAATCCAACCAGACTTTTATTTCGCGGATTAATGGCAATGCAAAGTGTGCGGGTCATACCGAGTGTGACGCGATTATTATGGATAATGCTAAAATCTCCGCTGTGCCGGAACTGACGGCAAATAACCCGGATGCTGCCCTGATCCACGAGGCGGCGATTGGAAAGATTGCCGGAGAACAGATTATTAAGCTGATGACCTTAGGGCTTACGGAACAGGAGGCTGAGGCGCAGATTATTAACGGCTTTTTGAAGTAAAATACGGAATTTTTTTGCTGCGGGTGAAGGTGCGCCAATACAAAAAAATTCTTTTGTATGGACAGAGCATTTTGTTTCCATTCTGCGAATAGAATGAAAGGAAGAAAAGGGTGAAAGAAAAACGTTTCCCCATACCTGTTTGTACCCAAAGGGTAGAATATGCATGTGAAACATGCACAGAATGGAGGAAATGATGCGGGATGGAACAAAAACCGATGGAAAATGAAAAATTGGAAGATTTATTAAACCTGGCTCTGGATGCTACCCAGGATGAACGGGAAAAATCGCTGAACCTTGATGTGGGCTATGAAGCGGAGGGAAGGATTTGGGAACTGATTGTGCGGTATTCGGGGAGCTTGGAGGAGGTTTATTCTTTAGGCATTCGCGGGGAGGAACTTCTGGGCGGCTATGCCATCCTTTGGGTTCCTCAGGAGCGCATACCAGAAATCAGCCGTTTTCCGCAAATTGAATATATTGAAAAACCAAAGAGGCTGTTCTTCGCCGTTGACCGGGCGAGAGCAGCCTCTTGTCTTAGTCTTGTCCAGGAGGGCGGAATGGGACTGACGGGAAAAGGGGTTTTGGTGGGGATTGTGGATTCCGGTATAGATT
>CAJUDX010000085.1:6070-10890 GCA_910584785.1 uncultured Lachnospiraceae bacterium | reverse complement strand
TGATAAATCAAGGTTTCCCAATGTTTCAACAAAAGCTGCTGACGGGAATCGGACCCGTGACCTCCGCACTACCAATGCGACGCTCTACCGACTGAGCCACAGCAGCATCAGGCTTGTTTTGCTTAAGCCTTAAATATATTACCATAAGAAAATTTATTTGTCAAGGATAAATTGAAAAATTATGATAGGATAAAATGATCACAAGATAAAGGGATGAAAATAATTATACAGGGGAGGTTTATATGGAAAAAAATACTCTTCTTGAGGTTTGTGTGGATTCTGTTGAGTCGGCGGTAGCAGCCTGGCGGGGGGGAGCTGACCGGCTGGAGCTTTGTGCTAATTTGGTAATCGGCGGGACAACTCCAGGGCTTAGTTTGTTTCGGCAGGTACAAAAGCATTGCGGTCTCCCGATTTATGTTTTGATACGACCGCGATATGGTGATTTTCTTTATACAGAGGAAGAAACACAGATGATGGAGGAAGATATTCAAAGTCTTACCGCACTGGGGGCGGATGGTATTGTTGTGGGGAGTCTTTGTGCGGACGGCATGTTAGACAGGGAGAAAATGAAACGGTTTAGGCAGGCAGCGGGCGATGTGCCGATAACTCTGCACCGCGCTTTTGATATGTGCAGGGAGCCGGAAAGGGTCATGGAGGAGGCGATAGCTTTGGGGATATCGACAATTTTAACTTCCGGTCAGGCAAAAAACTGCCGGGAGGGCGCAGAGCGGATTAAACAGATGATCTGTCAGGCCGGCGATCGGATTAGTGTATTGGTCGGCGGAGGAGTAAATGGAGAGAATATTCCTCAGCTGATGCAGGAAACCAAAGCAACCTGGTTTCATATGTCAGGTAAGGTGAGCCTGAAAAGCGGAATGCTTTATCGAAAAGCGGAAGTGCACATGGGGATTCCCGGAATGGACGAGTATCAGATACTGCGCACCAGTGAAGAACTGGTGCGCCAGGCGAAGGCTGCACTTGGGCGAAGGTCAGGTTTGGGTAATTAATTCAGGAACAAATGCTTAATGCTTTATGGATAGAAACGGAGAAATTTTATGTTTTCAAAACATTTTATTAATGATGCTCAGAACGCGTTTCAGGCGCGGCTTCCCTATCTTGGGCGGCGCAGAGAGAGGATAGAACGGGAATTGGCTGGCTGCGGAGAGAATGAACAAATTCTTATGAAATTCCTCTATGGAACCATGCCTTTGAGGGATGCCGGTGAATATGATTTTTCGGTGTTTTACTCTTTTGCTGTGCATGGACTTTTTCTGGCTGAGGAGATGCCGTGGTGTCAGGAAATTCCAGAAGAGATATTTCTTCATTATGTACTCTATTACCGGGTAAATACAGAGGCCATTGAGGACTGCCGATCCTTTTTTTATGAGAAGTTATTTTCACGGATAAAGGGGCTTACCGCAAGGGAGGCAGTTTTGGAAATTAATTACTGGTGTGCGGAGAATGGAAGTTATGAGGCTTCTGACTGCCGGACGATTTCCCCGATGACCATGTATCGTTCAGGGAAGGGGCGTTGCGGGGAAGAGTCTGTATTTGCGGTTACTGCTTTTCGGAGTGTGGGGATTCCAGCACGGCAGGTTTATACACCAAGGTGGGCGCACTGCGATGATAATCATGCCTGGGTGGAGGTTTATATTGACGGGGCATGGCATTTTCTTGGTGCATGTGAGCCAGAGGAGGTTTTGGATAGGGGCTGGTTTTCTCATGCCTCCTCGCGTGCTCTCTTTGTTCACACCCTGACATTCTCTGAAGTTGCCAGTCCCCTCCGCCATTTTCCGCGCGAAGAAGATGCCGGCAGAGAAGGGCAGGTAGTTTACTATAATCAAACTTCGTTTTATGCCAGGACAAGGAAACTGAAAATTTTTGTACAGGATGAAAATGAGTGTCCGGTTGAGAAGGCCATGGTGTGTGTTGAGATTTTGAATATGGCGGAATTTAGTCCTGCTGTTTCTCTTTTAACGGGTGAGGACGGAAGGGCGGAGATTACGCTTGGCTTTGGCAGTGTGCATCTTCGCGCAGAAAAAGACGGATGCTGGACAGATGAGCTGCTTTCTGCTGCGGATGCCGGGAAGGTAATCCTTCAGCTGCCTTCCCGACCGGAGGAGAGCTTGCCGGTATCGGGAGACGGCAGGCAGACTGGATGGGAAGAATTTTATCTGACGGCGCCTGATGATTTTCCCATGCATCGAATAACTCTGACCAAAGAGCAGAAACAGCAAAATCGGAAGCGCTTAATGCTTGCCCGGAGCATGCGGGAAAAACGAATAGAAGGTTATTTTCAGGAAGAACTGGCGAAAAACTATCCCTGTGAGACGGAACTTTTTCGGTTGTCTGCGGGTAATTTTCATGAGATTTATAGTTTCTTATCTCAGGATGAGTCGGCGGATCGCCGGGCGCTGCTTCACCATTTATCAGTAAAGGATCTTAAGGATGTTCGGGCGGAGCTTTTAAACCGACACCTGGAAAAGGCCTCATGTTTTCGTGAACTATGGGAGAAGTTAGAAAAGCGGGAAATTTATGTCCGCTATCTTCTTAATCCAAGGATTGATTTAGAGGAATTAACAGACTACCGCACCTATATTCAGGCGTATTTTACCGCCGAGGAAAAGCAGGGATTTTTTCAAAACCCGGAAACCATATGGGACTACATCCAGAAACATATTCATAATCATCAGGACATGGATTATGCCTCGCTCTGTTCCAGCCCAATCGGGTGTTTAGAGCTTTCCCATGGCAATTCACACAGCCAGAAAATCCTGTTTGTCGCCATTTGCCGCACCTTAGGCATTCCTGCCCGGCTGCATCCGGTTAATGCGGAGGCGCAGTGGTACCATCAGAACGGATTTATTTCGATTCCTTCTGCCAGGCAGGAAATACCATTCAGACCTGCTGTATTGACCTTATGTTCGGATGGGAAAAGCGATTGGCAGTATTATCAGCACTGGACGATAGGGCGGCTGGAAAAAAGCCGGTGGATAACGTTAGATTATACGGGGAAACGCATTGCCGGGGGGAAAGGGGAATTTTTCCTGGCTCCGGGAACCTACCGCCTGCTTACGGCAAACCGTCTGCCAAACGGAAACCAAACTGCCGCACAGATTGTCTTTTCTTTAACGAGCGGACAGAAAAAGGAAATTTTTATGCATCAGACAGCAGGAGATACTAAGTATGGTTGTGTGAGGTATCAGCTGGAGGATTTTGAGGTAAGGACAGAGGAGGATAGGCCGTTATGCTGTATTTCCCGTCTTATAAAAAGAGATACAGCCCTTCTTCTTTTTTTACAGGAGGGGGAAGAACCTACCGAACATGTGCTTAACGAACTTTTTGAGCAGGGCGAGGCGCTTTTTGCCCAGAATGTCCAGATCCTGTTTATCCTGCAGGGAAGTAAATCCCTGGACAATGCAACCCTTCTTCGGGTCAGGAAACATTTGCCCCAAATTGATATTGTCTATGGCGATTTTGACGAGATTGCCGAACCCATTGCCCGGAGAATGTATGTTGAACCTGAACAATTTCCTTTGCTGGTGTTAGTTCGTCCTGGTCTGGAAGCCTTTTATGGAAGCTGCGGCTATCGTGTGGGAATTATCGATCTGCTGCTACAGCTGGTTAAGGATGTAGTGAAGTGCGAAGAAAGAATTTCTGAAGATTAGGGAACCATTTTCGCCGCCCCTCATATGATAAAGTAAAAAACATGAGGTAAGATTCATGGCTGAAAAAGACTCCTATCCGAACCTGAATGCCTGCCAGGCAGATCAGGAAGCAGAACCCAGTACGGCAGATAACGGCTGGCACAGCATTACCCAGGGCGGAATAACCACACCGATAGCGCCGGAGGGCGGTATCCCGGCCTATCCGGGCAATATGGATAACGGCAATAACAACAACGATTATGGCATTTCCCTTCCCGTAGCGCCGGAGGGCGGTATCCCAGCCTATCCGGGTTGGACAGTTGGCGGTCCTAATTTTGGAATCGATATTCCTGCCTTTCCTAATCTTCCCGGTGGCTCAACCACGATTTGTCCGGGTAATAACTGCGTTTTTTGCCCTGGCAACAACTGTAATTTCTGTCCTGGCAACAACTGCAATTTGTGTCCCGGCAACAACTGTAATTTCTTTCCGGGAAATAGCGGCTATGGTCAGGTTCGCTTTATCGACGCTTCCACGAATACAATTCCAGTAAACTTCAGCATCGATGGTGTGACCTACGCTTCCAATTTTATGTTTAGCCATGTTTCCAATTATCAGCAGATTTCGGATGGTTTCCACACGATTTCGGTTAACCGCTCCACGGGCAGGCAGGCCTTGTTATTACAGCAGACCTTCCCCTTTATGGCAAACCAGAAGGTGACGATGGTTTTAGTTGATGCCAAGGAAGGTGGTCTGGAATTAATTCAAATCCCGGATACCGGCTGTAATAACCTGCCCTCCGGTTATGGTTGCTACCGGGTAGTAAATGTCAGCTACAGCGATTCAAATTTTGATGTGAAGCTGGGCAATGGGGATACCATTTTCCGCAATGTAGGCTTTACGCAGGCCAGCTCCTATAAGCGTGCAATGGCGGGAACCTATACTGTATTTGTCACCAACTCCAATTTTTACAGTGTTATCCGGGAGCTGCCGGTCATTCTTATCGGTGCAATTACCGGGACAACGATGGTGTCCAGTCCGTTGACTTCCACGAATGTAAACATTCAGTCAGGCACCCAGACGACCTCTTATATTATGGGTAATAGCTGGTCTGGTTACAGTCTGCGGATGATCACCGTGCGGGATTAATCCGGTTACAGTCTGCGGATGATCAC
>CAJUDX010000085.1:0-5970 GCA_910584785.1 uncultured Lachnospiraceae bacterium | reverse complement strand
GTCTGCGGATGATCACCGTGCGGGATTAATCCGGTTACAGTCTGCGGATGATCACTGTGCGGAATTAATCCGGTTACAGTCTGTGGATGATCACCGTGCGGGTTTAAGGCAGTGAAGAAAACGGGAGTAAATGCTTAAACTATGCTATAAAACTCCCTGAAAGCTCTCTTCAAGAGTCTGGCAGGAGGAGGCGAATTGCTCTGCCTCCTCCTGAGTCAGAGATAACTCCAGTACGCGCCGGATGCCGTTTCCGTTAATGACGCAGGGAACGCCGGTAAATAAATCACGATGCCCATATTCGCCCCGCAGCATGGCAGATACGGTCAGTACACTGTTTTCATCGCCTAAAATAGCTTTGGTAATCCGGGTCATCGCCATGCCAATTCCATAATAGGTGGCTTGTTTTGCATCGATAATCTGATAGGCTGCTCCCTTTACCTGTGCGGCAATCTCTAAAAGCCGTTCACGGCTGATTTCCTCTTCTTCCTCTTTTCCCGGTTCCATTTTTCCGCAAAGTTCACAAATCGGCCTGGTTGCCACCATTGCCTGGCTCCAGGGGACAAATTCACTGTCGCCGTGTTCACCCATAACATAAGCATGAACATTTCGCGGATCGACATGGAGGTATTCTCCCAACAAATAGCGCAGGCGGGCAGTATCCAGTGCGGTTCCTGTTCCGACCACCCTTCTTGGGTTAAAACCGGACAGGCAGCAGGTAATCCGGGTCATTACATCCACAGGGTTTGTCGCCACCAGGAAGATCCCGTTAAACCCGCTCTGGGTCACTGGTTCGACGATGGAACGAAAGACCTGGGCGTTGCGTTTAAGAAGATCCAGGCGGCTTTCTCCGGGCTTTTGCGCCACACCGGCACAGATCACCACCAGATCGGCATCCTGGCAGTCACCATAATTTCCCGCATAAATTTCCATATTTGACGCGGCAAAGGCCAGTCCATGGTTTAAGTCCATGGCTTCGCCTCTTGCCCGTTTTTCATTGAGATCAATTAATACCAGTTCGTCGCATACATTTTGATTCAGCAGGCAGTAGGCGTAGCTCATCCCCACCATTCCGCAGCCGACCAAGGCTATTTTTCGTTTATCAATCCTCATGATTAAACTCCCTTCTATGGTTTGATAGATAATGCAGGATACAGTTATTATGGGGGATTTTTTATTTAATATACTTGAGGTTTGGGTGTAAAGTTAATTGTGAAGAAAAGGTGAAATTTTAACAGAAATGTAGCCATCAGGGGAAATTTATGGTAGACTTGTTTCTGGAAAATGGGCAGTGTCTTTATGAAGTCAGAAAAGTGCCAAAAACAGAGAAACAAAAAACAGGAAAGGGCAGATACTGGGATGAAACAGAATAAAGTACAATTGGTGGTAAAAGCCGTTTATGCAGGTTTTATGATTGGAATAGGGGGAATGGTTTATTTGTCGGTGGAGAATAAGGTTGTCGGTTCTCTGCTGTTTTCTTTTGGGCTGCTGACGATAGTCGCCCAGGGATTTAATCTGTATACAGGAAAAATTGGTTTTGTGAAAAAGCCAAAGGAGCTTTTGGACATGGCAGGGATTGCCGCAGGAAATTAT
Organism: uncultured Lachnospiraceae bacterium; assembly: GCA_910584785.1. Taxonomy (GTDB): domain Bacteria; phylum Bacillota; class Clostridia; order Lachnospirales; family Lachnospiraceae; genus Caccovicinus. The sequence goes on along the minus strand of CAJUDX010000085.1, from coordinate 4,380 downwards.
GTGGGAACTCTGATTGCAGCGTGGACGGCAAAGCTGGCACAGCTTCCCATTACCAGTATGGCCCTGGCTGAGGCTAAGTTAGAAAACCCTGCGGGAAAGGTGTTTTTTTTATCTGTGCTCTGTGGGGTGATGATGTATCTGGCGATTGATAATTATGCGAAAACAAAAAATATTGTATTGATTATTGCCCCGGTTATGATTTTTATTTTGTCCGGGTTTGAACATTCGATTGCCAATATGTTTTATTTTCATCTGGCGGGGGCATATACGGGAAAATCTGCGGTTTATTTGCTTCTTATGCTGCTTGGAAATGGCGTCGGGGCAAAGCTGTTTAGTCTGAAGGATGGTTTAAATAGATAAAGAGCTGCAAATAGTAGAGATAGAGAAAGCACCTTCATGCGCCTACAAGTAAGTGCACCGCCATAAATAAAAATCTGCCGGGTGCACTTGGAATACCTGAATTGATGCCGCCTGTTCGGCGGTAGACTTTTAAAATAAGGAGGGAACAGAAAAATGAAACGTTATCAGCCTTATATTCAACCCTATTTAAGTGCCTTTTTGCTCGGCCCGCTGTTGATGATTACCGAGGTTATCGGGGAGGTTATGCTTCCGAAAATGATGGCATTAATCATTAACCATGGGATTGCGCAGCGGGATAACCGCTATATCTTTATGATGGGTATTGCCATGGCGGCGACATCACTTGTGATGGCGCTGGGCGGTATCGGCGGGGCTTATTTCAGTTCTAAGGCGTCCATTTGTTTTACCAGCGATCTGCGCCAGGATTTATTTGCCAAGGTACAGAAATTTTCGTTTAAAAATATTGATGATTTTTCGACAGGGTCGCTGGTTACCCGTCTGACCAATGATATTCAGCAGGTGCAGAACGTGGTAATGATGGGACTTAGGATGATGTTTCGAGCGCCGGGGATGATGATTGGGGCGCTGATTATGGCCTTTATGATGAATCCCCGTCTGGCGGTGATTATTTTAGTTGTTATTCCCCTGCTGACCCTGGCGATTGTCATTATCCTTCGGACGGCCTTCCCCAGGTTTCAGGTGATGCAAAAGGCAATTGATACCTTAAATAATGGAATCCAGGAAGCTCTGACGAATGTCCGCGTGATTAAATCCTTTGTGCGCGAAGATTATGAGGAGGAGAAGTTTTGCAGGGCGAACGGGCAGCTGAAAGAGGCCAGTATGGGGGCATTAAACATTGTAATTATGACGATGCCGGTGATGATGCTGGCGATGAATATTACGACTTTGGCAGTGGTATGGTACGGGGGGAATATTATTATTGCCGGGGAAATGCAGGTGGGGGATTTAACTGCATTTACCACGTATATTGTGCAGATTTTAATGTCGTTGATGATGCTTTCCATGGTCTTTTTACAAAGTTCCCGTGCGATGGCTTCTGTTAAGCGCATCAATGAAGTGATGGATGTGGAGATTGATTTAACGGATGAGTATTCTGCCCAAAAGGAGAAAAAAGTCACAGAAGGAAGGGTGGAATTTAAGGACGTCTGTTTTTCTTATCAGTCATCTTCATCGGGCAGTGATGGAAAAAAAGAAAACAATCTGGTGCTGGAACATTTGAATTTTACTGCTTTGCCTGGTCAGACTATTGGTATTATCGGGGCAACAGGAAGCGGGAAAACTTCGCTGGTGCAGCTGATTCCTCGTCTTTATGATGTGAGCAGCGGGCAGGTGCTGGTGGACGGTGTGGATGTGCGGGAGTATTCCCTGCAAAACCTTAGAAACGGTGTGGGGATGGTTCTGCAAAAGAATGTTCTTTTCTCCGGTTCTATCGAAGAAAATCTGCGCTGGGGGAAGGAAGAGGCATCGATGGAGGAGATTTATGCTGTAGCCGAAAGTGCCCAGGCCGATGGATTTATCAGGGCATTCTCCAAGAACTATGCGACGGAGATGGGGCAGGGCGGTTCAAATGTTTCCGGCGGTCAGAAACAGCGCTTGTGTATTGCCCGTGTACTTCTTAAACGGCCCAAGATTTTGATTCTTGATGACAGTACCAGTGCGGTGGATACAGCGACGGAAGCAAGGATCAGGGAGTGCTTTGGGACGGTGCTTAAGGGGACGACAAAATTAATTATCGCCCAGAGAATCAGTTCTGTCGAAGATGCTGACCAGATTTTAGTGCTTGATGACGGGAAAATATCTGCGATGGGTACACATCAGGAGTTGTTAAATACTTGTGAGGCCTACCAGGAAATTTATTATTCCCAGCGTGACCGGGAGAAGGAGGTTAGTGCCTGATGGACAGAGAAAAACGAAGGGAAAGCTTAAAACGCAGGTATGGAAACCGGGCAGCCAGTGCAGGAAGAATGGGCGGTCCGCACGGGCCGGGACCCAGAGGACACGGACCCGGCGGACCGGGGTTTGGACCGGGAAGAAACCGCGGTAAAATGGGAGGAAGGCCAAAGGACAGCGCACAGACTATTCGTCGTCTGATGCAGTATGTAAATCAGGATTGGGAGAAAATTATCGTTGCCTTTATCTGTATTCTTTTAAATACCGGGGCAACACTTGCTGGCTCTTATATGCTGCGTCCGATCATTAATTGGTACATTGCCCCCATGGATGGAAGCCGGGGAGATATTCGCGGGCTGATGCTGTCGCTTTTTGTGCTGGCAATGGTTTATTTTACTGGAGTGTGCGCTAATTATCTTCAGGCAAAAGTGATGCTGACCGTGGCCCAAAATGCCCTGCAGAAGCTGCGGAATGATTTATTTACCAAGCTTCAGACCCTTCCTGTGCGCTATTACGATACGAACAGCAACGGCGATTTAATGAGCCGTTTTACCAATGATGTAGATACTATAGGCAATATGTTAAGCAGCACCCTGGTTCAGCTTTTTTCCGGCGCTTTAAGCCTGGTGGGAACGCTGGTTTTAATGCTGTATACGAATATTTATCTGACGGTCATTACTTTGGTGATGATTCCTCTGATGATGAAGGCCGGGGGTGCAGTAGCCCGGCGCAGCCAGAAATATTTCTCGGCCCAGCAGTATTCTCTGGGGGCGTTAAACGGCTATATTGAGGAAACCATTACCGGGCAGAAGGTGGTTAAGGTATTCTGTCATGAGGAAATTGCGGAGGAAGAATTTTCTATCTTAAACCAGGAACTGCGGGATAATCAGATTCGTGCGCAGTTTTTTGGCGGGATTATGGGGCCGGTGATGGGAAATTTAAGTCAGGTTAATTACTCGCTGACGGCCTGCATCGGCGCGCTGCTCTGTGTGGTTAAGAATTTTGATGTGGGCGGCTTAACCGTATTTTTAAACTTTTCCCGTCAGTTTTCCCGTCCGATTAATGAAATTTCCATGCAGATTTCCAATGTGTTTTCGGCCCTTGCCGGGGCAGAGCGGGTGTTTAGGGTAATGGATGAAGCACCGGAGCCTGCGGATGTGCCGGGGGCTGAAATTCTTGAACCAATGAAGGGCTATGTCCGCTTAGAGCATGTTACCTTTGGCTATAACCCGGAGAAAACGATTTTAAAGGATATCAGCCTGTATGCCAAGCCAGGGCAGAAAATTGCCTTTGTTGGTTCCACCGGGGCAGGAAAGACGACGATTACCAATCTGCTCAACCGGTTTTACGATATCCAGGCCGGGCAGATTACCATTGACGGAGTTAATATTCAGGATATTGCCAGGGATAATTTGCGGAAAAACATTGCCATGGTTTTGCAGGATACCCATTTATTTACCGGGACAGTGCGGGAAAATATCCGCTATGGGCGCCTGGACGCCACAGACGAAGAAGTTATCCAGGCAGCAAAGACAGCTTCGGCGCACTCCTTCATTATGCGTCTGCCGGAGGGCTATGATACTCTGTTAGAGGGCGATGGCGCCAATTTAAGCCAGGGGCAGAGACAGCTGTTAAACATTGCCAGGGCTGCTATTTCCAAAGCGCCGATTTTAATTCTGGATGAGGCGACCAGCTCGGTGGATACGCGGACAGAAAAACATATCGAGCATGGGATGGACCGTTTAATGAAGGATCGCACGACCTTTGTCATTGCCCACCGACTTTCCACTGTACGCAATGCCAATGCGATAATGGTGCTGGAAAACGGGGAAATTATCGAGCGCGGGGATCACGATGAATTAGTAGCACAGCGCGGCAGATATTATCAATTGTATACAGGAATGTCAGAGTTAACGTAAGTTTCCTCCATATTGCACAAAAGCTTATGACCTGAATCATTTGATGGCGGTTGCAGCATGGCAGGGACAATTAAGAGAATTTAAGAATGGCAGTATTTATCCCTTCCCTGGCATTTCTTAAGCTGAGGCAGGGCGGTTTGAAGTGACCGGGAAGGTATTTTGCTGCAGGAAATGTAAGGAGATTTATTAT
>CAJUDX010000084.1 GCA_910584785.1 uncultured Lachnospiraceae bacterium | reverse complement strand
ATAGAAAAAAAGTATTTACAAGGCCAGGATTCTATGTTATGCTAAGGGAAGTAAAAAGAAAACTGCAGAGCAGGCAGGAAAGTTTACTTAAAGGAGAAAAACAGGTATTTGATAAACGTTAAAAAGGGAGGGTAAGAAAACGTGAAGTCTATTTCTGAAGCTATCGCAACGCTGCAGGCATCCCCGGTCAGGGAAATGTACGATTTAGCAAGCAAGGCGGAAAATTTATTAGATTTTACGCTGGGCGAACCTGATTTTGCTACGCCAGAGAGGATAAAAGAGGCAGCAAAAAAGGCGCTTGATGCCGACTGTACGCACTATACGCATAATGCAGGTATGCTTGAACTCAGGGAAGCGATTAGCTGTTATGCAAAGAAAAATTGCAGGATTGCGTCAAATCCTGAGACGGAGGTTTTTGTCGGTGCGGGGGCAACGGAGGTATTGTCTCTGGTGATAAAGACGCTTGTTTCTCAGGGGGAAGAGGTTATCGTGCAGACACCGATGTGGCCGACTCTGGTTGGACAGATTCATATCTGTGGGGGAAGGGCTGTTCCTGTCGAAGTGAGGGAGGAGAATGGTTTTGTTTTAAAGGCAGAGGACATAGAAAAAAAGATAAGCAGTAAGACAAAATTAATTATTGTGAATACGCCGCATAACCCCACCGGAGCGGTGATTCCGCGGGAGGAGCAGTTAAAGATTGCCGAACTTGCGGAGAACTATGATTTGTATGTGATTGCTGATGAAGTTTATCACCGCTTTGTCTATGACGGGATAGAACATTTCAGCCTTGCATCGCAGGAAAAGTATAAAAAGCGGGTAATTACGATAGGAAGTTTCTCGAAAACCTATGCGATGACAGGATGGAGACTGGGATGGGGAATTGCGGAAGCGGGATTAGTGGAACGCATCACTAAACTGCATGAGTTTTATAGTTCCTGCACGAATACGTTTGCACAGTATGGGGCAATAGAGGCACTGCGCGGGGATCAGGGGGTTGTGGAATGGATGAAAGATGAATACGATAAGCGAAGGCGGCTTGTGACAGAAGCGATTTATTCCATGAAAAATTTAAGCTGTCCGCAGCCGGCAGGGGCCTTTTATGCGTTTATTAATATTAAAGAAATCGACCGGGATTCGATGGCGTTTTGTAAAAGGCTGTTAAAGCGCACAGGAGTTGCTCTGGCGCCGGGGGTTGGTTTTGGAAAGGAAGGAGATGGTTATGTTCGTTTGTGTTATGCCAATTCCGTGGAGAAATTAAAGGATGGATTGGAGAGGCTAAGTGTATTTTGTCAATATCAGTAAGGATTAAAGGAGCAGGGAAATGGAACGGGAAGAGTTTGCTTGGCTGAATCAGATTATGGATATGATGGAAGCTCATTTTGGCAGGGATGTTGAACTGGTTCTGCACGATTTGAAAAAGGATTATACGCAGACAATTATTGATATAAGAAATGGGGGAATTACCGGAAGAAAAATTGGCGATGGGGGGGATAACCTTGGGCTGGGCGTGATTCGGGGTACCGAAAAGAATGGAAATAAGTTTAATTATCTTAATTATACGGAGGATGGAAAAACATTAAAATCCTCTACCTTATTTTTGCGCGATAAGACCGGAAAACCGGTTTATGCGCTGGCAATTAATGAAGATGTCACCCAGATGTGGAAGTTTGAGCAGTATTTGAAGGAAAAAAATCAGTCAGGCCGCGAGGCGGATCATATTGTCCGGGATGTAAATAAATTACTGGAGGACAGTATGGAGGAGGCGCAGAGACAGATTGGAAAAAGCTATCGCGCGATGGATAAGATGGATAAGCAGGCTTATATTAAATTCCTGGATGAGCGCGGTATTTTCCTGATTTCCAAATCAACGCAGAGGGTATGTGAAGCACTTCAGATTGCCAAGTGTACCCTCTATAACTATTTGGATTTAGTAAGAAAAGAGGATGAAGATTAGAATGAATCAAGGGGGATAGCGATGGTGAGAGTTTTTTTACAGGAAGCGAAAAAATATTGGAAGGTATTTCTTATTGCTGTTATTTTAATGCTGATTGCGGATTCGATAGGGCCAATTTCTGTTACCCTGCCGTTTGGAAAGGTTTCCATGTTTCCGCTTATTTTTGCCATTATCCTGGGATGCCTGTTTGGACCGGATATCTTAAGAATCGTTGATGAGGAACAGTGTAAATTTGCAGGAAGTATGGTTATGGTGGTGATGGCTCCTTATATGGTGAAGATGGGAATTGGGGCAGGCCATAATCTTGGGCAGTTAATTGAACTGGGACCAGCACTGATTTTACAGGAATTTGGCAATTTGGGGACGATTTTTTTAACCCTGCCGATTGCTTTGCTGCTTGGGATGAAGAAGGAAGCGATTGGCGCCTGCTATTCGATTAACCGCGATGTTAATTTAGGACTTACAACGGATGTGTTTGGAGCGGAGGCTGCCGAAACGAAGGGAACCTTTGCTGTCTATATCACAGGTGCTGTTGTAGGGACGGTATTTGCAAGCTTTATGGTTAGTATCATCGCATCACTGAATGTATTTCATCCCCTGGCGCTGGGGATGGCAGCAGGTGTTGGGAGTTCGAGTATGATGGCAGCGATGACAGGGACACTTTCGCAGTTTTATCCTGAATATGCCGAGCAAATGGCGGTATTGGCGGGGGCCAGCGATATGCTGACGGGAGCCGATGGTCTGTTTATGGGGGTATTTATCGGGATTCCATTGACCAAATATCTTTATCGGAAGCTGGAGCCGGTAATTTCTAAGCTTCGCCACGAAAAAAGTGAAGTTTTACAGGAAATGGGGGGAGAAAAGGATGAAAAGCAGGGTTAATTTTTTAAGAGAGGCTGTTTTGCTGGTGATTGCACTGCTGCTGATGCTGATTACCAATTCTTATGGTTATGGCATTGGTTTGCTGGATTCGGTTAAAGGAATCGGGCTGTTATGTGCGATTGCCTGGGTGGGCGTGTGTCTTGGGAAATTTATGAATCGTTATATTAAGCTTCCCGTTTTTCTTTATCTTTCTGTTATCGCCATGCTGTTAGCCTCGCCCATTTCACCGGTTTCTGAGCAGGTGTATGGACTGGCTTCCAAGATGGAGTTTTTAACACCGACCACTGCGTTAGGTGCTTTTGCAGGGATTTCCCTGGGGAAAGATATCAAGGAATTTTCCAAAACAGGGTGGAAATTGATTATTGTGGGATTGCTGGTTATTATTGGAACTTATCTGGGATCGGTAATCATTGCACAGCTTGTTATGCAGGCAACAGGAAATATTTAAACTATCAGAGAAGCAGAGGAGCGAGGGACTATGTTTGATATCGCAATTAAAAACTGTTCTGTACTTATGCCGGACTTTTCGGTGAAGGAGAACCAGGATATTTATATTAAAGATGCATTAATTGCCAAAATTACCGATACTGATGCTGACAGGGTACGGGAAACGGACAAAACCGAGGCCGGGATGTGTGGAGCAAAGGTGTTGGGCGCAGAAGGTGCAGAAGGAAAAAAAGCCAGGGAAGTTATTTCAGGGAAGGGCAAGCTGGTGATGCCGGGACTGATTGACGGGCACACGCATATCTGCCAGCAGCTTTTGCGCGGACGGACGGCGAACGAATATCCTATGGTATGGACCAGGATATTAGTGCCGTTTGAGAGCAATTTAACACCAGAGGACTGTTACTACAGCGCAAGGCTTGCCTGTCTGGAGATGATTAAGTCGGGAACAACCGCATTTGCAGAATCAGGGTCTACACATATGGGAGATGTGGCGGAGGCTGTGGTGGAGTCGGGGATGCGTGCAGCGATTGCCCGCTCGACGATGGATATGGGAGGCGCTATCCCGGATTCCATGAAGATGAGTGCAGAAAAAAATATGCAGCTTACGCACGATTTATACGAAAAATATCAGGGAGCCGGGGATGGGCGCGTGGATATTTGGTTTGCCATCCGCCAGGTGATGACCTGTTCGCCGGAGCTGATCCGGGAGATTGGCACAGAGGCCAGGCGGCTGAAAACAGGAATCCATGCTCATTTATGTGAGCACAAGGACGAGGTGAGTTTCTGCCTGCAGCATTACGGGAAGCGCCCGGCAGAGTTTTTGGAGGATATGGGGGTACTTGGACCTAACCTTTTGACGGCGCATAATGTAGTGCTTTCTGAGCGCGATATTGACCGGCTGGGGGAACATCAGGTAAAGCTTATCCATTGTCCAAGGGCAAATTATGCCAACCATGGATTTCCGAAAACACCCAGGATTCTGCAGAATCAGATTTCACTTGGGCTCGGCTGTGACGGGGCGGCAAGGCCGAATTTAAGCCTGTTTGCTGAGATGAAGATTTTACTGTATGGAACAATGGCGTTTTGGGGGCTTCCGATTTTTGACCCGGATATTCTCTGCGCAAAGGACTTACTGACCATGGTGACAATGGGCGGTGCACGGGCTCTGCAGCATGAGGACAGTTTGGGAACGGTGGAGGAAGGAAAGAAGGCGGATTTAATTACGCTAAATCTGATGCAGCCCCACCTGACGCCGACACATAACCGGTTAAATACGCTGGTGGACTGCGCTTCTGAACATGATGTTGTGGACTCTGTGATTAATGGTAAGCTGGTGATGAAGGACAGAAAGGTGCTTACGATCAATGAGGAGGAAACAATAGAGGAATGCAAAAAGAGGATGGGGCAGATTGCCCAAAGGGCAGGGCTTTAAGTTTCACTCCAATAGGTATGGCATAGATTTAAGTAAGTTTTTTCTGCTGTACTTAAATAAGCGCCCTTCCTGCTGCACATGGAAATTTCCCAATGGGGATGCTGGCGGAGGCGGAAAAATACAATGTTTTCTGCCGGAGCAGCAAACATAGCGGGTAGGAGGGCGCAGCCTATGCCGGCATTAACCATGCGGTGTTTGCTGCTGTTGCTGCTGGTGGAAAACAGGACTCTTGGTTCAAATCCTGCCGAGGTAAAAAGCTCATTGACCAGTTCGTACATGGTTGAACTTTGGGAAATAAAAATAAACGGGTCCTGGGAAAAGGATTCCAGAGAAATTTCCGGGGCGTTAGCGGTATCCCTGCTTCCGTTTCCTGCCAGGTTGTGGGTGGCTGGTACTGCCAGAAAAATTTCCTCGTAGGCCATGTGGTGGTAGGTGTTTTCATCACGCTGGTGGCTGGTCAGGGTCATCAGGCCAAGATCGATTTCCCCTCTGGAAACTTTCTTTTGCATGGTGCGGACATTGCACTCTACCGGTTCAAGAATGACATCGGGAAAAATCTGATGAAATTGGGGATAAATGGAAACAAATAAGTCAATGCCCCGCTCTGGGATAAGGCCAATAATGAAATGCCTGCGGTTAAATTCTGCCATGTCATGAATTTTGCTGTAGGCATCTTTTTTTATGCCCAGAATCGTCCTTGCCGCCTGCAGATAGACTTCGCCTGCCGGTGTGGGCTGCCAGTCGGAGTGGGTTCGGACAAAGAGAGGGGTGCCCAGTTCGATCTCCAGCTTTTTTAGCTGTTGGTTTAGTGATGACTGCGAGACAAACAGTTTTTCTGCGGCCCGGGTAATACTCTTTTCCTCACTGATTTTAAGGATGTGCTCCAGTTGATGTAAGTCCATGAAAAACCTCCTGAAATGAATTGCGGTTGTCACCAACAGCAAATGGTGAATTTTGCCGAATGTCGTATTATCCAAAGCCCCAATCGAAACCAAAGACTATGCCATGTATATTGAATTTTGTCGAATGTTGTATTATCCGGCGTTAAAAAATCACGTAAGCTTGATTGTAAGGATCAGGTTAAAAAAAAACAAGTGGAAAATGTTTAATAGAACTGTAAAAATATTGACTCACAGGATATAACTGGTTTATTGTGAACCAGTGAAAGCAACATTTGCCCCTAAAGGAGTTGAAAACAGTGAAAATGTATAGTATAATAGGGAAGCAATTGACAGAAAAGGAGAGGAATGGATAATGAAGAAAAGTGTGGTTTTGTTGTGTGGCTTTCTTGCCTGTATCAGCCTGACAGCCTGTCAGGGAGGAGGCGCAAAGAGTAAGGGAGAAGAGTATTGGAGCTCGGCGCGGAAGGCAGAAAGTTTTGAGACGTATGTGACAGAGCACGGAGCTGAGTGGGATTTGGAAGCATTAAAGCAGGAGGCCTCTTCTGCGGACAGCTCTTACAGCCAGAGGTTTAAAGCGGCAGCTCTCCTCTGTGCCCAGGAATATCAGAGTAATCGTCCGACGGATAGCGATGATTCCTGGAAGGATGGGGCATTTGCCTTGGATTATCCGCAGAGCGGGGAATACGCGGTGAACTGCCTTTCTCAGGTGACAGCCGGCGGGGAGGAGTTCTGGACATCGTTTGAGGATGCATTTACGCCATATGATTATTTTTGGCCGTTACTGGCTGCAGCAGATGATTTGGACGGACAGGCCTTGGCTGCGCTCTGGAAGGGGATTCCCGATGAAACTTATGGGTATGAGCTAAAGGATGTGATCGAGAAGTGGGTGCAGAAAAAGCCGGAATCTATTGTCCGCGTGGGAGACGCACTGATGGAAGCCGGGTATTATGAGGATTGGTCGTATACCGACTGGCTGAATACCTATTTCCAGAATGCAGAGGATAATAAAGCGGTGAGCACGGACTCTGTTCAGGAAGCCCTGGATTACATCGCTTATGTACAGAAACTTCTTCCCCAGTTAGAGGAGGAGTCCGGCACGATAAAGCAGACTTCCGACGTAAGCGGGGAGGAATATTATAATACGAAGATGATGGTTGCAGTAAATAGTTCCCTGGATCTGAAGGAGGGAAGCCAAGGTACTGCGGGAGATGGAGCTGCGGAAGGCGAATCCGCAGGAAATGAAGCGGCAGAAAACGGAGCTGCAGCAGGAGAGCCTGCTGAGGGTGAAGGGGCAGGAAATGGAGCTGCAGCAGGAGAGCCTGCTGAGGGTGAAGGGGCAGAGAATGCTGCACCGGGAGCAATTGAGATAGAAGGAAAAAAGGTCATTGCTTTTTATCAAAATACCCAGGCAGAGGAATTTCCTGGTTCTCCGGCTCCGCTTCATGTAATTGGCGATTTTATGTTTGGGCTTCCCAGCGGGGAGTTTGCGGCATCACCGGAGGAGGCAGACTATTATCTGGTGCTGACGCCAAATTATGAATATGGTGAATACTATCAGATAAATGGCGGAAGTGACAGTAAGATTCAGGAAGTATATTCCAGCACGTCCATTGATTTATATGAGGCGTCCACCGGAAATCTTCTTCGCCATGTGGGTAATATTCAGGAAAATGCGCCGGAGCGGATTTTTACCAGCTATGATGATGAAACCGCACAGTACCCGGAGGTGACGAAGGCAGATGTATTGTCCTATATTTATCACAATATCAATACGCCGGATTTGTATGTGGCGATGCTGGATAATATTGCAGGAAAATCGCAGCTGGAAAAGGAAGAGTCCATTATTATGGGCAAATGGGAAATTACTTACCATGGCGGCGAGCTAAGCGGAGGATTTGTTCATGGCATGTTCCAATATGACCCGGAGGACGGCAATAAGTTTGCTAAGGGTAATTTTACGATTACCAATAAGAGCACAGAGGAGGAAGGTTTCCTGCCTATGATTTATACTGTGGGTGAGGACACCATTATTGAGCTTGTGGATGTCAGCACGGGCGATACCTATGAATGTGTGGACTTGCTTTCCTACGGCAAATGTCTGAATGGAACCTATTTAGAGCCAGGAGAATCCAAAGAGGGCGAAATCTTCTTCCAGGTACCGGAGGATGTGGATACAGCAAATCTTTCCTTTGCCGTTTCTCTGGGAAGGCAGATGGTATATTATCCATATTAGGCTTTATCGTGAACGTCATTTGTTCAACTGGTGATTGGTTTTAACTGGTGATTGGATTTAACTGGTGATTGGATTTAATTGGTGATTGGATGCAGGTGTTTTAAATGCGCTTAGGCGCGGGAACCCGTCGGGCCAGATGCTTTATTCTGGTGCTGCGGCTGCCTGCGGGAAGGAATTTTTAGTACATCCGTGTTTTGTCTGTATTATATTCAGGCAAACCTCTTTGTTTATTCACTTATCTGCTGTGTTGGATTTTTCAGCCGCAGCCAGTGCTGCGCTGTCAAAAATCTGCCTTGCTGATAAACGATTATGCTGAGGAGTTTCGCCAGATAGTATATAGACAGAACACTTGAGTATGTTTGAAAATTTATGTCCGCCCTAAATAGGAGGAAAAAGCGTCTTGCAGGGAAAAAGGCGCTTTTTTGTTTGGCAGAGACTAAACGTTGGCTGAGTAAGGCTGAAGGGCAAGCTTATGAAGAAAGTTTTTATCAAGAAGTTTCATCAAGAAAGTTTTCAATAACCACTTCTTGTCATATTGGTTTTTTTATGTTAAGATTTTTGAAGATACCAGTTTGTCGGTAAGAGAACGATTAAAAATGATGATGCAAAGATTTGTAAGTGATCTGATAAAAGGTGCCAAAGGAGGGGATGTATGGTGAGTCGCCTGGCGTTATGGCTGACGGCATTTGCTTTATGGGGAGGAGTGCCTTTACAGGAAAGTGATGTATGGGTTAAGCTTCGGGAAGGGGAAGCGCTAGCAGCTGCTGAACAGACAGAAGAAAGTCAGACAGAAATTTTCATTCATAGCGAAACTATGGTAAAAGAGCAGGAGGGGAGTGAAAAAGAAGAAACCCGGAGGGAAGAAGAACGATCCGGGGGTGGAGAAGAGCAAGCTAGGAGGGAAGAAGCGCGAGTTGGTGGTGAAGAAGAACGATTCGGTAGGGAAGAAGCGCGAGCAGGTGGTGAAGAACAAACCAGGAAGAAAATAGGAGATCCCGAAGATGGGGCAGGTCATGGACGGTCAGCCCAGCCTAAACGGGTTACTCTTTCTTTTGCCGGGGATATCAGTTTTGCCGAAGGATATGCAAATATGGTCAGCTATCACAGCCGGGGCAATGATATTGCGCAATGCATTACGCCGGATTTAATTGCCCGGATGGATTCGGCAGATATTATGATGGTTAATAATGAGTTTACCTACAGCAACCGAGGAGCACCGCTTTCGGGGAAAACCTTTACCTTCCGGGCAAAGCCGGAGATGGCGGAAAATTTGCTGAAATTATCTGTAGATATAGTTTCTCTGGCAAATAATCATGTATTTGATTATGGGGAAATAGCACTGATTGACACATTGGATACTTTGGATCGTTATGAAATTCCCTATGTGGGTGCAGGAAGGAACCTGGAGGAGGCAAAGAAGATTGTCTACATGGAGAGGGGCGGGATGAAAATTGCCTTTGTCAGTGCGACGCAGGTAGAGCGCTCCTATGTGTTTACAAAAGAGGCGACGAATTCTTCGGCTGGCGTTCTGCGGACCTTTTCTCCTGAAACTTTTTTGGAGGTTATTCGCAGGGCAGAAGAAACCAGTGATTTTGTTGTGGTTTATGTGCACTGGGGAACAGAAGGGGTGAATCAATTTGAAGGGGATCAGCAGCTTTTGGGCCATCAGTATATTGATGCGGGAGCAGATCTGGTGATTGGAGATCATCCGCACTGCCTGCAAGGGGTGGAGTATTATAAGGGTGTTCCTATTTTTTATAGTTTGGGAAATTACTGGTTTAACAGCAGGACGCTGGATACTGGTTTGGTGGAAGCTGATATCTGTCAGGACGGTCTTTTAGAACTGCGTTTTGTGCCCTGCCTTCAGCAGAACTGCCGGACAAGCCTGGTAACCGACCCGGCACAGCAGCAGAGGGTGTTCCGGTTTTTAGAATCTATATCGGCAAACGCTTCGGTTGATGAACTGGGTGTGATCCGGGAAAAGTAAAGCAAAAAAGGAAAAAGAAGGAGGAAACCGATGAAACAGGATATGATAGTTATTTTGGATTTAGGAAGTACGGAAAATGCGGCTTTGGCCCGCCAGGTTCGTGAACTTGGGGTATACAGTGAGATTCATCCCCATGATATTACCCCGGAGGAGTTAAAGGCATTGCCCAATGTAAAAGGGGTTGTGCTTAACGGCGGGGAAAATCGGGTTGTGGACGGGATTGCAGTTGATGTTGATCCGGCGATTTATGCGTGTGGTTTTCCGGTGCTCGCCATTGACCATCCTGCGGCAAAAGGGGAGAGGAAGATGGATCGTCTGCCGGATAGGGCAGAACTTAAAGAATTTGTCTTTGATGTGTGTCAGGCGCAGACAAACTGGAATATGAAGAATTTTATTGAGGATCAGGTGGAACTAATTAGGCAGCAAGTTGGAGAAAAGAAGGTGCTTTTGGCGCTTTCCGGTGGTGTGGATTCTTCGGTGGTTGCAGCAATGCTGATAAAGGCGATTGGAAAACAGCTGGTTTGCGTGCATGTGAATCATGGGTTAATGCGAAAGAATGAGTCGGAAAGTGTAGTCGAAGTGTTTAAAAACCAGCTTCATGCAAATTTAATTTATGTAGACGCAGTGGAGCGGTTTTTAGGAAAGCTTGAGGGTGTGGCTGATCCGGAACAGAAGAGGAAGATTATTGGCGGAGAATTTATCCGGGTATTTGAAGAAGAGGCAAGGAAGCTGGAAGGCATTGACTTTTTAGGCCAGGGGACGATTTATCCCGATATTATTGAAAGCGGGACGAAAACGACGAAGATGGTAAAATCGCACCATAACGTGGGCGGACTGCCGGAGGATCTGCAGTTTGCACTGGTAGAGCCGTTAAAGCAGCTATTTAAAGATGAGGTTCGGGCCTGCGGCGTGGAACTGGGACTGCCTGCCGAGATGGTTTACCGCCAGCCGTTCCCTGGTCCAGGGCTTGGTGTGCGCTGCCTAGGAGCGATTACACGGGACAGGCTGGAGGCCGTTCGGGAGTCGGACGCGATATTAAGGGAAGAATTTGCAAAGGCTGGGCTGGATAAGAAGGTTTGGCAATACTTTACTGTAGTACCGGACTTTAAATCGGTGGGCGTGAAAAACAATGCAAGGTGCTTTGACTATATGGTGATTATCCGGGCGATAAATACAATTGATGCAATGAGCGCTACCATAGAGCGGGTGGACTGGGACGTATTGCAGAAAATTACAGACAGGGTACTTGCGGAAGTGGAGAATGTGAACCGGGTATGCTTTGATATGAGCCCTAAGCCGCCGGCTACGATTGAATTTGAGTGATGAAACGGGATTTAAGAAGCTAGTGTTTATG
>CAJUDX010000083.1:4680-11634 GCA_910584785.1 uncultured Lachnospiraceae bacterium | reverse complement strand
ACCTGAATCAGATGTTTGAGTTCATTTCCCTCCCGGTTATACTCCTTGCTGGCGGTATAGCTGGTATTCGGCGCAAAGAAGCTGACCGTATTATACCCCCAGTAATTATACAGCTTTTCGCCGTTTACTTCCCGGTAATCCTGCATTTCATCAAACTCAAAAATCGGCATCAGTTCTACTACATTAACCCCAAGTTCCAGCAAATACGGGAGTTTTTCCATCAATCCGGCAAAGGTTCCCGGATGAAATACACCGGAGGATTCATGTTTAGTAAATCCCCGGACATGAAGCTCATAAATAATCAAATCCTCCATGGGCAAAAGAGGCTGCGGAATCGTTCCCCAGTCAAAGTCATCCTTTACCACCCTGGCTTTATAATGCTGTTCGTGAGGCGATGACTCGCCCCATTGACTTTGTCCGGTCACAGCCTTGGCGTAAGGGTCGAGAAGGTACTTGTTTTTATCAAAAATTAATCCCTTTTTCGGATCATATGGGCCGTCCACGCGGTAGGCGTACTCAAATGCACCAATCTCCAGCTTAAATACAATCATGGAATAGACATTGCCGATGCGGTAATGCTTTGGGAAGGGGATAATGGCAAACGGTGTATTTTCCTCGCGGTGAAAAAGCAACAATTCAATCGAGGTTGCCCCATGAGAGTATACCGTGAAATTTACCCCGCCGGGAATCGCTGTCGCTCCGTTAATTTCATAAAATCCAGGGCGCACATCAAATCCCGATATCCGGTCCATCGGAACCAGGTGAATCGTTCGTGGGAGGGCAAGACTTGGAATAGTTCGGTTTATACCATTCTCCTGCTGGATTTCAGAGAGAGGTAACTGGTCATTTTGATTGATTGTTTCCATTGTATTCTGCTCCTTTATAATAAATGTTCATTTACTATCCGATGTTTTTTGTATAACGGCAGGAAGGAAAGTTGGCGCAGCCATAAAAACTTCCATACCGGCCTTCTCGTTTTATCAATTCCCCCTTGCATCGAGGACAGACAAGATCCGGAGCAATGACTTTTTCTTTTTGCAGCTTTGCCATCGCTTCATAGCATTTCTGGTTCATGATGCAGTCATTTAATGCACGGTGAGCACCCTCCGTCGGGAAATGAAAATGTGCAGCCAAATCAACCAAACGGTGATGCGCCAGCTGCGGCAGGCATCTCCGGGCAAGGTAGAGGGTATCAATGTAATCATTGGCTACTGTTTTGTTTAGCTCTTTCCCCGAAGCCTCATATAAAAATTTCATATCAAAGGTGTGGATATTATGTCCAACCAGCACCATATCACCTGCAAACTTCAGAAAATCGCCAAGCGCCTGAGCAATGCACGGTGCATCCTTTACCATATCATCGGTAATTCCATGAACGGCGATGGCCCCATAAGGAATGGAACGTCCGGGATTGACCAGCATCGAAAAATTCCCTGTCACCTTCCCTGCCTTTACTTTTATCCCTGAAATTTCAACGATTGCATCCGATACAGGACTTAGCCCAGTTGTCTCCAGGTCAAACACCACATAATCGGTTCTGTACTCTGCCAGCCGTTTTCCCCGCTGTTTTTTCTCCATTATTTTCCTGTATTCTCCTCTGTGATTTATTCATTTATTTTATCCCTTTGCACCGCTGCCGGTTTGCTTTTTCCTGCCGGTTTGTTTCCTATCGACCTGATTTTTCCTGTCGGCTTGTTTCCTGTCGACTTGCTTAAATCCCCAGCAGTTCTGCCACGTCCAGGGGATTTTCTGCCAGAAACTTAGGATGAAATGCCTCCAGTTCTTTTCTCCCCCGAAAGCCCCATATCGCTCCCACAGCATCCAGTCCGGCATTTGCCGCTGTCTCCATATCGGTATTCGTATCCCCCATATAAAGGCAATTCTCTTTAGCAACCCCCAATGTATCCATCACCATAAAAGCACCTGTCGGATCAGGTTTTTTCGGGATTTCTTCTTTTTCACCAAGGACCACATCAAAAAAACCCTTTCCATAGACCGCTTCCACGGTTTCTATTCCCCGCTGGTGAGGCTTATTGGTCAGCACTGCCAGCTTCATCCCTGCCGCCTTCATGCGGTTTAACAGCTCGCTCATCCCCGGATAGGGTTCAAGCTGGTACAGGCAATACCTGGAAAACAATTCCTGATAAAGCGGCAGAGATTCCTCAAAATAAACTAAATCCCTATCCCCGGCAGCCCGCAGACTTCTTTCCATTTGTTTTTTATAACCATTTCCCACCATCTGCATCATCGCCGCTTCACTTACCGGCCCCAGATGAAAATGCTCCAAAACCAGATTAGTCGTATAGGTAAGTGCATGAATGGTATTAATAATCGTTCCATCTAAATCAAACATACAGCAAGTATAGGGATTATCCATGGTTAATTCCTCCGTCCAGTCATCATAAAAAACTGTAATATTCTCTTTATTCTATCATATGCGATACATCGATTCAAGAGAAAAACACAAGGATAATGCCATCTTTCCCACTTTTTGGAATATTTTTCTTTTTTCAAATTTTTTCAAATTATTTTTATAAATTTGAAAAATATGCTTTTCAAGTTCAGGTTTTTATGATATACTACCTTTGTTCGGGGCATTAGCGCAGCTGGGAGCGTGCCACACTGGCAGTGTGGAGGCCACGGGTTCGAGTCCCGTATGCTCCATCTAAATTATAGCCGCAGAAGTAAGAGGGTATCGCTCTATCATCAAATCAGATGATTGAGTGATGCCCTCTTTCTATCAATGTAAATTCCCTGCTGCCCTGTCTTGTAATCGCTTTCTGTTAAAGTATTCATCAATCCTGTTCTTTATCTCCGTCGGCTTTAAATATTTAAGCATATAACCTTCCGGCTTCAGATCCAGCACCTTTTTCACACTCTCCGGGTCACCTCTTCCGGTCAGAAAAATCACCGGAACATCGGCATATTCTTCTTCGGATCGGAGCATCTCCAGAGTGTGCATCCCGTCACACACCGGCATTTCATAGTCCAGCATCACCAAATCCGGTTTATCTAAGGTGATGGCCCGGATTGCCGCCATGCCCGACCTTGCTACATTGACGTCATAGTCTTTACTCAGAAGATTTTTCATCCCCTGCCGAATCATCACTGAATCGTCTACCACCAGGATTTTCGGTTTGATCGTTCGTTCTCTTTTTATCAGATAACGCTCAATCTCTGCCATTGCATTATCCGCCCCAATCGAAACCCCAATCCCTTCCTCCAGCAAATGCGGAGCAATCACACAATACGAAAAATACCCTGCGCCTGTAGCGAACAGAAAGCTCACCTGCGGTTTCTTCTTTGTAAATACCTCCTTAAACTTATCATAGGTCAAAAGATTTTCCTGCTTCATCTCATAAAGCTTAAATGAAGGAAAATGCTGCATTACCCACCAGACAAACTGTTTGGCAACATAGCGAGATGCATTGATCAGCATAACATCCAGCTTATCAGAGGAAATTCCCATGATTTTTCCCACCGTATTGACCAAAAGCTTTTCTTCAAAAACCAACACAATCTCCCACTGCTTATCTACATCCCCAGCACTATAAATCAGCCGGTAATAGATACCTTTCCCAAACCTTTCCCCGCCATAGGCATCACTGACCAGCTTTGCTTCCAGCTGAAACATGTCCTGAATAAGGCATACAATCACCATTTCCATCGCCTTAACTTCTTCATCCGGCAGCAATCCCAGCCACTTACTCATCTTCTCCCCGGTTATTGCCTGGTCCTCGGTCAGGGTATGTCCAATCAGCCATCCGGTGCAGACACCAAGAAAATGATCCACGGCAGACGGTGAATAATCCTCCCGCAGCAGCTCCTCTTCCAATGCCGGAAGCGTGTCCTCCCGAAATCCCCGATGTAATCGCTGATGCATCTTTAACCCCTTATAGCCGATGGATTTCATATACAATTCTTCATTTTCAAAATGACTCATCGCATGTTCTTTTATAAATGCAATTCCCTCCTGATATGCCCTGGGATTTTTCTTGTTTTCCGCCCTTAATGCAAAAAGCCTGTTAATCATCTGAAACAGCTTTTGATGTTCATGATCAATAATATCCACTCCGATATTATATTCCTCCTTCCACAATACCTGATTATCCATGAAATATCCTCCCTCGCCCTGTCTAACTGCTGCCGATTACCCCTCTGTCCTGCCAACAATCCTATAGGCTGTCCCTTTACTGAATAGTATATTCCCTGCATGTACTTTTTGTTCCATCTACCTTCTGTTAAATCTCGGATAATCTCTGCTGCTCTCTGTAAAGTTCTGGATAATCTTTACTGTTTTCTGTTAAATTTTGGATAATCCCCTGTTGCCAGATGTAAAATTTTGGTTTTTTTGTTGCTTTCTATAAAATTCTGGAAAATCTCTGTCAAGGGAAAGTCAAAATTCCCGCTTAAGCGCAAAAACCTTCTTAACGGATAAAAAGGCTGCTGCAGATCCGCACAATCACGCTTCCTGCAGTAGCCTTTTCTTCAATATTCTTTTATGTATACTTTTCTTCTATAGGTTTATGATTGGTTTTTAAAAATCACTGAACACTTTTCCGCTGAAAATACTCATCAATCCGGTTCTTAATCTCCGTCGGTTTTAAATACTTTAACATATAACCTTCCGGTTTTAAATCCAGCACCTTGCTTACACTCTCTGGGTCGCCTCTGCTGGTTAAAAAGATTACGGGAATATCGGCAAATTCCTCTTCCGAACGAAGCATCTCCAGGGTGTGCCGCCCGTCACAAACCGGCATTTCATAATCCATCAGCACCAAATCTGGCTTTTCTAAGGAGATTGAGCGAATAGCTGCCACACCCGACCGAGCCAGGCTGACATCGTAGTCACCGCTTAAAAGGTTTTTAAGTCCCTGCCGAATCGTCACGGAATCATCCACCACCAGAACTTTATGCTTGCTAGTCTTTTCTCTCTTTAAAAGGTAACGCTCAATTTCCGACATGGCATTATCCACACCAATCGGCACCCCGATCCCTTCTTCCAGCAAATGCGGGGCAATCACACAGTAAGAAAAATAACCTGCGCTTGTATCAAACAGCAAGCTGACTTGCGGTTTTTTCTTTTCAAATACCTCTAAAAACTTATCATAAGTCAAAAGATTTTCCTGCTTCATCTCATGAATCTTTAAAGATGGAAAATGCTGCATAACCCTCCAGACAAACTGCTTTGCTACATAGCGGGATGTATTAATCAGCATAATATCCAGCTTGTCTGACTGGACACCCATGATTTTTCCAACCGTATTGACCAGAAGCTTTTCTTCAAATACCAGGACAATTTCCCACTGCTTATCCGGTTCATCCGCATCGTAGACCAACCGGTAATACACACTTTTCCCAAGCTTTTCCCCGCCGTAGGCATTACTGATTACCTTGGCATCCAGCTGGAACATATCCTTGATAAGACGGATAATAACCATCTGCATCGCCTTAATTTCTTCATCTGGAAGCAAATCCACCCATTTACTTATCTTCCCTCCGACGATGGCATGATCCTCCGTCAGTGTATGCCCGATCAACCATCCGGCACAGACACCAAGAAAATGCTCAACTGAAGCCAGAGAATAGGCTTCCCTTATCAGTTCTTCTTCAAGCGCCGGAAGCGTTTCCTCACGAAATCCCTTATGTAAGCGGCGGTGTGTTTCCAGTTCCTCATAATTTATCGACCGCATGTACAGCTCTTCATTTTCAAAATGACTCATTGCATGCTCTTTTAAAAACTTAATACCATCCTGATATGCCTTAGGATTACTTCTTTTTTCTTTTCCCAAAGAGAGAAGATTGTTGATAATCTGAAATAGCCTCTGATGCTCATTATCAATAATATCCACCCCAATATTATACTCATCTTTCCATATCAGTTGATTGTCCATGACGCATCCTCCTTTGCCGCAACCATTATTCAAGCATTCTGCTCAGCCAAACTCTGCGCGACATAAATAGTAATAGTTATGATTACTATATCACACTATTGGTAAAAATGCAAATGATAAATAAGACTTTTTACAGTGCTTTTTTGATTTTTTGTGTTTTTTGCACAAATTAAAAGAAAGTGATAATACAACTGCATCACCACTTTCTTTTATCATTTTCAAGCTTACTGTGAAAGTACACCGCCGATTAGGCGGTCTAAGTTCAGGTATCCCAAGTGCGCCCCGCAGACTTTCGTTCATGGTGGTGCGACCGCTTGTGGGCGCATGGGGGTTACTGAATAACCTTCGTTGGGCACTTTGCCGCGCATTTTCCGCAGTTTGTGCACAGTGCGTAATCGATAACTGCCAAGTTATTTTCCATATGAATTGCGCCGACCTCACACTGCTTTGTACACAGTGTACAGCCGATACAGCCACTCTCACATTTTGCCTTAACATCCTTGCCCTTATCGTGGGAAGAACACTGTACAAGATGCTCTGCCTTATAGGGAACCAGTTCAATCAGATGATTCGGGCAGGCAGATACACACTTGCCGCATGCCACGCATTTTTCCTTATCTACCACAGCTACACCATCTACGATATGGATTGCATCAAACTGGCATGCCTTTACACAGGTTCCATAACCCATACATCCATAAGCACAGGCTTTCTCGCCCGCACCGGGAACCACAGAAACCTTGCGGCAGTCATCGATTCCATAATAACGGTACTGCATATTGGTCTTGTCACAGGTTCCCTTACACTTTACAAAAGCAACCTGCTTTTCTGCACTTCCAGCCTCCACGCCCATAATCGCAGCAATCTTTTCACCGACAGGGGCGCCGCCCACCGGGCAGGCATCCACAGCTGCCTCTCCGGCAGCGATTGCCTTTGCCAGACCGTCACAGCCGGGATAACCGCAGCCGCCGCAGTTATTGCCCGGAAGCTCATTGCGGACTAAAATTTCTTTTTCATCTACTTCAACTTTAAATTTTTCACTTGCCACGCCCAGCAGCAC
>CAJUDX010000083.1:0-4580 GCA_910584785.1 uncultured Lachnospiraceae bacterium | reverse complement strand
CCGGAAAATCCGAAAAATGCTATCGCCATCAGGCCGGAAGTAATAAGAACAATGGGCATTCCCTGAAAGCTGTAGGGGATGTCATTGCCCTCGATCTTCTCGCGGACACCGGCTAACATAACTATGGCAATGGTAAAGCCTACGGCAATACCGATGCCATTGACTACACTCTGAATAAATTTATACTCCTTCTGCACGTTCGTTAATGCCACGCCCAATACCGCGCAGTTGGTGGTAATCAGCGGAAGATACACACCTAACGATTCGTATAAGGAAACCATATTCTTTTTTAAGAACATTTCCACGAACTGCACCAGGGCAGCAATAACCAGGATGAATACGATGGTCTGTAAGTAGGAAATATCCAGAGGGAGCATAATAAAGTTATAAATCAAGCTTGTGGCAATACACGCCAGGGTAATAACGAAGATAACGGCAGCGCCCATACCGGCGGAGGTTTCGGTCTTTTTGGAAACCCCAAGGAATGGACACAGACCCAAAAACTGGCTTAAAACAACGTTATTGACCAGGGCGGAGCCGACGATGATTAAAAATAAATCTTTCATCCTTCCAATCCTCCTATGATTCTTTCTTTTCCGTTGCAGCCTTTAACTCAGCTTCCTTTGCTGCCAGTGCTGCTTTCTTCTTCTCCAGTGCTTCTTCCTCTGCCTGCCGCTTCCTTGTTTCCAGAATTTCATGGTTGGACATACAGGAGGAACCGGAACAGTGCATACAGTCGCCGCCGCATGCCAGCTTGGACTGTTTTGCCGAACCGTTCGTCGCTGAAGGCAGCTTGAACTTATTCTGCAGGGCAGTCAGCATCGCAAGGACGAAAAAGGCGCCGGGTGCCAGAACGAAGATGGCAATGTGGTATTCTTCCGGAATAATAGAAATCCCAAAGAAGCTTCCCGACCCTAAAAGTTCACGGAAAATACCGATAGCGGTAAGACCTACGGTAAAGCCAAGACCCATGCCGATACCGTCAAAGGCAGAGGAGATGGCATCATTTTTCGACGCATAGGACTCTGCACGGCCCAGAATAATACAGTTTACTACAATCAGCGGAATATAAATTCCCAGTGCGCTGTCCAAAGCCGGCAAAAAGCCCTGAATCAATAACTGGACAATCGTAACCAGCGAAGCTACGATAACGATAAATGCCGGAATACGCACGCGGTCAGGGATAATTTTCCGCATGGCGGCAATAATAGCATTAGAAAAAATCAAAACGGCTGTCGTGGAAAGTCCCATGCCAATACCGTTCATCGCTGAGGTCGTTACCGCAAGCGTGGGACACATACCCAGCATCAGGATGAAGGTCGGGTTTTCCTTTACAATACCGTTATAAAGGCGCTCTGTATACTTATTCATTCTTCCCACCTCCCCTTACTGTACACAGTTTACGGCAAAATAGGTTGCCGCGTTTACTGCATTTGTTACTGCGCTGGATGTAATCGTTGCACCGCTCATGGCGTTAATCTCGGCATCACCGGCGCCGCCGCCCTTAACCACGGTAAGAGGCTGTGCCTCTTTTCCTGCGTACTGACCGGCAAATTCCGGGTTCTGGGCATTCATACCCAAACCTGGCGTTTCCGATAAAGACAGAAAAGCAATACCGGTAATCTTATTTTCGCCGTCAATGCCCACGGTGATTTTAACTTCGCCGCCAAAGCCGTCCTTCGAGGTCGAGGAAATCACATAGCCCACGGCATTGCCCGAAGCATCCTTTGCCGCGGCAGCGCTGTCAATATAGACATTTCCCCAGCCCTGCGCCATTAAATCGTCGGCACTGGCTTTAATCTTTTCCTTCATGCCTTCTTCATCAAACTCAGCGGCTGCCGGAAGTACTTCCTGATAAGCGGCATACTTGGCTGCGTTCTTTGCCTTATCGATCGGGTCCTTAGTGATCCCGTACACTGCGCCTAAGGCTGTGCCGGATACTAAGGTGATGGCAAATAAAATCAAGGCATCTTTCATAAATCCTGATGATTTACTCATGACTTTTTAGCCTCCTTTCCAAATGCTTTAGGAAGCGTTACTTTTTCAATTAACGGAACTACGATATTGCTTAAAATAATCGCATAGGATACGCCCTCTGCCGAGCCGCCAAATAAACGGAACAGTCCTGTCAGACAGCCTAAGAGCACGCCGAATAAAATCTGCCCATTCGGGGTGAGGGGGCTTGTCACATAGTCGGTTGCCATAAAGAAGGCGCCGAAAATCAAACCGCCGCCGCAAAGATGCGCTGCTAAGTAGTTAAGGTCAAACCCATGTCCGCCGAACAAAAGAACGAATACGGAGAAGGTCAGGATGTAAGCCGCCGGAATCCGAATGGTAATTACCTTCTTTACCAGCATGTACGCAGCGCCAATCAACAGGGCAACCACGGACACTTCGCCGATGGTTCCGGGAATCCGTCCCAAAAACATCGCTGCCACGTCCACACTGCCGCCGCTCTTTAATACAGCAAGTGGAGTTGCGCCGGACACGCCGTCCAGGGTAAAGGTGGTCATCTTCCCGGTAAAGGAAATCAAAAGGAAGCACCGCGCCGCCAGCGCTGGGTTCATAAAGTTCTGCCCCAGTCCGCCATAAAGCTGCTTAACAATAATAATGGCAAACACGCCGCCTAATGCCGGCATCCAAACCGGAATATCCGGGGGCATATTTAATGCCAGGATCATACCCGTTACCAGGGCGCTTCCGTCGGCAATCGTCACCGGACGCCCAAGGGCCTTTTCAAATACATATTCACTAATTACACACACTGCCATCGTCTCAATCAGAACAAGCAGCGCATGGAACCCAAACTGATACACGCCGAACGCCGCTGCCGGAAGCATGGCAATCAGCACATCATACATAATACTCTTCGTTGTCACCGTGTCCCTGACGTGAGGGGAAGATGAAACGTTTAATAATCGACTCATTTTCTGCTCCCTCCTACGCTTTTTTCCGTCTGGCTGCTGCAACCTGCCGGCGCATATCCTTAAACGCCTGTGTCAACGGGCGCTTTGCCGGACATACATAGGTACAGCTTCCGCACTCCATACATTCCATGCCGTTTACCTTCTCAAAACCTTCCACATCGTCCATCAGCGCCGCCTTCATCATCATCGGCGGAACGATATGGCTGGGACATACCGATACGCACCGTCCGCAGCGGATACATGGGGTGGGCTCCTGTGCAGCTACCATATCCTTAGTAAAGCAGGTAAGAGCCGAGGAAGTCTTAGTCACCGGAAGATCGATGGAAAACAACGCCATTCCCATCATCGGGCCGCCAGAAATAATCTTTTCCGGCTCTGCGCTAAAGCCGCCTGCCGCCTCTAAAAGTTCCTGGTAATTTGTTCCCAGCTTTACGCTGAAATTCTGGGGATTTTTAATGGCGTCGCCAGTCACTGTAATAATCTTTCGGATTAACGGGGTCTGCCGGCACACGGCATTATACACTGCAATTACCGTATCAATATTATCGACAATACAGCCCGCGTCTGCCGGAAGCATCGAGGAGTTTACCGAACGCCCGGTCACTGCATAAATCAGTGAACGCTCGCCGCCCTGCGGGTACTTGGTTAAAAGCTCCTGCACCTCAATTCTCGGCTCGTCTTTAACCAGCTCCTGAAGCTTTTTAATTCCCTCCGGCTTATTGTTCTCGATGCCGATAACGCCCTTTGCATTGTCAAATAAGGATAAAATCACCTTTAAGCCGCCGACAATCTTCTCTGGCTCCTCAAGCATCATCCGGTAGTCCGACGTCAGATACGGCTCACACTCCGCACCATTGACCAGGATGTAATCAATCTTGCTCTCGTCCTTAGGCGTAAGCTTAACATGTGTGGGAAAGCCTGCGCCGCCCAGCCCGACAATCCCCGCTTCCTTGACGATTCCACGGATCTCTTCCTTGGAAAGCTTGGTGTAATCCCTCTCCTCGCCGAAATGGGGGATTGTTTCATAAAGCCCGTCATTTTCCACGATAACGCTCGTCACCATCTGCCCGTTGACCATCAGCCTCGGCTCAACTGCCTTTACCGTGCCGGAAACGGAACAGAGTACATTTGCGGAAATAAAGCCTCCCGCCTCGCCGATCTTCTGGCCAGCGAGTACCCGGTCGCCCTTCTTCACCAGAGGCTTTGCCGGAGCACCGATATGCTGGGCCATGGGAAACACCAGCTCGCCCTTGGGAAGCAGTTCCACAACCGGCTTTTCTTCTGACAGTTCTTTCCCCTCATAGGGGTGAATCCCGCCCTTAAATGTAGCCAAACCCATCGAATCTAACCCTCTTTCTCTATACATTTTCTTGTTTTTATGAATGGACTTCTGACCTGCTTAAGCCCTTTCATTGTATACAAGTATAACATAAAATTTTTTCATATACAAACCCATTTTTTATCATAATCCCTTCTTTATTCTTCCACTAAAGGAGATTTTTTCGGATTTTTGCCTAAATTACAATAAATTCTTTTGTTAAACTTTGCACAATTAGTTTTAAAGTTTTTGGAGATTGTTTTAGATAAAATACACCGAACGGAAAAAAAGGCGAAAAAGGCAGTTTTCGAAAAGAAAATAGCTTGTGAAAATTT
>CAJUDX010000082.1 GCA_910584785.1 uncultured Lachnospiraceae bacterium | reverse complement strand
GAAACACAAAAGAAAATAAAGTTTTACCCCCATAAATCATTGGAAAAAACCTATATTCACTTAAGAAAATAAGAAAAAATCTCTCAAATCTTATTAACCCCTTATAAATTGTGTTGTATAATAAAATAAAATTGGATAATAAAGAAAAATATTCTGAATAATAAAAGCAAAAATCAATATAATCTAATAATCTGATAATTTCCATTAATAAACCTGTTTACAAATCAAGCAGAATATAGTATTATTTTCCCTAGTTCAGCACTTCAATTTACTAAACTGTATTTTTCTTTTCTAAGGATTTTATTTCCAAAGGATTTTTCTAAGGAAATTTTGTCCAAAAAGAAAGGTACAGAAGGAAGGACAACGAAAGGAAGGTTTATCTTATGGAAGTTTTTCAGACAAAGAACCAGGAAATAAATCAGAAAATCCAGGAAATGAACCAGAAAACCCGGAATATGAACCAGAAAATAAATCAGGACGCAGCCATGCCTCTTCCCGGACTCTACGATCCAAGGTTTGAACACGATAACTGCGGAATCGGCGCTGTGGCAAATATTAAGGGAATAAAAACACATAAAACCGTTGATCAGGCGCTTCACATTGTCGAAAACCTGGAGCACCGCGCCGGGAAGGATGCGGAGGGAAAGACCGGCGACGGTGTGGGGATTATGCTGCAGATTTCCCATAAATTCTTTAAAAAAGTGACAAAGCCCCTGGGCATCAGCCTTGGCGGAGAGCGGGAGTACGGCGTGGGCATGTTCTTTTTTCCGCAGGATGAACTGGCAAGGAACCAGGCGAAAAAGATGTTTGAAATTATTGTAAAAAAAGAGGGGCTGACCTTTCTTGGCTGGCGCGAGGTGCCCAACCACCCGGATATTCTGGGAAAGCGTGCGGTCGATGTGATGCCCTATATCGCTCAGGGCTTTGTGCAGAAACCCGCAGATCTGGAAAAGGGGCTGGCGTTTGACCGCAGGCTCTACATTATCCGCCGTGTGTTCGAGCAGAGCAATGAGGACAGCTATGTTGTGTCCTTAAGCAGTCGAACCATTGTTTACAAGGGAATGTTTCTGGTGGGCGAACTGCGGCTGTTTTTTGAGGATCTGCAGGACGACGATTACGAAACTGCCATTGCCATCGTCCACTCCCGTTTTTCCACGAATACCAATCCAAGCTGGATGCGTGCACATCCCTATCGTTTTATCGTCCACAACGGCGAGATTAACACGATCCGCGGAAATGTTGACCGCATGAAGGCGCGGGAAGAAACGATGGAAGCGGAACTTTTAAAGGAAGATATGTACAAGGTTCTCCCCATCATCAACCAGGAAGGCTCGGATTCTGCGATGCTTGACAATGCCTTAGAATTTATGGTGATGAGCGGGATGGAACTTCCCAAGGCGATTATGCTTGCCATCCCTGCGCCGTGGGAGCACGATAAGTCCATGGCCCAGGAGGTAAAGGATTTTTACCGCTACTATTCGACCATGATGGAGCCGTGGGACGGGCCGGCATCGATTTTATTTACGGACGGGGATATGATGGGGGCGGTTTTGGACCGGAACGGACTGCGGCCTTCCCGGTATTATATTACGGATGATAACTATATGATTTTAGCTTCCGAGGTGGGAGCAATCGATATTGACCAGTCCCATGTGGTGAAGAAGGATCGCTTAAAGCCGGGGCGGATGCTTCTGGTGGATACGGTGAAGAAGGAACTGGTGAGTGACGAAGAGGTGAAAAGAACCTATGCGGCGGGCCAGCCCTACGGGGAATGGCTGGATTCGCAGATTGTCAGTCTGAAAGACCTTCCGATTCCCAACAAGGGGGTTAGTGAGCTGGAACATGACCAGCGCCTTCGTCTGCAGAAAACCTACGGCTACACCTATGAGCAGTATAAAACCATGATTCTTCCCATGGCTCTAAACGGGGCGGAGGCGGTTTCTGCCATGGGTGCGGACAGTCCTTTAGCGGTGCTTTCCCGGATGCATCAGCCATTGTTCAACTATTTTAAACAGCTCTTTGCCCAGGTGACGAATCCGCCGATTGACGCGATCCGCGAGGAGATTGTGACCTCGACCACGGTCTATATCGGGCGGGAAGGGAATCTCTTAAAGGATGTGGCGGCGAACTGTCATATTTTAAGCCTGGACAGTCCGATTTTAACCGGCACGGATTTGCTGAAAATCAAGGATATCGGACATGGGGTAAAACATTCGGATTTTAAGGTGGAAACCATTTCCATTACCTATTATAAAAATACTTCGCTGGAAAAGGCGATAGAACGCCTGTATCTTGAGGTTGACCGCGCCCATAAGAGCGGGGTGAATATCCTGATTTTAACCGATCGGGATATCGACGAAAACCGGGTGCCGATTCCTTCGCTGCTCGCCGTTTCCGCCCTGCACCAGTATCTGGTTCGGACGAAGAAGCGCACCAGCATGGCGATGGTTTTAGAGAGCGGGGAGCCGCGGGAGGTGCACCACTTTGCCACCCTTCTTGGCTACGGGGCCAGCGCCATCTGTCCGTACCTGGCGCACGAATCCATCCGCTATCTGATTGAAACGAAGATGCTGGATAAGGATTATTATGCGGCGGTGAGTGACTATAACTCGGCAGTTCTGCACGGTATTGTAAAAATTGCCTCCAAGATGGGCATTTCCACCATCCAGTCCTACTTAGGGGCGCAGATTTTTGAAGCTATCGGGATTTCCAAGGACGTGGTAGATAAGTATTTTACCAATACGGTCAGCCGCGTGGGGGGAATTACGTTAAAGGATATTGAAAATGATGTGGACGCGCTGCACTCGGCGGCGTTTGATCCGCTGGGCCTGGATGTGGATCTGACTTTGGAGAGTGTGGGCAGCCACAAGCAGAGAGCGGGGCAGGAAACGCATCTTTATAACCCGCAGACCATTCACCTTTTGCAGGAGGCGACGAAAAAGGGCGATTACGGATTATTTAAGGAATATTCCCACGCGCTTTACGGGGAGAATGAGGACGGCGAAAGCCCGATCAGGAACCTGCGCAGTCTGATTGACTTTGCCTTCCCGCAGGACGGCGGGATTCCGATCGAGCAGGTGGAGAGCGTGGAATCGATTGTCCGGCGGTTTAAGACGGGGGCAATGAGCTACGGCTCCATTTCCCAGGAAGCCCATGAAACCCTGGCGGTGGCGATGAACCGGCTGCACGGGAAGTCAAACTCCGGCGAGGGCGGCGAAAGTCTGGAACGGCTGAGCCCTGAACCAAACGGGGTGAATAAGTGCTCGGCGATTAAGCAGGTGGCTTCCGGGCGGTTTGGCGTGACCTCACGCTATTTGGTGAGCGCACAGGAGATTCAGATTAAGATGGCGCAGGGGGCAAAACCCGGTGAGGGCGGGCAGCTTCCGGGCAATAAGGTCTATCCCTGGGTGGCAAAGACCCGCCATTCGACCACCGGCGTCGGTTTGATTTCTCCGCCGCCGCACCACGATATCTATTCGATAGAAGACCTGGCGCAGTTGATTTACGATTTGAAAAATGCGAACACCGCAGCGCGGATCTCCGTAAAGCTGGTTTCCGAAGCCGGCGTGGGTACGGTTGCCGCCGGCGTGGCAAAGGCCGGGGCGCAGGTGATTTTAATTTCCTCCTTTGACGGCGGAACGGGAGCGGCACCGAGAAATTCGATTTATAATGCCGGGCTTCCCTGGGAACTGGGGATTGCCGAGGCACACCAGACCCTGATGATGAACGGGCTTCGGGATAAGGTGATCTTGGAAACCGACGGAAAGCTGATGACCGGGCGGGATGTGGCGATTGCCTGTATGCTGGGCGCGGAGGAGTTTGGTTTTGCGACGGCACCGTTGGTGAGCCTTGGATGCGTGATGATGCGGGTGTGCAACCTGGATACCTGCCCGGTGGGCATTGCCACACAAAATCCTGAACTGCGGAAGCGCTTTAAGGGAAAGCCGGAGTATGTGATGAACTTTATGCAGTTTATTGCCCAGGAACTGCGGGAATATATGGCAAGGCTTGGGGTCCGCACCGTGGATGAACTGGTGGGGCGGACGGATTTATTAAAGAGGAAGGAAAATATCACATACAGCCGTGCGGCCCGTGTGGATTTAAGCAATATTCTGGGCAATCCCTATGAGGGGCAGAAGATTGCGGGTTATCATGAGAAGCAGGTCTATGATTTTGAACTGGAAAAAACGGTGGATGAGCGCGTGCTGATGAAGAAGATGAAATCGGCGATTTCCTCCCGGCAGAAGAGAAGTATTTCGGTCGATGTGACCAATGTGGACCGGGCGCTGGGAACGATTCTGGGCGCGGAGATTACCCGGGTGCATCCTGAAGGACTGGCGGAAGATACGTTTACGATTTTGTGCAATGGCTCCGGGGGGCAGAGTTTTGGGGCGTTTATCCCTAAGGGGCTGACGCTGGAACTGGTGGGAGATTCGAATGATTACTTTGGCAAGGGGCTTTCGGGCGGGAAGCTTGTGGTCTATCCGCCGACGGGAGTGAAGTTTAAGGCAGAGGAGAATATCATTATCGGAAATGTGGCATTGTACGGGGCGACCAGCGGAAAGGCGTTTATTAACGGCATTGCCGGGGAGAGATTCTGCGTGCGCAACTCCGGGGCGACGGCAGTTGTGGAAGGCGTGGGCGACCATGGATGTGAGTATATGACCGGCGGGCGCGTGGTGATTTTAGGCGCGACGGGGAAGAACTTTGCGGCAGGGATGAGCGGCGGCATTGCCTATGTGCTGGATGAGCAGAGGGATCTGTATAAGCGGCTGAATAAGGAACTGGTTTCTTTTGAGGAAGTGACGAATAAGTACGATGTGCAGGAATTAAAAGGGATGATTCAGGAGCATGTGGCTTATACCAATTCGGCGAAGGGGAAGGAGATCTTAGAGCATTTTGGGGAGTATCTTCCGAAGTTTAAAAAGATTATGCCTTACGATTACCGGAGAATGATGAATACGATTGTGCAGATGGAAGAAAAGGGTCTGAGCAGTGAGCAGGCGCAGATTGAGGCGTTTTATGCGAATATTCATCGCTGAGAAGTGTTGTTTTGCTGTTACGCTGCGGTTGAACCATATTCCATCGTCACCGCGCTTTCGCTCCGCTCCACACGTAGCGGACGCTGAACTTAGTTGAGGAAGTTCCTCTTCTCTTCGTTTAGAGGAACCACTTTCGCACTAAACTCGAAAAAACCTTGCTAAGTGCTCAATGTGAAGCGCCGACGTGCTCCGAGGGGATTCCTCATGGAATATGGTTCGACCTTCGCTGGTAATTAGCTGAATGAACGATAAATGCGGCGAAATGTGCACAGATTGGAGGAGATTATGGGAAAGTCTACTGGATTTTTAGAATATGACCGGGAAAATAACGCGGCGGCGGAGCCGAAGGCCCGGATTAAGCATTATCAGGAGTTTCACCTTCCGTTAAATGAGAAGGAGAGGAAGAGGCAGGGGGCGCGGTGCATGGACTGCGGGGTTCCGTTCTGCCAGTCGGGAATGATGATGAAGGGGATGGTTTCGGGATGTCCGTTAAATAACCTGGTTCCTGAATGGAATGACTTGATTTATACGGGGAACTGGCAGCAGGCGTTTAACCGGCTGAAAAAGACGAACAGTTTCCCTGAGTTTACTTCACGGGTTTGTCCGGCACCCTGCGAGGCGGCCTGTACCTGTGGGCTGAACGGGGACGCGGTGACGGTGAAGGAGAATGAGTACGCGATTATTGAGAAGGCGTATGCAATGGGGTTTGCCAAGGCCACGCCGCCGAAGATCCGGACGGGGAAGAAGGTTGCGGTGATTGGTTCGGGGCCGGCGGGACTGGCGGCGGCGGATCAGTTGAATAAGCGGGGACATACGGTGACCGTTTATGAGCGAAGCGATCGGCCGGGCGGGCTTTTGATGTATGGGATTCCCAATATGAAGCTGGAGAAGTGGGTGATTGAGCGCAAGATTGAGATGATGAAGGAGGAGGGTGTTACCTTTGTCCTCAATGCCGATGTGGGGAGGAATTATAAGGGGAATAAGATTTTGCAGAAGTTTGACCGGGTGATTTTAGCCTGCGGGGCTTCCAATCCGCGGGATATCAGCGCACCGGGAAGGGATGGACTGGGGATTTATTTTGCCGTGGATTATCTGAAGTCGGTGACGAAGAGTTTACTGGATTCCAACCTGGAGGACGGGGCGGCGATTTCGGCGAAGGATAAGCATGTGGTGGTGATTGGCGGGGGCGATACGGGCAATGACTGCGTGGGAACCGCCATCCGCCAGGGCTGTGCTTCGGTGACGCAGCTTGAGATGATGCCGAAGCTTCCCGATATGAGGACGGAGGATAATACCTGGCCGGAGTGGGCGCGGGTCTGCAAGACAGATTACGGGCAGGAAGAGGCGATTGCCGTGTTTGGGCATGATCCGAGAATTTATCAGACGACGGTGAAGGAGTTTGTGAAGGATGCGGAGGGGAAGGTCTGCAAGATCATTACCGTGAAGCTTTCGCAGGAAACAGATGCCGAAACTGGGCGGAAGGTGATGAAAGCGGTGGAGGGGAGCGAGAAGGAGATTGCTGCCGATTTGGTTCTGATTGCCGCCGGGTTTTTGGGAGCGCAGGGGTATGCGGCGGAGGCATTTGGCGTGGAGATAAGTGAGCGCGGGAACGCGGCAACCGAAAAGGGGAGCTACCAGACCGGCACAGAGCGGGTGTTTGCCGCCGGGGATATGCGGCGCGGGCAGTCGTTGGTGGTCTGGGCGATTCGAGAAGGGAGAGAAGCGGCGAAGGAAGTGGATAAGAGTTTGATGGGGTATACGAATTTGGCGTGAAATCGATAAAAATATGAAGATAGTGACAGGGGAAGTGCAGATGGTTTGGTGCTTCCCTGTTTTTTATATGTTTATTCTGCTTGTTTTTTGTATATAGTCTGTTATAAATCATATAACTGTAAGGTATTGTAAGTTGACTTAATATCCAGAAAATGTTATATTTAAAAGCAAATAGAAGGATTTAAGAATAAAGAAAATTTAAGGATGAAGGATAACCAAAAAAGAAATATACAACACTGTGGAATGTATAAAAATGGAGAAAGTAATGAACAGAACGGAATAATTTAATTACATAGAAGAAAAGCTGAATATTCTTTCTTATCGTATTAAAAATCGTGGAAAAATTAATTTATTAGATTTGAATATTCATTCAGAAACCTTTTTTGCGGAATTAATGAATTACTTATTAGGGTATAGTCTAAAAAATATTAATCCAATAAAGCAAAATATGGAAGGTATAGATTTGATTGATGAAAAAAATAGAATTTAATGACTTAATGCCAGTTAAGGAAACTATAGATGATTATAAGATTTTTTATAGTAAATTAGATGAAAAGTATAAAGAATTTGATAAGCAGGGAGTAAATAAAAGTTTTTCCGTTCTATCGGTTATTCGTAATATATATAATAAATTGACAGGAGAAATTTCAGACCCCCAGGAATTGTTTTATACAATTATGGACGATGTCATTGAATTGATAAAAAATAGCAAAAATTATATAGAGATTCCATACGAGGAATTGGAGATATGTGTGTCTATATTGGTTGTTGATGCATTTATACGATGTAAGATATTTAAGAACCCGGAGGGTTACAATTATGTTATTGCCTGATAATATACATCCAGAATTAAGTATTTACTATAATGGGGCATTAGTTTTTAAGGAATTACAGAAGAATAATGGTCAATCGATTGTACAATTGTTTACCATATTAAAAAACAAAACGGATATGTCTTTTTCTGTTTTTATTCTATGCCTTGATTGGTTATATTTAATTGATGCCGCTAAAGTTAATGAAAGGGGGAATGTCGAGTTATGTTTATAAAAAGACTTAAAATAGAAAGCAGTACAAATATTATTCGTGATATAGAGTTTAAAAATGGTCTTAATTTAATTCTTGACGATACTCCAATTGACGATACGAAATCAACGGGAAATAATGTGGGAAAAACTACAGTTTTAAAATTAATCGATTTCTGCCTGGGGGCAAATCCAAACATTATTTTTACTGATACAGAAAATAAAAAAGATATTTATACAATAGTAAAAGATTTTTTGAACAATGAGCAAGTTGTGATTACCCTTACTTTAGTTGAAAGTTTTGACAATTATGATGAAAAGCACATTGAAATTCAGAGAAATTTTTTGCCTGGAAAGAAGGCAATAAGAAAAATAAATGGAAAATCTATAGCAGCAAAAGATTTTGAAGATGAATTAGAAAAAATAATTATACCCAATAAGAATGTCGAAAAACCCACATTTAGACAAATAATATCTCATAATATACGTTATAGCGATGATAAAATTAATAATACTCTAAAGACATTAAATACATTTACTACAGGTGTTGAATATGAAACATTATATTTATATTTGTTGGGATGTTCTTTTAATGAAGGAGCAAAGAAACAAGCTCTAACTGCTCAAATAAAACAAGAGAATATTTTTAAGGAGAGATTAGAAAAAAAGCAAGGCAAAACGACATATGAAATTGCATTGGCATTACTGGAAGATGATATTGTGGCTTTAAATGAAAAGAAATCTTCTTTTAACCTAAATGAAACTCTGGAAAAAGATCTGGAACAGCTTAATCTAATAAAATATAATATTAATAAAGTCAGTTCCTTAATCAGCAAATTTGAGTTGCGAAAAGAATTAATAGAGCAATCAAAACAAGAATTGGAAAATAGTATTTCACATATTGATTTACAGCAATTAAGGGTATTATATAATGAGGTAAAGTTAAATATTTCGGGAGTTCAAAAAACTTTTGAAGATTTAGTTGTTTATCATAACAATATGGTTGTTGAAAAAGTAAAATATATATCTCAAGATTTACCTCAGATAATAGAAAAACTTAAAGGCTATCATAATGAACTGTCAGCATTAATCGCACAAGAAAGAAAATTGACCGAACGGGTTTCTAAAGGTGATTCTTTTAAAGAATTAGAGATAATAATAGCAGAACTCAATGAAAAATATAGAAAAAAAGGTGAATATGAAAGTATTATCGGTCAATTGGATGAGGTTGAAGATAATATTAATCATCTAAATAGACAAATAGAAGTTATAGACCAATATTTATTTTCCGGGGATTTTGAAGGGATTTTAAAGGAACAGATTAAGAAATTTAATAAATTTTTTTCTACTACTTCACAGGAATTATATGGTGAAAAGTATGCTCTTACCTATAAAAAAGAACTTAATAAAAAAGGACAGCAATTTTATACATTCAATGCTTTTAATGCAAATATGAGTCCTGGAAAAAAACAGGGAGAAATTCTTTGCTTTGATTTAGCTTATCTTCTTTTTGCGGAAGAAGAACATATACCCCATCTTCATTTTTTGCTGAATGATAAAAAAGAACTTATGCATGACAATCAGCTTGTTAATGTTGCGGAATTTGTCCAGCATAAAAATATACAACTGGTTATTTCTATATTGAAAGATAAATTGCCAACGGCTGTATTGGATAAAGCACATATAGTTGTGGAACTTTCACAAAAAGAAAAGTTGTTTAAAATAGAAAATTTAATTTAAAAACTTCTCAAAAAGTAAATCTATATTATAAATGAAAAGGAGGCTGATAATATGGCGACGACGAACCTGAATATTTGTATGGATAAGGAAGTTAAAGAACAGGCAGAAATGATTTTTTCAGAATTGGGTCTTAATATGACGACAGCTATCAATATGTTTTTAAGGGCAACCATTCATGAATGTGGGATTCCATTTTCATTAAAGCTGGAAGTGCCAAATGCAGAAACTATTGCGGCTATTGAGGAAGGTAGGCGTATTGCATCTGATAGTAGTATTAAAGGATATACTAGCATGGAGAAACTTAAAGAGGCACTTGAAGTATGAAGTAAAATTTACAACACAGTTTAAAAAAGATCTAAAGCTTGCGCAAAAGCAAAATAAAAATTTAGATAAGCTTTTTGAAATTGTAGATATTTTGGCAACAGGGGCAAAGTTGGACCTTAAGCCGTTTACCCAACAGAAAACCGAGTTGGACCTTAAGCCGTTTACCCAACAGAAAACCCCTCAACATTCCGCGAAGGCAGAAATACTGATGCCGGGAACCATTCGTCGTCGGGAATAAGCTGTTTTTGCAGTTCTTCAATCTTTTCTTCCCATTCCTCCTGTGATATTTCTTCGGAACTTCGTTCTCCCTGCAGGCTGCAGTCCTGTGAATAAAAGTAAAGATATCCTCCATCTTCCTGATAATCTTTGCGCAATGCGTACAGGGGAAGCATATTATGATCTTTTCCGATCTTTTCTCCGATCCTTCCCTCAAGTTGTCCCACGACCAGATACCAGTCTCCGCCGTAGTTATCCATAAAGATCATCTGCCCGGTTTTCAGCGGAACAAAGCTTTCATGAAGAACGCCCAAAAAGCGCAGGTTTATCCAGCCATTTTCGTAAGATAAAACAACAAATCTTCCCCATGCATGTTCAAAATCTTTATAGTCCGACGCATCCGGTTGACAGCGGATAAGAAGTTCATCTTTTCCGTCATGATTGATGTCCATAAGAAGATATCGCCAAAGACCTCTTCCCGTATCCGGATCAGAAGAATAGTCGCAGGCGATACGGCTTCGATCGGACAGATTTTTTACCCTTGAAAAATCGCCGGATAAAATTTCCTGGTAGGCTTTCCATGCCTCCTGTTCGTCCTCCTCGACGACAAAGGAAACATTTCCATTTCCCTCATCCAAAGCATCCAGATAAGCCCATTCTTCTTTGGGAAAAAGGGGAAACTGCTCGACCGGGAGTTCTGCATTTTGCCATACTTCCAAAAAGGCAGCTGCGGTTTCCCGGCAGTCACTGTGGGAACAAACCTGGTCTGGTTTTGGCAGTGTTCCAAAGGGAACCTTAAAATAATGTTTGACGGTTTTGATGGTTTCGCCTTCTTCTGCGGTCAAGGGGATTTTATCTTCTTCGGTCAAGGAAATCCATTCATAAATGTCCCCTCCTTCTTCCGGGAGTGGTGCGTCGGAGGTTTGGGGGATTTTTCGGTTAGAGGAAGTAGCGGAATACACATTCGGATCGGTAAAACAGGTTTCCAGCCGCTGGGAAATAAGAAAAGACCCGTCGGCAAGGGGCTGTATCTGCACAGACGAATAACGCCTGTAGTCATTAAAGTCATAAAGAAGATCAACCTTCTGGTTTCGGAAGGTGTAAATATGATAAATATTTCCTCCGTCAATGCAGAGCTCCGGCACCTGATCCCCATTACAATCGACAAAAGCATAGGAAGCACGGCTGTCTCCCCGGGGATAGCGATCTGTGGCGGTAAGGCTGTGCCAGTCTTTGGAGGCTAAAAACGCACGGTAGGCGGTCAGGGCTTCGTTTTTGAGGTCAATGTTTTCCGCGGAAGGATTCTTTGGATCAATATTTTTCATGACATCCATTTCCCGGGACGGCAGGGCGGATGATTTAATAGTTTCGGCACTGCCCATGCAGCCGGAGAAAAGTAAAAGGAGCAGGCTAAGGACAATAAAAAGAGCTTGTTTTTTCATATGGCAGGCACTTACCTTTCTTTGTAGCCCGATAGGGTGGATTTTGAATGTTTTAGGATTACGAGAGCAGGAAATGCAAAGCAATATCATTATATTTTATTTTATCATTGTTTTCAATTATTTTCAGGTGAAATGAAATTTTCAGAAATTTTTAAATGCCCGAAAAATGATTGTTTTCTGTTAAATTTTGCTCTATAATAGTTGGCAAATAGGAAATTTTATAAAATTTTCCAAATTTTGCAAAAAAAGTAAATAATTAGAAAGGAGAAAATAGGGCATGGATAAGGTAGTATGGAATGAGCGGCTGAATATCGGGGTAGAGGTTGTCGATAAGGCTCATGCCAAGCTTTTTCAGGTTGTGGGGAATTTAATTGAACTGGTGGAAAATGAGGAAAACTACCAGAAAGCCTGCAAAAGAGGACTGGCCTTCCTGGAAGATTATACCATGAAGCATTTTTTGGAAGAAGAGGCTTATATGCGCTCCGTGAATTACCGGGGCTACGACAGGCATAAAGAAATTCATGATACTTTTCGGGACCAGACCCTGGTTTCCCTGAAAAAATCCCTGGAATTATCCGATTATTCCCAGATAGCGACAGAGCGCTTTTTGGGTGTTTTGCTGGGCTGGCTCACTGGGCATATTATGACGGAAGATCAGGAAATTACTGCGGAAAAATCTTCGGTATCGGCTTATTCGTCCTTTTCTCAAACAGAAACAGCAGCGGCTGTGGAGGCGGTCGGTCAGGCGGTAAAGAATGTATTTGGTCTGAAAGCAGAACTTATCGACGATCATTATGACGGGGTGCGACGTGAAGTCGCTTAATTCAATTGTTTGGCGGATTATCCGACCAAAC
>CAJUDX010000081.1 GCA_910584785.1 uncultured Lachnospiraceae bacterium | reverse complement strand
CGGGGCCTGGTATTATCTGGATGTTTCAGGGGCAATGCAGACCGGCTGGCAGTGGGTGAACGGGGCCTGGTATTATCTGGATGTCTCAGGGGCAATGCTGACTGGCTGGCAGCAGATCGACGGGCAGGTATATTATTTTGAACCTTCCGGCGGGCAAATGCTTGATGCTCAGGCGCTTCAAATGTTAAATCCTGATTTCTCAGGATTGCCAAAAAGCTGAAAAAAACAAGAAAGAAATTTTCTAAGAAATGGCTGGTCATTAGAAAGAATCTTTGTTATAATAGATAAACCAAGTAATACATAAGGAGAATGTGATTATCCATGTTTAAGAGAACAAAGAAATTTTTACTGATCAGCCTTTTTTGCATGATTATCTTATGTGCGGCTGTTTTTGCCTGGGTGGCAGACTCCATGACAGGAAAAAGTCAGGAGGCGATCAGTGATATTGGTATGATTTATATGTCGGAGATGAGCAAGCAGCTTCAGCAGAAATTCAGTGCGATTATTGATCTTCGCCGTTCGCAGGTTGAAGGTATTGTTCGTCGAACTCCGCCAGAAGAATCGCAGACGGTGGAGCGTTTATTGGAGGAGCTGTCCTTAAGTGCGAGTGTTCGTGAGTTTGATTATCTCGCGCTTTATACCGAAGATGGGGAAGAGATGGTTATCCTGGGAAGTCCGATGGAAATTATAAACCAGCAGGAATTTATGAATGCGATTGAGGAGCCAAAAAAAACCGTGTCCAGCGGCATTGCCCAGGATGGAAAAAAATATCTTCTTTTGCTTGTGGACGCGGATTATAAGATGGGCGACGGAAAGGTCAGTAAGAGCCTGGTGGCGGGAATCCCTATGGATTATCTAAGTGAAGCCCTGGTTCTTGACGGGGATCATTCCATGGTTTATTCGCATATCATCCGCCAAGATGGAAGCTATGTTGTGCGGAGCGGCGAGGGTTTTCAGAGCACATATTTTGATTATCTGAGGGAGGTTTTTTCCGAATTTGACGGTAAAGCACCAGAGGATTATGTTCATGAACTCCAACAATCAATAATGACAGAAAATGATTATTCGACATTAATTATGATTGATGGTGTTCACCGTCATTTGTATGGTACAAGTCTGCCGAGCTCCGACTGGTATCTGGTGACGATTATGCCCTATGGCGTATTGGACGATGCGATTAA
This sequence comes from uncultured Lachnospiraceae bacterium, assembly GCA_910584785.1. GTDB lineage: Bacteria > Bacillota > Clostridia > Lachnospirales > Lachnospiraceae > Caccovicinus. The sequence continues at coordinate 11,329 of CAJUDX010000081.1, read as the reverse complement.
TAACTTGGGTGATCAGCGTCTTTATGTGATGTTTGCCGGCTGTATGGTTATCCTGGGCGGCGTACTGGTTATCTTCTTTATTTACTTCCACCTTTCTCAGCAGCAGATGTTGGAGCTGGATAAGGCGAAGCAGGTTGCTATCCGTGCAAATAAGGCAAAGAGCGATTTCCTTTCCAATATGAGTCATGATATTCGAACACCGATGAACGGTATTGTGGGAATGACGACGATAGCTATAGCGAATATTGATGACTCCAACCGGGTGAAGGACTGCCTGAAAAAGATTTCTCTTTCCAGCAAACATTTGCTTGGTCTGATTAACGACGTCCTGGATATGTCAAAAATTGAAAATGGAAAATTGACATTAAATATGGGGCAGCTTTCGCTCAGAGATGTGATGGATAATATTGTTACGATTATCCAGCCGCAGATTAAGGCGAAAAATCAGCATTTTGATATCTTTATTCAGAAGATGACGACGGAAGAGGTGCACTGTGATAATGTCCGCCTGAATCAGATATTAATTAATCTTTTGTCCAATGCCATTAAGTTTACCCCGGCGGACGGTCAGATTAATGTGTATATGTCCCAGGAGGAATCGCCTTTGGGAGATGGCTTTGTGCGCTGCCAGTTCCGGGTGAAGGACACTGGGATCGGCATGACACCGGAATTTCAGAAAACGATTTTTGAAACCTTTACCCGTGAGGATAATCTGCGGGTGCAGAAAACGGAAGGGACTGGCCTTGGCATGGCGATTACCAAGTGTATTGTGGACGCCATGAGAGGAACGATTGAAGTAACCAGCAAAAAGGGTGTGGGAAGCGAGTTTGTCGTTACACTGGATTTGGAAAAGGCTCTGGTCAATGAAGCCGATATGACGCTACCTGCCTGGGATATGCTGGTGGTGGATAATAATGAAGATCTGTGCATTAGTGCTGTCGCTGCCCTGAAAGAAATCGGGATTAATGCAGAGTGGGTATTAGACGGAAAGACCGCTGTGGAGATGATTGAAAAGCGTCATCATGAGAACAACGACTATCATTTTGTTCTCCTTGACTGGAAGATGCCGGGGATGGATGGTGTGGAAACCACCCGTGAGATCCGCAGGCGGGTCGGCGATAAGATTCCGATTTTGATTATTTCTGCTTATGACTGGAGTGATATTGAGGAGGAGGCGAGGAAGGCAGGCGCTCATGGTTTTATTTCCAAGCCGCTGTTTAAGTCAAATCTTTATTATGGACTCAGCCACTTTGCTGAAGAGGAAGAAGAAGAATACCACGAGGAAAAGACAGAGGAGTTTGATTTAAGCGGAAAGCGCATTCTCCTGGCTGAGGATAATGAGCTGAACTGGGAGATTGCCAATGAGATCTTAACGGCTGTGGGCTTTCATGTGGAACTGGCAGAAAACGGTCAGGTCTGTGTGGATAAGTTTAGTCATTCCGAGATTGGCTATTATGATGCTGTATTAATGGATATTCGTATGCCAATTATGGATGGCTACCATGCAGCGATGGCTATTCGTGAGCTGAAACGCGCGGATGCTAAACTTCCGATTATTGCCATGACCGCAGATGCCTTTTCCGAGGATATCCAGCGCTGTATTGAATGCGGGATGAACGCACATATTGCAAAGCCGATTGATATTCAGAGATTAATGGAACAGCTTAGGAAGTTTTTGCAGTAGAGGTTAAGAGACAGGGAAAAAAGCAAGGCATAAACGCAGGAAAAAATAGAGAAGAAAATGATCAAGGGCTGCTGTAGAGATAGTGATACAGCAGCCTGATTTGGTTTGTCTTTGTGTTGTATTTTATGAGGTACTAATTCCCCAATAGAGTCATTAATTCTTTCTCTGGCATAACGGGTGTGTAATAGGAACCTTCCTGCATATCGCAGCCAAGATGGTCCAGCAAATCTTTTTGCCGTTGGGTATCAACACCGCTGACGATCAGCTTCTTTTTCATCCGCCGGGCGATATGTACCAGGCCTTCATTAACTGGCCTTGATTTAGTATTATTTTCTAACTGCCAGACAAAGCCCTGGTTAAACTTCAGGGTATCTACCGGAAGTTCAAAAACCCAGCTCAGCCCTGTGCTTCCTGAACCAAAGTTATTTAAAATCAGCTCAATCCCCAGCCAGGACAGGTTTTGTAAAAGAACAGAAATATCGCAGTAGGCAGTGCTGGCGGTAAATTCGTCGATTTCCAGAGCCAGTTTTTTGGGTGGAATTTCGTAGTCTTCAATGATCTGTGAAACCTCTTCGATAAAGTCTCCGTGCTGCAGCAGGGCAGGAGAGACGGGGACGGCAATCGATTCAAATTTCTTCCCTTCGTGCATCAGCCGTGCAATGGTGGCAGCCGCCTGATTCAGCGCATAGTATTCAACCATTCGGGTTTGACCGGTATCTTCAGCGATAGGAAGATATTCCTCGCTTCCAATCATACCGGTTTCTGGAATAAAAATCCGCATAAACAATTCGGCGCGGGTAAAGGTGTTTCTGCGCTGGTTGTAAATGGGGCGGTAGCTGATTTCCACCTGGTTTTCAGCTATGGCGGTGCTTAAGTGTTTGGCAATGGCCTGACGGCGCAGGTATTGCTGGTGGAGCTGGCTATCGTAGACAACTACTTGATTGCTGCCCTGCTCGGTTCCCTGCAAAACGGCAAGGTCAAGACATTTTAAGAGTTCATTGGCAGTTTTGGGAAAGCCAGGGTAAGCGCAGAGGGCAAGCTGAACTGTACAAAAGTATTTCTTATCCTCCACATTCCAGCTCTGGTGAAAGCGCTCGATAATTTGCCCTGCCAGTTCCTTAGCCTCTTTTATGGCGGCATTTCGCATAATAATGACAAATTCCACACCAACATTACGGAAAACTGCGTATCCGGTTTTTCTTTCCAGATATTCCATAATGGTGATCAGCAGTTCATTACAATGTTCGAAACCAAATAAATCATTCATTCGCTTAAAGTTTTCAATGTAGACCTTCATCACTACGCCCTGACCGCTGATTAAAAACTGGCCTTCCAGCTGACTGAGCCAGGAACGCTGCATAGACTGGCGGATTTGGGCAGGGCGGGTCTCCGTTTGTCCCTCATTAGGTATCTGATTTTCTCGCGCTCCATGTGCAGGAGCAGGGGGTTTTGTTTTTTTGGCCTGTTTTTTTGCTTTTCCAAACATTTTCCATTTCTCCTTATGTCAGGTACGTTTGTGGGTTGGGATTTAGGCAATATCGTACCTTTTTCCTGCTTTAAGTATACCGCGGATTTGGGGAGGATGCAAGAATTTATTGGAAAAGTGCTTGACATACAATATTATATGTTGTATAGTATTGACAAGGATACTATATAATATATAATATAAGTAAAGAAATAATATTATATGAAAATATAATATGAAAGAAGAAAGGCTGAAATGAAACGTATGGTGGATGAGGAAAGCGGCTTTGTCTGTCTGTGTATGATAAGGAGTGAAGATATGGTTTTTAATACAGGAGCTGCGCTGTTAGATGCTGTGGTATTGGCAATTGTATCCAGGGAGGCCGAAGGAACTTACGGGTATAAGATTACACAGGATGTCAGGACAGTTATTGAATTGTCGGAATCCACCCTTTATCCGGTGCTGCGGCGGCTGCAAAAGGATGAGTGCCTGGAGGTCTATGATCAGGCCTTCGATGGGAGAAACCGCAGGTACTATAAAATTACGGAGAGAGGAAGGGTACAGCTGAATTTGTATCGGAGTGAATGGGGAAATTATTCTCAGAAAATATCCCGCATTTTTGAGGAGGCCAGGATATGAGAAGGGATAAGTTTATGAAGGAATTGGAATATCTTTTACAGGATATTCCCGACGAGGATAAGGCAGACGCCATTGCCTATTACCAGGATTATTTAGAGGAGGCAGGGCCGGAAAATGAAGAAAAGGTGATTCAGGATTTTGGAAGCCCAGAAAGGGTTGCCGCGATTATCCGTGCTGATATTTATGGAACCTTGGAGGATGGGGGAGAATTTACTGAAAAAGGCTATGAGGATGAGCGCTTTAAGGAGCCGAAGTTAGGCTTGGTCAGAAGCGGAGAAGGGCAAAAGAGCCAGTCAGAGCAGCAGGTAAAGGAAGAAAGAAAGGGGAACTCTTATGCTGCAGGAAATGACAGACAAGGGACTTATGGCGCAGGAAATGACAGACAAGGGACTTATGGCGCAGGAAATAACAGGCAAGGGGCTTATGGCGCAGGAAATAACAGGCAAGGGGCTTATGGTGCAGGCGGTTACGGTTCAGGCATATTCACGGAAAAGACGCCGCCCGGTCACGAGAGAAGACGGTGGGAATGGTGGCAGATTTTGGGGATGATTATTCTGGGCTGCTGCGTGGTGCCGGTGGTGATTCCCCTGGTCTTTGGCATCGGCGGGGGTGCTGTGGGGCTTTTGGTGGGTCTTATTGGCCTGCTGGCTGGGGTTTTAGTTGCCCTGAGCATTGGACTGGCGGCAGTGACCTTTGCTTTACTGCTTGCCGGGGTTATTTTGGTGATTGTATCTTTTGGCCAGATAAGTATTAACCTTATCCACGGCATTCTATGCCTGGGGACCGGCGTGGGAATTTTGGGACTGGGTATGCTGTTTTTGGCACTGTGCGGCTTATATTATGGGATGTTCTTACCTTGGCTGGTGAAAAGCATGATAAATGGGATAAGCCGGCTGATTCATCGCAAGGAGGTATCAGTATGAGCACAAGAAAATTTATTCAGTATACTGCTGTTTTAGGATCAGTATTAACGGTGCTGGGCTTCGGAACAGCCACTGCCGCCCATGTCCATGGCGGACGCTGGAGCCAGATGCAGATATGGCGGGAAAATATTTATCCCAGAAAGCATCATGCGTCTATTCCTGCGGGGGCAGATAAGGGAAGATTGGTGGAGGAAGGAGTGAAAAGCTTTCCCTGCCGACCGGAATTTTCCGTTGATGTGGATTTTGGCAGCTTAACCCTGCGAACCGGAGAGTCCGACAGGATTTTGGTGTATTGCCGGGACATGGCAGGGTTTGATTCGACAGTATGGGCCTATGCTGATAAGGATGAGGTTAAGATAGAGGTCGTTGGAAAAAAGTTAGAAAACTGGAAGCCGGAGATTGAAGTGGTGGTGCCAAGCGATTATGTATTTGAGGAGACCGCCATTCAGCTTGGTGGCGGGCACTGCACGATTCAGGGGCTAAATGCGATGGAATTTAGCGGTGAGACAGCAGCCGGAGAACTTTATATCGATACCAGTAATGCTGCCAATGCAAAATTTTACTGTGCAGCAGGAAGTATTTCCTATTACGGAAAGGTGTTGGGGGATGTGGAGCTTGAGTGTGCAGCAGGGAATATTTCCTATACCGGAGAGATTTTGGGAAATGTGGATGCCCAGTGTGCTGCGGGAAATATTTACCTGGAAGTGCTGGGGAAAGAGGAGGACTTTGATTACGAAGTCAGCGGAACCGGAGGGAATATCAAGATTGGAAGCAGAACTTATTCAGGAATGATGTTTGAGGAAGAAAAACCACATGGGGCATCCAGAGAGATGGACTTGGAATGTGCAGCGGGAAGTATCGAGGTACAGTTTAAGGAAAGCGGGTTAGAAGCCCAGACGATGCCAGAAACCGATACAGCAGTTGAGGAATTGCCGATGAGAGAGGCAGAGATGACGGATGAGTAAAGAACGGAGGAAATTATCATGAATGGAAAGAAATTATACCGCTCGGAACAGGATAAAATGTTTTTAGGTGTCTGCGGAGGTTTGGGAGAGTACTTTGGAATTGACCCTACACTTATCCGCCTGCTTTGGGCTTTGTTAGCCTGTTCGGGAACGGGAATTGTTGCTTACCTGATTGCAGCAGTGATTATTCCTGTGCGCGGATTGTAAGTGCAGGTATAAATCAAAGGGAACAGGGTACACTGATGGTACAGCCTAAAGGTGAAGGTCGTAAGGACATAACAGATGTGCTGATACGTTGATTTTCAGAAAAGGAGTGTACGCTGTGCCAAAAGCTAAGAAGAAAGATTCATTTGATCCAAGGAAAATGAAGCCGGAGGATGTGCTGAAATTTGAAATTGCCACAGAGTTAGGGCTTGCAGATAAGGTGATTGCCGGGGGATGGAGAAGCCTGACGGCGAAGGAAAGCGGACGGATTGGCGGATTAATTACCAAGAAGAAAAAGGAACTGAAAAAGAAAGAAGAAAGTCAGGAAACAGGGTTGGGATAAGGTATTCCAGCCCTGTTTTTCCTGCATTTTGCTGTATTTTGGGTTTTGTGAAAAAACAGCAAAGTTAGACTAGGCTTTTTGAGAGGCTGATGGTATAATGGAAGGAATAAAATGGAAGGCAGGAGGATGCGATGGAATTATTAATGATAAAGCCAGTATTTAAAGAAGCGATTTGGGGCGGAAAAAAGCTCAGGGAGGTTTTTCACTATACAATTCCCAGCGATAAAACGGGAGAGTGCTGGGCGATCAGCGGACATCCGAACGGTGAGGGAAGCATAGATGGGGGAAGCTTTGACGGGATGAAGCTGGGTACACTCTGGAAAGACAGGCCGGAATTATTTGGGCATTATCCCGGAAATCAGTTTCCATTGCTGGTTAAGATTATTGATGCGCAGCAGGACTTAAGCATCCAGGTTCACCCGGATGACGCCTATGCCAGTGTGCATGAGCATGGTTCCCTGGGAAAGACGGAATGCTGGTATGTGCTGGACTGTGAGCCGGGGACGGAAATTGTAATTGGTCATCATGCCAGGGATAAGGCGGAGATGGAAGCGATGATTCGCAGCCAGTCCTGGGATAAGTTTATCCGAAAGGTTCCGGTAAAGAAGGGAGACTTTTTTCAGATTGATCCGGGCTGTCTCCATGCGATTAAGGGGGGAACGCTGATTCTGGAAACACAGCAGAGCAGTGATATTACCTACAGAGTCTATGATTATGACCGTTTATCGGACGGTAAACCAAGGCCTCTGCATGTAGAACAGAGCATTGCCACGATAAACGCTCCGTTTGTTTCCTGTCAGGGAGAGATTGTAAAGGAAGAGCTTTGCGGGGCCGTACATACACATTTGATTACCTGTCCGTATTATTCGGTGGATAAGTATGAGATTCATGGGGAATGGGAGACAGAGTTTGCGTCCTATTTTACCAATGTCAGTGTGCTGGAAGGGGAGGGCACGGTGGATGGTGTTCCGGTGAAGAAGGGATGTCATTTTATCCTTCCGCACCGGTATGGAAACTGTAAATTCCGTGGGGAATTATCGATCATCTGTTCCAGCCCGGAGAAGGCTTAAGGAAGGTAAGGACAGGGATAGTTTATACAGAGAAAGGATAGAGAAGGATGCGTTTAGGAGCTTTGGAAGCAGGCGGGACAAAGATGGTCTGCGCGATAGGAAATGAGCGGGGAGAGATTGAAAAGAGGATTTCGCTTCCCACTGAAACACCGGAGATTACGCTCCCGGCGATGGAAAAGTTTTTCAGGGAAAATGCGGTTGAGGCACTGGGGATTGGCTGTTTTGGCCCAATTGATTTAAACCGGGCTTCGGCAACCTATGGGTATATCACAACGGCGCCTAAGCTGGCCTGGCAGAACTGTGATATTGTAGGATATTTCCGCAGGGCACTGAATATCCCGGTGGGATTTGATACGGATGTTAATGGTTCTGCCCTGGGGGAAGCAACCTGGGGGGCGAGCCGCGGTCTTGAAAACAGTATGTATATTACGATTGGCACAGGTGTAGGTGCAGGTATTGTCGTCAATGGAAAGCTGCTTCATGGGATGCTGCACCCGGAAGCCGGGCATATTTTATTAAAACCTCATCCAAAAGAAACCTATGAAGGAAAATGTCCCTTCCATAAAAACTGTTTTGAAGGGCTGGCTGCCGGTCCGGCGATTGAGGCGCGCTGGGGAGCAAAGGGTGTGGAATTAGCTGACCGGAAGGAAGTCTGGGAGCTGGAGGCGTATTACATCGGGCAGGCGCTGGTGGATTATCTTATGGTGCTTTCTCCGCAGAAAATTATTCTTGGTGGCGGGGTGATGCATCAGGAGCAGCTCTTGCCGCTGATCCGCCGGGAAGTTAAGGAACAGCTGGCAGGATATATTGTAACGAAGGAACTGGAGGATTTGGAGAGTTATATTGTGCTGCCTGCCCTAAAGGATAATCAGGGGATCATGGGTGCCTTAAAACTGGCAGTGGATGAATGGGAAATGAGTTTACAAACGCCTGGTGATAGGGTAAACTAAAGATAAGCTGGAAGCTCGATGATAAAAAGAGAATCGCAGAACAAGGAGGAGATAAGATGGCAATTGTTAAACCTTTTGGCGCAGTTCGTCCCAGTGCGGAGATGGCAGCGCAGGTAGCGGCTCTGCCCTATGATGTCTATAACCGCAAGGAGGCCTGTGAAGCGGTAAAGGGGAACCCTCTGTCATTTTTAAATATTGACAGAGCTGAGACGCAGTTTGGGGAAGATGTGGATATGTATGCCGACTGTGTTTATGAGAAGGCAAGGGAACTTCTGGAGGAAAGGATGGCGGATGGAACCTTTATTCAGGATGAAATCCCCTGTTTTTATATTTATCAGCAGACGATGAACGGCAGGAGCCAGACCGGGCTTGTCGCATGCAGCTCAATTGATGATTACGTCAATCATGTAGTAAAAAAGCATGAGAATACCAGGGAAGAAAAGGAGCAGGACAGGTTCCGCCATGTCGATACAACGAATGCCCACACCGGGCCGATCTTTTTAGCTTACCGTGCAAGGGCAGAATTGAATCGGATCATTTACCGGGTGACGACCGGGCATCCGCTCTATGATTTTGTGTCGGAGGATGGGGTGGAGCACAGGGTATGGAAAATTGCAGCACCCGGACTGGTCAAGCAGATTGAGGAGGAATTTTTACATGTTCCGGCAACTTATATTGCCGATGGTCATCACCGGGCAGCCTCTGCGGTTAAGGTGGGTTTAAAGCGGCGGGAGGAGAATCCTGGCTGTACAGGGGAGGAGCCGTATAACTACTTCCTTTCTGTGCTTTTCCCGGATGAACAGCTGATGATTATGCCTTATAACCGGGTGGTTGCCGATTTAAACGGGATGACAGATAAGGAGTTTATGGAAAAAATTTCTGAAATATTCCTGGTTAAGGAAGAGGGAATGATTCCCTACAGCCCGGAAAGAAAAGGGAAATTTGGTATGTATCTGAAGAGAAAATGGTATTCGCTGGAAGCAAAAGAAGAGCTGTTTAGCAGTGATCCGGTGGATGGACTGGATGTGTCAATTCTTCAGAACAGCCTGTTAGGGCCGGTGCTTGGCATTGGCGATCCAAGAACGGATAAACGGATAGATTTTATCGGGGGAATCCGGGGGCTGAAGGAGCTTGAGCACAGGGTGGAAGAGGATATGGCAGTGGCTTTTGCGCTTTATCCCACCTCGATCCAGGAGCTTTTGGATGTGGCTGACGCCAAGCGCCTGATGCCTCCGAAGTCTACCTGGTTTGAGCCTAAGCTGCGCAGCGGGCTGCTGATTCATCTGCTGAGCGAAAAATAAAAACACTGCATTAAAGTTTGGAGAGAAGCTTTAAGGAAATGATGTACGAATATACCTGGCTACAATGGATTTTGTTTTTCTTTTGTTATTGTTTTTTTGGATGGATATTTGAATCTTCTTATGTATCACTTAAGGAGAAGCGTTTGGTCAACCGGGGATTTCTTCGTCTGCCAATGCTTCCCCTTTATGGTACTGGGGCAGTGATGATGTTGTTTGTCTCCCTTCCGGTTAAAAATAATCTTATTTTAGTATATGTGTCCGGGGTAGTTGCCGCCACATTGCTGGAATATGTGACGGGATGGGGGATGGAACGGCTGTTTAAGATGCGTTACTGGGATTACAGCAATCAGCGCTTTCAGTTTCGCGGCTATATTTGTTTAAGTTCATCCATTGCATGGGGAGGTTTAACTATCTTTTTAACTGAAGTGGTTCACCGGCCTATTGAGCGTTTTGTGTTAGGCATGAGCCCGTTGATGGCAATGGCAGTTGTGGCGGTTGTGGGAACAGCATTTGTGGCAGATACCATTGAATCTACAAGGGCTGCTCTGGATCTGGGCCGTGCATTAGAGGCTATGACCAGGATGAAGGCAGAGATGGAAGCGATGCAGGTGCAGTTAGCCCAGTTAAAAGGCGAGCTGAGGGAACAGCTGGAGATCCGGGCAACAACGGTTCATGGCGAGGCATCACAGCGTGTGGAGGAAATCCTTGCTGAAGCCGCTGCCCGTATGAGCGGAATCAGGGAAAGCAGCGCTGCCCGTGCAGCATCCGTTTCTGAAGCAGTAATTACCGGTCTGAAAGAAGAACTGACAAATCATCTGGAAAGCTGGAAGGAGGATGCAGGGGAACATCTGGAAAACTGGAAGGAGGATATCGCCGATCGTCTGGAAGGCTGGAAAGGGGATGTTGCTGGTCGTCTGGAGGGATGGAAGGAAGGGATGGAAGAACACCTGGAAAACCAGATGGAATACCTGGAACAGAAGCGGCAGAGGGCCAGGGAAACAGCGGAAAAGCTTCTTGCCGCAGGAGAGGAGTTTTCTTTGGTGGCAAAGCAGCGCAGATTAGCGGGTAAGTGCCATTCAAAACTGCATTCCTTCTATCGCCGCGGAATCCTTTTGGGTAATCCCACGGCATTTTCTGAAAAGCACAGCGAAGCATTAAATGAACTGCGGGAAGAAATAGAGGAAGTTCATTGAAAAAAGCAAATGTTTCTGTGTATTCTCTTTGTGCAGGTTTTTTTAATTTGAAACTTTATTCCTGTAGATTTCTAACTCATAGAGACGGACGGTTTTATCCCCCATAGCGCTGGAAGATAAAATTTCCAGCCAGAGTTGTTTCGGTGTTACAGCTTCAACGCTGCGGGTGGTGACATTCAGGGTATTGTTTTTTACCTCGTCAAACATCACCCATTCCTTTTTCTGTGCGTCATAATAGGAGATATGCCAGGCCTTCGTATTTTTTGCACTGCTTCCCATTTAGTGGAGCGGTTGCCATCTACCAAATGGGAGGCTGCCAGTGCTGCAGATGCCTCTCCGGGATCATCGCCAATGCAGGCATTGGCACAGAGATTGAAGTCGGATGAAGAAAGGTAGACAGGGTTAGGGACACCTGGCAGATTTTCTGTGATTTGTTATCAGCAAAACCAGCAAAGCTGTTAAAACTCCAGTTTCCAGTCTCCAGATCTTTGATATATTGCTGCCGCAAAACCTCCAGACTGTCGTATCCGGTTATTTCTTTAACCATAAACAGTAAGAAGTCCCCTTCCTCTATAGGTAGGGGATGAATTGC
>CAJUDX010000080.1 GCA_910584785.1 uncultured Lachnospiraceae bacterium | reverse complement strand
GGAAATCTGTTTGGTGTAACTGGAATTATTGTTGCGACACTCTTCACTATAGTTATTTTAAACTTTATTACAAGAACAAATATATTATTCAAATATTATTTCAAGAGGAGTCCAAAGAAATTTTATTTACAGCATTTGTTTTATTTTTTTGTGACAATTGTAGCAGCTGTTTTAACTTATTCTATTTGTAATATTGTTTCAATAAAAGGAATAGCAGGACTATTGATTCGACTTAGTCTATGTGTTTTTGTTCCTAATCTGATTCTTCTGCTTTTCTATTTTAGGTATAGTCAGTTTAAAGCGTCTTATGCCATTATCAATAGGATTATTCTAAAACATTAAAAAAGTAGTGTATCCGGTCCATCTGCATTAAATGTAGACGAACCGGATACTTTGATTTTTCATTTCAGTGATTTTACATTCCCAACGCCTTCAAAACCTTAGGTATCTGATTGGATAATGCAGAAACTGTCATAATAACAACGAAGATATAACTTACCGTCATGCAGATGCGCAGTCCGGTCGGGGGTTTGTAGCCTTCGTTGACATCCTTTCTCCACAGCAGAAGAACGATGAATAATCCGCCGACCGGTGTTGCGATGGAGGTTGCGATATTGGCCATTAAGATTAACTGTGTGGGGGAGCCGCCGTAGCTGTAGCAGATGATCATGGCAAAGATCAGGCAGGCTAGGCAGCCGTAGCGGATAAACTTGCTCTCTAAGCTTACATCTTTATTAAAGCCTGCGCCCAAAAGCACCATGCCGCGCTGGGTATTTGCCAGAAGGGAAGAGAAGCCTGCGCCCACGAGGGCAAGACCCATAATGTATTTTGCCGCGCCGCCCATAATCGGCACCAGCATTTCTGCAAGCTGTGCCGGGGTGGAGATGGAGAGTCCCTGCGGGTGAAGTACGATGGCACCGACTAGGATAATAGCGCCGGAAATCAGAACGACACTGATAACATGAACTAATGCATCGGTAAACATTACTCCGTTAAATAAATCCTCTTTGCGCCATTTCTTCTCTTTTCCCAGATAAGTTGCATAGATTCCGGCAGTAACGGCAGCATTGGTGGAGATAAAGGCCAGGGCGGTAGCCATGCTTCCCTGGGGAACCTTAAAGCTGACAAGACCTTTTCCCAGTTCGCCCGCGTCAGGGCCGCCTACGCCAATCAGGGTGATGTAAAAGGAAAGGATCATAACCAGAATACAGAGAGTGATTAATTTTTCTACCTTAGAGTAAACATTTTTAGCAAAATAACAGTATAAAACAACGGCAATCATAACTGCCGACCCGATTTTCCAGTTAATCCCAAAAATCAGGTTCATCCCGGCTCCCGTGCCGGAAATATTTCCCATAGTAAAAAACAGACAGGATAAAAATACCGCGATACTTACAACGGTGGAAGCTATCGGACCGTAGTATTTTTGAATGGCATGAATGGTTGGAAGTCCTGTGACGATAGCCAGACGGTTTGTCGTCATCATAAAGGTAATTCCCATAAAAATAATGGGAAGAATCAGCCAAATCAGGGCGTAGCCATAATTGGCGCCCAGCATGGCGGAGGTCGTGACGGCGCCGGGGCCGATAACAATTCCGGTCGCGATAAGGCCCGGACCAATGCGCTTAACTAATTCTTTTAAGGGAAGACATTTTACATCGGTTCCAAAAGCTGCCTGGCTGCTGTTGTTTTCACTCATGATTTACTCCTTTCTGGAGCGTGCTGAAGCATTTTTCCTTTACATTTTCTCTTTGTACACGCCCCGGTAAACACCAAAGAATCAGGTACGAAACTGTGCTGCAAATGCCTAAAAAACGGGACACTGCACCTGTGACAGCGTCCCGTAAAATGTATGTATTTTAGCCAAACATATGGATTTTAGCCTGTTGATTTTACGATTTATGCAGTCGTAAAATGACCTTTTTTATTTGTACTGTTCCATATCTACCTTAGGCAGTTTGCTGCGCTCTAATCCCAGAGCAACCCAGTCTTTTTCTTCCTGATTTAACGGCAGAACCGGCTTGCGCATTAAAGCGTTGCTGAAAATACCGCGCTGATATAAAGCTTCCTTTAAGCGGGCATGAGCTTCGCCGGAAGGCTGTCCGCCGCCGTAGATGGCCTGGGAAATATGGTAGATCCGATCGGACCAGTCCTGTGCTTCCTTTAAGGTGTGCTTATCCGGGTTAGCAAATACTTCTCTTGCCGGGCAGATTAATTCCGGTACGCATCCGGCAAAGCCGATTAACGCGCCGTCCATTCCAGGGAACCAGCTTACGCACAGGGTTTCGTCATGGCAGGTAATCAGGGAGATATCCGGGCATTCCTGACGAAGCAGACGTACATCGTGCTCATAGATGGAGGTAACGCGGGTACCCATCTTAATGCATTTTACGTGGTCGATTTCCTTGCACATCTTAATCAGCGTTTCTACTGGATAGAAGGCCTTGGAGGTTGCCGGATACAGATGGATAATAATATCAATATCTGCGCCCTCTGCCACGTCCTTAATATACTGGAAAGGAGCATCCGGATTCATGCCAAAGCGCAGCCACATGTGCGGAGGCATAAGAAGGATTCCGTCGGCTCCGGCTGCCTTTGCTTCTGCTGCCATTTCAATGGATTCCTGGGTGTTTTCACAGTTTACACCGGAGATAATGGTCATTACATCGCCGCATTCCTCTGCACAGATTTCAACAACGCGCTTGCGCTCTGCTCTGGTTAAGCCGGTGATTTCGCCGGTGTGACCATTACATACAAGACCTTCAATGCCCTTGCCGTAGAAACTCTTAATCCAGCGCAGATATACGCGGAACTCAGCTTCATTGATTGAAAAATCGTCATTTAACGGAACAGAAACTGCGGGGAAAATTGTCTTGAAATTTTTTACTTTAGCCATGATTAATCTCCTTTTTCATCCTGTTTTTTATTTTTATTTTGTTGCTTTTCCACCACCTTTTATGCGGAAAAGCATACCCATTCTTGCATCCATGTGCACCTTGGATGACTGGTTTCTACAAACGTTTGTATCTTGTGATTCAGTTATACCATGCAGGGAAAATGAAGTCAATATGCCCAGCCATTACTGCAAGGATTTGCATATCATCTGCAAAAAGTTGCCGAAAACAGCATATTATACATAAATAATTGATAAAAATTATGCATATTGCATAAAAATGTTTCCTCGATGTTAAAATTGGAAATTTACTTGTTTTTTCCGAAAAAAGTTTTATAATGAATAGTATAAAACTTTGAAATTGATTTGTATGCAAAAAGTATGCAAACGTTTGCACAAACTTCTTAAAAAATAAAAAACGGTGTATACGTTTGCAGCAAGGAGGCGTTTATGGCAACATTAAAGGATGTCGCCCGGCTGGCATGTGTAGATATCAGCACCGTTTCCCGGGCACTGAATAATACTTCTTATGTTCATCCAGAAACCAAAAAACGGGTCTATGCTGCAGCAAAGGAATTAGGCTATCAGCCCAATGTTATGGCGCAGGCACTGCGCCAGGGAAAGCGCCGCACGATTGGCGTGGTGGTGCCAAGGCTGCATCTGGCGATTTTTTCGGAAATCCTTCAGGGGATTGAAGAAGAAGCACGCAATCTTGGCTATGCAACCTTATTCTGCAATACGGAGGATAACCCGACTACCGAAAAAGAATGCTTAAACCGTCTGCGCAATGGCTTTGCCGATGGGATTATTATTGCGGGGACCGGGTATAATAACCGGCTGCTGCGCGATATCCAGGCCAGCGGAATTGCCGTGGTGCAGATGGTACGACGGCAGGAAAAGCGGCTGAGCAGCATTGTTGCCGACTATGAAGCCTGCGGAAATGACGCTGTCCACTTTTTGTATGAGAAGGGGTGCCGGGAGATTGGCCTGATAAACGGATCTTTAGATTTAGCCCCCTATAAGGGCCGTCATGACGGCTACTGCAGGGCGGTAAAACAGCTGGGGTTAAATGAATATCTCAGCCAGTCGGATTATCCGGTAAACAGCTTTGAACACGGTTATGAGTGCGCAAACCAGCTTTTAGACGATGTTCCCAAGCTAGATGCGATTATGGCTGCCGTGGATATCCAGGGGCTGGGAGCCATCCGTGCGCTGACCGAAAGGAAGATAAAGATGCCGGAGCAGGTAAAGCTAATCAGTCTGACCGGACATGCCGTGGGGCGGATGCTGGAAACCTCTATGACCTCGATGGAAATGCCGGCACATGAGATGGGGAAGAAGGCAGCACACATGGTTATTGACGAAATCAACGCCCCCGCCGCTCAAAAGCCCAGTACCCAGCATGTAAGCTTTGGAACGGTTTTGGTTGAGCGGGAGAGTACGTAAAAAGGAGGACGAGTAAACGATTAAATTAAGTGTGATATTTTGGTGCAATGTATTGCTATATTATGAAAAATATGTTATTTTAAATGAATCCTGAAGTATTGGTAAAGATAAAGCTTAACCGGAGGGAGGGGAAAATGAAAAGAAAAACAGCGTTGGTTTTGCTTACCTGGGGTATTTTGCTGCAAAGTGTGTTGCCCTGCATAGCTGGTGAAGGGTTTACGGATGTGACAGTATCCGATGGGTATTATACAGATGAAAATGGTGCATGGGTATCCGATGCAAGAAACTATTTGGGGATAGATTTTTCGGCAGAGGATATTGCGTATATTGATTTTTATATGATTCCTGTTCCAGTAGCAGCAAAGGTAAAGCACATTGTTAAAGAAGAGGATATTGCATTTATTTATCACAGGATTGACAGTTGTAGATTGGATAGAGAAAAAAATTATTCTCCTTTAGTGGGAGGGATAGATTACCTTAATTTTGTCAAAAAAGACGGCACAAATATAGTACTGGGGGTAAGTTCGCCTTTTGTAAGTTATAAACAGCAAATCTACAGGCTTAGAGATGAATTTTTGCCGGATGAACTCTGGAAAATGATGGAATATGATGAATTATCGGTTTCACAGGAAGCTTACTCGGCGATGCTGGATGGCTGTTCGTCAAAAGAAGAACAGGAGCATAATATTATTCCTGACTTTGATGCGGATACGGAATATGAATTAAATTTATCATCAATGTCCGTACGTCCATTAGCATATTTTCTGTAAGTTTATTCCGTTTGGTTCTTTGTATAAACAGCATGACAGCATATCTGCAGACACAGAAGGAGTTGTTGCAAAATAACAGCTAAGTGGATCAACCGCATTTTGCAACTACTCCTTTCTACTTTCCTAAAAACTAATCTGCAAACATCGGTGTGGAAAGATAACGATCCCCGGTATCCGGCAGCAGGGCGACGATGGTTTTTCCATGGTTTTCGGGGCGTTTTGCGAGTTGGATTGCCGCCCAGAGGGCTGCGCCGGAGGAGATGCCGACCAGTACGCCTTCGATTTTTCCCATCTGTTTTCCTGCGGCAAATGCCGCTTCATTTTCTACGGTAATGATCTCATCATAAATTTCCGTATTTAAGATTTCCGGCACAAAGTTAGCGCCGATGCCCTGGATTTTGTGGCTGCCGGCAATTCCTTTGCTTAACAGCGGTGAGGAAGCAGGTTCTACCGCTATCACCTTTATTTCCGGGTTTTTGCTTTTTAAATATTCGCCTGTGCCGGTAATGGTGCCTCCGGTTCCGACACCGGCAACGAAGAAATCAATCTTGCCGTCGGTATCTTCCCAGATCTCCGGCCCGGTGGTAGCTTTGTGGACGGCGGGATTTGCCGGATTGACAAACTGCCCCGGAATGAAGCTTTCGGGAATTTCCCTGGCAAGTTCTTCTGCTTTTTTAACAGCGCCGCTCATCCCCTCAGCACCATCAGAAAGTACCAGTTCGGCACCATAAGCCTTCATTAACTGCCGCCGTTCCACGCTCATGGTTTCCGGCATCACGATAATAATGCGATAACCCCTTGCCGCTGCAACCGAAGCAAGGCCAATGCCGGTATTTCCCGATGTAGGCTCGATAATAACCGAACCAGGTTTTAATTTTCCGCTTGCTTCCGCCTCGTCGATCATGGACTTGGCAATGCGGTCTTTTGCACTTCCTGCGGGATTAAGGTATTCCAGTTTAGCAAGGATGCGGGCATTTATCCCTTCCTCCTTCTCCAGATGAACTAATTCGAGCAGAGGAGTTTTTCCAATTAACTGATCTGCAGAGGTATAGATTTTGCTCATGATTTTTCATCCTCCTGATATAGTTTTCATTTAGCCTGTCTTTGACTATCATCTTATGGCAGACGAACTCGTTTGTCAACCCTGCACAGTAAATGCATATAATCTCCCGCACGGCAGGACTATGTGGCATCCTGTACAGTAAAGTATATGAACTATATTTTATAATTAAGTATGCACGTATTCTCTCGGTTATTTGTCTATTGCTTACCTATTAACCATGTGGTATAATAGGTTTATTTATTGATCTGCGGATTCGCGGATGAAAATTTCGGGAAAACGCATTGGATAACAGGAGGAACATTATGCTGATTTCAACGAAAGGCCGCTATGCATTGCGGGTACTTATCGATCTTGCGGAACATCAATCGGACGGTTATATCCCCTTAAAGGTGATTGCCAGCCGCCAGGAGATTTCCGAAAAATACCTGGAAAGCATTATTAAGCTTCTGGTCAAGGCCAGGTTTTTATATGGGCTGCGGGGCAAAGGTGGCGGTTATAAACTGACCATGGAGCCGGAAAAATATACCGTGGATGCCGTGCTTCGGCTGACCGAAGAAAGCCTTGCCCCGGTATCCTGCCTTGAAGAGGACGCCGAACCCTGTCCGCGGATGGCTAACTGCCGCACGCTTTCGATGTGGCAGGGCCTGGATCGGCAAATTCACGATTATTTAAGCCGGTATACCATCGCGGATTTGATGTTAACGAAAGAGTTGTCTTAAAGTATAAGGTTAAAAGGCAAGATTAAAGGGTAAGGTTATCCAAGGCGCGGAAACCATTGTCTAAATCGGCTAAAATATCGTCGATATGTTCTGTGCCGATGGACAGGCGGATGGTATTTGGCTTAATGCCCTGGTCGAGAAGTTCCTCGGCGGTAAGCTGGGAATGGGTCGTGGTGGCAGGGTGGATAACCAAACTTTTGACGTCGGCGACATTGGCAAGCAGAGAAAAAATCTCCAGACGGTCAATAAAGGCGTGGGCCTCGTTTTGCCCGCCCTTAATCTCAAAGGTAAAGATCGAAGCGCCGCCATTGGGGAAATACTTCTTATATAATGCATGATCCGGGTGAGCGGGCAGGGATGGGTGATTGACATGCTCGACTTTGGGGTGATTTGCCAGATAGTCCACCACTTTCTTTGTATTTTCTGCATGGCGCTCTAAGCGCAGGGAAAGGGTTTCCACGCCTTGTAAAAGCAGGAAGGCGTTAAACGGCGAGATCGCTGCCCCGGTATCGCGGAGCAAAATAGCGCGGATATAGGTGACAAAGGCGGCGTCTTTTGCTGCCTCGGCAAAGGAAACGCCGTGATAGCTCGGATTTGGATCGGCAATCGCCGGGTATTTTCCACTTGATTTCCAGTTAAATTTCCCGGAATCTACGATAATTCCGCCAAGGGTAGTGCCGTGTCCGCCGATAAATTTTGTAGCGGAGTGGACGACGATATCTGCACCGTGTTCGATGGGCCGGATCAGGTAGGGTGTGCCAAAGGTATTGTCAATAACCAGGGGAAGGCCGTGCCGGTGGGCAATTTCTGCGACAGCGTCAATATCCGGGATATCGCTGTTTGGATTGCCCAGGGTTTCCAGGTAAATGGCCCTGGTATTTTCCTGAATGGCGCCTTCTATCTCTTCCAGATTGTGAACATCGACAAATGAGGTCGTAATTCCAAAGTGGACAAGGGTGTGCTCCAGGAGATTATAGCTGCCCCCGTAGATGGTTTTCTGTGCGACAATGTGTCCGCCGTCCGTCGCCAGGGCTTCTATCGTATAGGCAATGGCTGCCGCACCAGAAGCCAGGGCTAAGGCTGCCGTCCCGCCTTCTAGGGCTGCGATGCGCCGTTCGAAAACATCCTGTGTGGAGTTGGTCAGCCGCCCGTAGATATTTCCGGCGTCTGCTAAGTTAAAGCGGGCAGCGGCATGGGCAGAGTTTTTAAATACGTAAGAAGTCGTCTGGTAAATGGGAACTGCGCGGGAATCTGTAGCCGAATCCGGTGTTTCCTGTCCAACATGCAGCTGAAGGGTTTCAAATTTGTATTTGTTCATGGTGGCCTCCTTTGGCAGTTTAATTCTTTAATCTGCTGATAAGTTACGGAAATAATAACACTATTTACCTACTATGTCAATAGGTTTTGAAAAAATAAAAAGAAGAAAAGGGGAAGGATAAGCAGACTAAGAAAGATCTAATATAAGAAAGATCGAATAATAAAGATCATCGATGGAAGGAGGATGAAGTCATTGAATTTTCATCAGTTAATACAGGCAGAGGACTATGATTTTCTGCGGACAAACAAGCGTCTGGGAAAGAGAATAATGCTTTTAGGGCCGGGGGGAAGCTATGCTTATGGGACGAATAATGAAAACAGCGATATCGATATACGGGGAATTACCTTAAATCTGCCCTCTGACTTGCTTGGTTTGACGGAGTTTGAACAATATGAAGATGCACAGACCGATACCGTTATCTATTCATTTAATAAAATGGTGCGTCTATTATTAGAATGTAACCCCAACACCTGCGAAATCCTTGGCCTGGAGAAGGAGCGCTATATGGTAATTTCCGATTTGGGCGAACAGCTTTTAACATCCCGATCGATTTTCCTGTCAAAGCGGGCAGCGAAATCTTTTGGCGGCTATGCCAGCGCACAGCTTCGACGCCTGCAAAATGCCATTGCCAGGGATTCCATGCCCCAGAAGGAGAAAGAGCAGCACATTCTTCGCTCGGTGAGCAATGCCCTGGAGGATTTTTCCAGGCGTTATGCGTCCTTTTCCAAGGGAAGGATTAAGCTGTACATCGATAAGGCAGAAAATCCTGACCTGGAAACGGAAATTTTTGTAGACGCCGATTACCGCCATCTTCCGCTTCGGGATTATGAGCAAATGTGGTCGGTAATGCATAATGTGGTGAAGGACTATGAAAAAATCGGAAAGCGCAACCGGAAAAAGGATGATAATCACCTAAATAAACATGCAATGCATCTAATTCGTCTTTTTATGATGGGAATTGATGTCCTGGAAAAGGGCGAAATCTGCACCTGCAGGAAAGACGACCTGGATCTCTTGCGAACCATTCGTTCAGGAGGATTCCAAAAAGAAGATAAAACTTTTTGCCAGGAATTTTATGAGCTTTTGGCAAACTATGAAGCGCGGCTGGAAAAAGCCACAAGGAACAGCATCCTCCCGGATAACCCGGATATGGATAAAGTGGAAGCCTTTGTGGAAAAGATAAACCGCATGGCGCTGGAAATAATGGAATAAAGGAATTTTGCTTGCAGGCAACGAGAAAACCCATTATAATATGGATAATTATGCAAAACGGCTGTGGGCAGGGCAGGCAATGCTGTAAAATAATTTGTTTCGTCAGAATAGTAAGCAAAAATAATTTGCTTCGTCAGAACAGTAAGCAAAAATAATATGCTCTGTCAGAACAGTGAGCAAAAAAGGAGTGGAAGTTTGTGGAAAATACAAAAATAGTTCCATTGATTCAGGAAAAACTGCGGGAAATTGAGCAAAAAGAATCCGTAAATATTCTTTATGCGGTGGAATCAGGAAGCCGTTCCTGGGGATTTGCCTCCCCGGACAGCGACTATGACGTCCGATTCATCTATGTACGAACGCCCAGGGATTATTTGCGGCTGGATCAAAAAAGGGACGTGATCGAGTGGGAGATGAATGAGGTTTATGATATTAATGGGTGGGATATCCGAAAAGCCCTACTTCAGTTTTATAAGAGCAATGCCACTGTTTTTGAATGGAGCAATTCACCGATAGTTTACCAGGAAAAAGAGGAGTGGAAACAAATTTACGCAACGGCAAAGGCATATTTTTCTGTCAAGACCGCGCTGTATCATTACTATGGCGTGGCAAAAAGCACGTATTGCCAATTTCTATGCGGGGAAGAAGTAAAATATAAAAAATATTTTTATGCCCTGCGTCCCCTCCTGTCCTGCCGCTACCTCTGGGAACACCGCTGCCCGCCCCCGATTGTATTTTCTGAGCTTATGCAGGTGGAACTGCCTGGGGAACTGAGAAAGGAAATCGAAGCTCTGCTAGAAAAGAAAAAGCAGACGATGGAAGGGGAGCGGCATTCCCCTATACCCGCTGTTCAGAAGTTTATTTCAGATGAGCTGGAAATCTGGAAACAGCGGGCAGAGGAAATAAAGGAAGAGAAAAAAGGGGACTGGGAGGCATTAAATCAGGTAATCTGGGATCTGACAGGAATATCAGCGCCCAGCAGATGTTTATTTATGGAGGCACGACCGCTTGTGGGCGCATGAAGGTTACTGTACATGTGCTGTTTTGCGGATTTCCTCCCAGGAAGAAATCCCTAAGTTATCCACTAAATCTTCAAGTTTCTCCAATAGCCGAACCATAAAATCCGGTCGTGAAAGATTTGCCGATCCAACCTGAACAGCATGGGCGCCAGCCATGATATATTCGATGACATCTTCCGCACAGGAAATACCGCCGATACCGATAACCGGAATCGTAACCGCAGATACTGCCCGGCGGCAGAGGAGCAGCCCTACTGGCTTCATGGCTGGTCCGGAAAATCCGCCCGATCCTCCTCCTCCGCAGCGGTAGGTGCGGGAGTAAATATCAATACAGGCTCCATTTAAGCTGCTGTAGCTGACAATGGCGTCAGCCCCGCCTTCTTCACATGCTGATGCGATTTCCTCGACGGGAATATCTCCGCCGGGAACTTTGGCGAGAAGCCACTTATCCGGTGCAGCAGCACGGACACGGGAAACCAGATCGCGCAGTTCATGTTGGTTCTTCCAATACGGCGTGCCAGGTCCGTAGGGGCAGTTTAAGTTGATTTCTATTCCTCTTATCCCCGGTACAGGGTTAATGGCGCCAGCCAGTTCTTCCATCTGGTATTTGTCTATGGCCTTCATATCGATAATGATGGGCGTTGTGGCAGAGGGAAGTGCCGGAAGGATTTCTTCGATAAAGGTAAAAATACTCATATTATTTTTAGAGAGCGCACTGATAAATCCATGATCAGTTTTGCAGATTTTTCGTGCTGTTGTGGGTGTTCCGGCGTCGATAAACATGGAATTGGGCAGCAGTGCTCCCAGCCGGTTTAAGTCAAAATAATTTGCATGTTCAATTAAATTTCCCAGTGTCGCCGCAGCGGGCATTAACGGATTTTTCAGGGTAATTCCGCCGACAGACGAGGGAATCGTTACGCTTAAATTCATCTTATCCTCCATTTATATGATAGTTTCAAAGCATTTCTTGTCCTTTGCAAAATCGATACTGAGATAGGGAAGATATGGCCCATGGCAGCAGACCGGGATTCCCAAATGAATCTCCGGGCTGTGCAGGTAGCACGCCTTGCATGCACCGATGCCGCAGCCAATCTGCGTGCTGGCAAAAACAAAAACATGTTCAGCCAGGGCAGGCGAAATCTTTGGCATTACCATCTCTAACCCAGGAAGATTCAGCGCCATGTATATCGGAGCATCAGCCCCGGTTTTATTCTCTTTATCATACATTTCTGAAGAAAACCAATGTTCCCAGGCATTACCTGATGCCGGAAGAAACAGGGTTTGGTCTGGAAGAAGTTCTAAGGGAACCTCTTCTTTTTCTCCAAGAATCAATACGTCGGGATTTGCACATGCACGAATCAGGGGAAGGATCAGGGGAAGCATTGCCGGTTCTGTGATAAACCTTCCTTTTTTCCCAATCTGACAGGCCCTTCCATTTGCTCCCCAAAAAGCAATACGATCCCCGGCCTGATGACCAAACAGGGAGGAGGAAGCTCCGGCAATTATCTGTGGCCCTTCAGCTGTACTGTGATATACCATATAGGGGTAGGACCAGCAAAAGCCCTCACCCTGTTCCTGTACCATGATAAACTGCCCCGGCTGGTAAGTAAAATCCGGGCAGGCAAGGGTAAAAAGCTGAAATTTGCGCCCGTTTTTTGCAGTAAACAGCTGTGAGGAGAGAATCGTTGTCTCAAAAACCGGTGAACAGGACATTGCCTTATCTTTTAAGATCTCTTCCCAGAGCGGGCGGGCAAGCGATAAGTACCGATCCCATTCCGGTGCGCGGTTTTCGCCTTCGGTGTATGGCAGACCGTGAAGGTTAAGAAGATCCTGATGCTTTAGAATCGTCTGAGTCAGCCTATCCGATAAAGAATTAAACCCTGCGCCACTGGCAGAAATATAAGAGGGACAATGATATTTGGACTGCCGGTAATAAGGTTTTAGTTCCGGATCGCTGATTTCCTCCTGCGTATCAGCAAAAATTTCATCATAAAATAACCGAATGATTTTTTTGTTCTCCACAACCACCTGTAAGCGCCCGGTGACTCCTGCTTCCAGCTCCATGCTTAAACCATAATAACGCTGGGTGCTGGGGCGGCTTAGCATTCGCCCGGCAATCTTCTCAGCAAGGGGAAGCATGGAGCGCTTGATGCTGTTTGACGCCCCGGCAACCAGATCAAAATCTCCGCATAACTGATTTTTTTCCACCATCTGTTTTTCCAGACTGGTAATTCCATTCACTAAAACAACACCGGTGGAGGCAGTTCTTTCCTTTGTGGCCTGAAAAAATCCGTAATTGGAAAGACGCTTATCGGCATTTTGAAATTCCCGCATATAATAAGTCGGGCTGCACTGCTCATTAAATTCCACCATCAGCAGCCTGCCGTTATCGGCAACTACTTCCAGAATACCCAGGTGTCCGGGATCGCCATTAAAGCAGGAGGAGAAACGTTCCTCCTCCCGATAATAACTGCCCTTAATCAGGCCTTTAGGAGGCTGTACGCTCCAGGACAATTGATCCAAAATGGATACAGTTTTTTCTCGTTGTTTCATAAGGGGTTCTCCTTTTTGCTCATTTGCAAACAATATTTACGTTCAATTAAGTACATTCCAAAGTATAGGAAAAAAACTATCTGAAATCTATAAGAAAACCGACTTTAATTATTAAAAAACTGACATTTATTACAAACGGCAATCTGGATACCAC
>CAJUDX010000079.1 GCA_910584785.1 uncultured Lachnospiraceae bacterium | reverse complement strand
TTAAAAGCCTATCTGGATATGACCGAGGATATGGTTATCCGTCCTTATACCAAGAATACCAAGGCATGGGAAGATTACTCCCAGTCCACCATGGTTAAGGCTTATACTGGAGAAATGACCATGGAAGAGGTGTGCAAAGATATTGCTGCCTTTATGAATGAGGAAATAGCCGATGAGTAAGTTCAGGGTCGATGCTTAAGCTTACGTCAGAAACGAAGCTTCGCGTAAAAGTGTAAGCTTAAGGCAGAAAAGAAAACAAAACCAGCAGGAAGCCAACAGAAATACCGGTTTCCTGCTGCTTATTTATCCTTTTTCATCCCGTTTTTTATTCGCTGTTATCTTTGAGATTAACTTTTTCCCGATAATGTTTGGGACTTAGGCCATAAGCGTTTTTGAAAATTTTGGAAAAGGTCAATGGGTTTTCATAGCCAATCTGCTGTGCGATCTCCTGCACGGAAAGATTGGTGGAGCACAGAAGTTTTCTCCCTTTTTCCATGCGATAATTCAACAGATATTCCTGTGGGGAAACGTTTAGTTTCTGTTTAAAAATATGGGTCAGATAAGAACGGGTAATGCCGATGTATTCGGCAATATCGCGCACCTGCATCTGGGCATAATGTTCATGGATGTAGGCAACGGCATGATTGACATACAAATCCGGTGCATAATCCAGCTCCGGTTTCTGATGATTTTCTATTTGGTTCTGGCGCTGAGAACGGATAAGCAGAGCCAGAACTTCATAGAGAAGGGCGGTCCGGGTCAGTTCATCGATAATGGTCAGTTCGTGGTGGTTTAAAATATTTTCCGTGTAGGTTAAAAATTCTTCCGGTCGGATATACATGTCCCGAACCGGGTGATCTGCGGTAATTCCCGCTTTTTCCAGGTACATCGCTGCTTTGCTTCCGCTGAAGGATACCCAGGTATAATACCAGGGATCTTGCGGATCAGAAAAGTAATAGATTTCAACGCCCGGCGGTGTGGCAAAAATCTGTCCCCGGCGAAGATGATAGGTATGATTGCCCACATTTAAGGTTCCTTTTCCTGACAATACGAAATGGACATGAAAATCATCCCGTATCATTGGCCCATAAGCTTTATCTGGACTGCAACGTTCAATTCCGCAGACCGTCAGAAACAGTTCAGCATGTTCAATGGGCGGACTTCCTAGTAAACGGAAATTGGCACCAATGCGATAAGTGGAAGATTTAAAAGGTTTAGGTGCTTCGACTAGCATAGGGCGGCCTCCTTTTGGGGGTAGATTTTTTCTAAAAGGTGATGTTCAGCAGCATTTTCCTTATTTTTTAATGATAGTTAGGCGAAAAGGATATAGGTAGTATAGCATATTTTTTGGGGGTTTTCAGCAGAAATGACTGAAATTTTTAAAACAATGAATTTTCAAAGCGTTGAAATTTTAAGCATTAAATTTAAAAAAAACATCAAAGTGTTGAATTATTGAGAAGTTGAATTTTTCAAAAATTGAATTTTTTGAAAAAGGGATTGACATTTAATTCTGTCCGTAGTAGAATGTAAAAAGTTGTGAGAACGACGACAGGAAAGCAGGTATCCGCCTCACCTTGGCACGCAGATAAATTTCTGGCAGTTGTTGGAAGTTGCCGTGACCTGGGTTCATAGTGAAGAAAAGCTGGCTGGGCAGTAAGAGCTGCCGGGTTTAGCGTGTTTTCATTAAAGAAAGGTGGATAGCACAGCTATTCGCTTTATTTCTTTGTAAGAAAGATTAGAAATCTGGATTAATCCATTGGAGGTGTACGACTATTAGCGAATTAATGATTAACGAACAAATCAGAGACAGGGAAGTTCTTCTGATTGGCGAACACGGAGAGAAACTGGGAATAATGTCTGCCAGGGACGCGTTTAAGCTGGCACAGGATGCAGAGCTTGACTTGGTGAAAATCGCTCCGACAGCAAAGCCGCCGGTATGTAAGATTATCGACTATGGCAAGTACCGCTATGAGCTTCTTAGAAAAGAGAAGGAAGCAAAAAAGAAGCAGAAGGTAATCGAAGTTAAGGAGGTTCGTTTATCTCCGAACATTGATACCAATGATCTGAATACGAAAACCTCAGCTGCCAGGAAGTTTTTGGAGAAGGGGAATAAAGTAAAAGTGACATTGCGTTTCCGTGGTCGGGAAATGGCGCATATGAACCAGTCTAAGTATATTTTGGATGAATTCGCTCAAAGTCTGGCAGATATTGCAGTTATTGACAAGCCCTCCAAGGTGGAAGGAAGAAGCATGGTAATGTTCTTAACGGCAAAAGCGTTAAAGAAATAGAAAGAATTTAAGGAGGAAGAATCTCATGCCAAAGTTAAAAACAAGCAGAGCAGCAGCAAAGCGTTTTAAAAAGACAGGAACTGGAAAATTAGTTAGAAATAAAGCTTACAAATCCCACATCTTAACCAAGAAGTCCGCAAAGAGAAAAAGAAATCTCCGCAAGGACATCGTTACCGATGCAACCAACAGCAAGGTAATGAAGAAAATTTTACCATATCTGTAGATTAAGGTTAAGAGAAGGAGGAATTACCCATGGCAAGAGTAAAAGGCGGATTAAACGCAAAAAAAAGACATAATCGAGTATTAAAGCTGGCAAAGGGCTACAGAGGCGCCCGTTCTAAGCAGTACCGTATCGCAAAGCAGTCCGTAATGCGGGCATTGACCAGCTCCTATGCAGGACGTAAGGAGAGAAAGAGACAGTTCCGTCAGCTTTGGATTGCGCGGATTAACGCAGCTGCAAGAGTAAATGGCTTATCCTACAGCAAGTTTATGTATGGCTTAAAGCTGGCTGGCGTAGAGATGAACCGCAAGATCTTATCCGATATGGCGATTAACGATGCTGAAGGCTTTGCAAAACTGGCTGAACTGGCTAAGGCAAAGTTGGCATAAAAACGATTAGCTGGGAAAATTAATTATTTATGAAAACAAAGAGGGGTTGCCGATGAACAATGTAGTTATCTCGGCAATCCCTTGTTTATTTATTACTTAAATCCAAAATAATGCATTGCATTATTAAAGCAGATATCTTTAATAATATTCTCCAAAGCTTTCCGGTCATCCGGGTACATGCCTTCTTCTACCCAGTCCCCAATTAACCGGCAGAGTATCCGGCGGAAATAGTCGTGACGGGTGTAGGAAAGGAAGCTGCGGGAGTCGGTAAGCATCCCGATAAAGTTTCCGAAGCAGCCCAGGTTAGCCAAAGAAGTCATCTGGTCCGTCATACCCTTAAAGTGATCGTTAAACCACCAAGCGGAACCCTGCTGAAGTTTTCCGGCGGTTTCCGGGCTCTGGAAGCAGCCAAGGATGGTGCCGATGGAAGCGTCGTCGTTCGGGTTTAAGGAGTAGATAATGGTCTTTGGAATTTCATTCGTAGCACTTAAAGCATTCAGGAAATCAGCCATCTGTGCACTGGGGGCGTAGTTATTAATGCAGTCAAAGCCAGTGTCGGCACCCATCTTTTCAAACATATAGGCGTTATTATCGCGCTTGCAGCCATAGTGAAGCTGCATTGCCCAGCCCAGCTTATGATATTCTTTTGCCACAAAAAGCATAAAGGCTGTCTTAAATTTTAATTCCTCTTCTTTGGTAATGGTCTCATGGTTTAAACTCTTTGCCATAATGGCATCCAGTTCGCTTTCTTCGGCAGGGACATACATTAC
Organism: uncultured Lachnospiraceae bacterium; assembly: GCA_910584785.1. Classification (GTDB taxonomy): domain Bacteria; phylum Bacillota; class Clostridia; order Lachnospirales; family Lachnospiraceae; genus Caccovicinus. The sequence goes on along the minus strand of CAJUDX010000079.1, from coordinate 9,564 downwards.
ATACTCTAAAGCATGATCGGATACACAGCAGCCGTGATCGGCAAAATACTTCAGCCGGTTTTTCAGCGCTTCTTTTAAGGAAGCAAAATTGGTAACGGAAATGCCGCTGACCTTGGAAAGGGTGGAAATGTATTCGGCGTAGGTTTGCTTTTCAACATTCATTGCCTTATCCGGGCGCCAGGCAGGGAGAACTTGTACTTCAAAGGTTGGGTCAGCTGCGATTTTTTCATGCCATTCCAGGGTATCCACCGGGTCGTCGGTGGTGCAGATGATTTTAACATTTGACTGGCGGATTAAATTCCGCACGGACATGGAATCTTCCTGAAGCTTGGCATTGCACAGATTCCATACTTCCTCTGCGGTATCACCGTTTAAATGGCCCTGGAAACCGAAATACTTGCGCAGCTCCAAGTGGCTCCAGTGGTAAAGCGGGTTGCCGATAAGCTTGGGCATGGTCTCGGCCCAGGCCTGGAACTTTTCGCGGTCGGTGGAGTCACTGCCTGTAATAAATTTTTCTTCCACGCCATTGGAACGGATCTGGCGCCACTTATAATGATCGCCGCCCAGCCATACCTGCGTGATATTGTCAAATTTCCTGTCCTCGTAAATTTCCTGGGGATTGATATGGCAGTGATAGTCCACAATCGGCATGTTTTCTGCAAAATCGTGGTATAATACCTTTGCCGTCTCAGTGTTTAACATAAAGTCCTTGTCCATAAAGGGTTTCATTGGTGATACCTCCTTGTTGAGAAATCTTAAAATACTTTACCTTCTTATGGTTTTGCATTTTCATTACTTTGAGCATTCGTCTGCTGCGTCGCCGGGTGGATTCAGGTCAAAGGAAATCCGTGGTTTCGCGTTTTATCAGATCAGCAGCAAGAGTAGTCCGGCTGGGGACATTACCTCCGCTGAATACTCCCATCAGGGTATTAATGGTGGTGGTGCACAGGGCTTCAATCTTACTGTCAATGGATGTCAGTTCCGGTGTGGTACAGCGGGCGAGGATGGAGTTATTATACCCGATAATCGATAGCTCCTGTGGGATGCGCAGATTGGCCTCCAGGGCAAACTTCACTGCACCGGCAGCCAGGGCGTCCGAGGAGGTAAGTACCGCGTCAAACTTCATCCCCTCCTGCCAGAGCAGAAGTAAAAGCTCCTTGGCTGCCATAATATCCCGCGGGCACTGGCGGATATAGCTGGGATCAGGGATAAACCCTACGCCCAGAAGAGCATCCTTATAGCCCTGGAGTTTATTATTTCCGCTGTAGGAAATGCTGGTGTAAAGGTATAGAATCCGCTTTCTGCCGGATTTAATCAACTTTGCAGCCGCCTGATGCATGGCTGCCCGGTCATCGCAGACAGTAGAATAAATGTTTGGTCCTTCCAGAAAACCATTGACCAGCATGATCGGAAGCTTTTCGGCACCATCTAAAATATAGGCATTATCCTTTGCTTTCATTTCGACAAATTTTGAGCCTGCCAGAATAAGGGCATCCACCCGTTTTGAGCAGAGCAATTCAAAATACTTCTGCTTGGTTTCCAATTCATAACCCGTGCAGCAGAGAATGGAATCATAGCCATTCGCCCGCAGATCGCGTTCCAAGTAATAAATGGCATTTGCCAGATAGAGGTCGGAAGAATCTGTGCACATAATTCCAATGGTTTTCATCGTATTCAGCCCAAGCCCGCGGGCGAACACATTCGGCTGGTAGCCAAGTTCTTCCATTACCTGCAGCACATGAGTTCTGGTTTTCTCACTGACATTAGGATTGCCATTTAAAACGCGGGAAACGGTGGCGATGGAAACTTCTGCCTTCTTCGATACGTCGTAAATATTCATCGGATCACCTCACAATCTGTAAGTGCTTACAAGCTTTTGCGTTTATTATACCCAATCTTTCCAATAAAATCAAGGGTTTTCTATTTTTTTATTGACTTTTTGACAGAAATTCGATAAAATAATTGTAAGTACTTACAAAACATAAGGATGCCAGGAAGGTGAGGAAAAGTTTATGCAGGATGTAGTAAAAATTCATGAGCAGGATAATGTGGCAGTGGCGCTGCGCCCGGTTAAGCAGGGGGAAGTGTTTATGGTTGGAGGAAGGGAAGTTGTGACTGCGGAAGAAATCCCGCAGGGCCACAAGTTTGCCCTGGTGCCGATTAAGGCAGGGGAGGAAGTAATTAAATATGGCTTTCGTATCGGTTATGCTAGGGAAGATATTTTCCCTGGGCAATGGATTCATGTCCATAATATTACAACCGCTCTGGGTGATCTTCTAACCTATACTTATAAACCGACCGTGACTAAGACGCAGCAAGATTTATCAGCCGGCACACAACATGCCAAACGTCCCTGTTTTCAGGGGTTTCGCCGCAGTGACGGAAAGGCCGGGGTGCGCAATGAACTGTGGATTGTACCCACCGTGGGCTGTGTAAACTCCATCGCCCAGGCCATTGCCCTGAGCGGACAGAAGTATGTAAAGGGAAGTATCGACGCTGTCGCCGCCTTCCCGCATCCTTACGGCTGTTCGCAGATGGGAGAGGATCAGGAAAATACGAGAAAGATTCTGGCAGATATGATTCACCATCCAAATGCGGGGGGGATTTTGGTGCTGGGTCTTGGGTGTGAGAACAGCAATATTCCTGTGCTGATGGATTATATCGGGGAATATGATAAGAAGCGGGTGCGCTTTTTACAGTGCCAGGATGTGGAAGATGAGATGGAGGAGGCGATGAAACTTCTTGGTGAGCTGGCTGACTATGCCGGAAGCTTTCAGCGGGAAAGCATTGACGCGAGTGAGTTAATCGTGGGCATGAAGTGCGGCGGTTCGGACGGTCTTTCCGGCATTACGGCAAATCCGGTGGTCGGAGCATTCTCGGATATCCTCTGTGCAAATGGGGGGACAACGATACTGACCGAGGTTCCTGAAATGTTCGGGGCAGAGACGATTTTAATGAACCGGTGCGAGACGCCGGAACTTTTTGACCAGACGGTAAATTTAATTAATGATTTTAAGAATTATTTTAAGCGTCATGACCAGACTATCTATGAGAATCCTTCGCCGGGAAATAAAAAGGGCGGAATTTCCACTCTGGAAGATAAATCGCTTGGATGCACGCAGAAATCAGGGAGTTCCCCGGTAAAGGGTGTATTGGCCTATACGGAGCCGGTTAAGGTAAAGGGGCTGAATTTACTGAGTGCGCCGGGCAATGACCTGGTAGCTTCGACGGCGCTTGCGATGTCAGGTGCGCAGATTGTGCTGTTTACGACAGGGAGAGGGACGCCGTTTGCATCGCCGGTGCCTACCATAAAGATTTCCAGCAACACCAGACTTGCAGGGCATAAAGAAAAGTGGATTGATTTTAATGCGGGGAGAATGGTGGAGGATAAGACAAAGGAAGATTTGGCAGAGGCATTGTTCTCCCTGGTACTTGAGGTGGCTTCCGGGAAGAGGGTAAAATCGGAGGAGGCAGGTTATCATGACTGGGCTATTTTTAAGCAGGGGGTGACACTGTAGCAGGTGAGGGCAGTATGCATGGAAATGGGGAGATTTTAAGAATTACAGGGAAAAGAAAAGGGGATTGGGAATAGGATGAAGCTGAATCGAACAACACTAAGAAGCGTGGAAATATTAAAGCTGATTTCCAAGAAGCCGGAGGGGATTACTCTGGATGAGATTTGTCAGGTGATGGAAATTCCCAAGACAAGCGCGTATGATATAGTGATTACCCTGGTGGAAACCGGGATGCTGGATGTGGTTAAGGGACAGAAGCAGACGTTTCGGATCGGGCTGACGGCGTATCGGATTGGGGTGAGTTATACAAATCATCTGGATGTGATAGGCACAATTGAACCGATATTAAAGGCATTTGCCAGGGAAATTGGGAAAACTGTGTTTTATGGAGTGCTTTCTGGACATGAGGTGGTGTATTTGTGTAAATTTGAACCGGAAAATCCTATTATTACAACGGCTACCGTAGGGACGAAAAATCCTGTGTACTGCACCTCGCTGGGGAAAGCAATCTTGGCTTTTACCGACGAGGAAACAAGAGAAAAGGTGCTTGGGCGGATTACCTTTCGGAAAAAGACGGAGCAGACGATTCTTACTGTGGACGGGCTGCTTATGGAGCTTGAAAAGGTGAGGGCAAAGGGGTATTCCATGGACGCACGGGAAGTGGAGGACCATATGGAGTGTGTGGGAGCGCCGATTTATAACCAGGAGGGGCAGGTACTTGGGGCGATTAGCGCCTCCAGTTTGTACAAGCCGGATGAAGATTATGAGATGCTGGGGGAAATGGTCAGGAAAAAGGCAGAGGAAGTTTCGCGGGTATTGGGGTATGGAATTTGCTGATTTTGGAAATAGCAATAAAACCTGGAAATTTCCGCAGATTTTGGTTGACAAATGATGAGGGAAGGGTTACAATCATGATAAAGAAATTGTATTTACGAAGTTAAATCGTATATACGAATATACAAAAAGGCATTGATGACAGTATCGAGTGGCGGGAATTTTACAAAATGGATGGATAGACTGGAAATGGACGACGAAATTTGAAGCGTGATATGTGAAGAGTGAAGAGTGAAGTTTGAAGTTTGAAGAGAAAAGTAAAAAAGAAAAGGAGAAGAAGATGAAGAAGGAACAGGTTTTAGCAAGAATGAAGGAAGATTGCCTGGTTGCAGTGGTTCGGGCGAAGAATCTGGAGCAGGGCGAGAAGGTTGTGGATGCGATTATTGCCGGTGGAATTAATTTTATTGAAATCACCATGACCATGGATGAGGGAAATCCCGTGGAGTTTATCGCAGCGATGGCAAAGAAGTATAAGGATGATGATAAGATTGTGATTGGTGCGGGAACAGTGCTTGACCCGGAGACAGCAAGACAGGTAATTTTAGCCGGGGCAAATTATGTGGTAAGTCCGGGGCTGAATGTCGATACGATTAAACTCTGCAACCGTTACCGCATTCCGATGCTTCCTGGTGTTATGACGCCTACGGAGGCGATTACAGCGCTGGAAGCCGGCTGTGATGTTATTAAGGTATTTCCAGGCAATATTGTCGGGCCGGCAGCGATTAGTTCCTTTAAGGGACCTTTGCCGCAGGGTGAATTTATGCCATCCGGCGGCGTGGATGTGGATAATGTCGATAAGTGGCTGAAGGCTGGCGCTTTTGCTGTTGGGACAGGAAGCAGTCTGACCAAGGGCGCTAAGACCGGGGATTTTGCAGCGGTTACGGCAAAGGCGAAGGAATTTGTCGAGGCTGTGGCAGCGGCAAGGGCGAAGTAAATCACAGAAAAGTATTGAGATAAAGTGCGAAGAATAAAAAGTATTAAGATGAATCGCGAAGAGTAAGAAGCATTAAGATGAATCGCAAAGGGTTAAGAAGCATTGGGATGAATCGCGAAGAGTAAAAAGTATTAAGATGAATCGTGAAGAATAAGATAAAGGCTAAGAGGAGAAAAACGATGGCAAAGATTGTTACCATGGGTGAGATTATGTTAAGGCTGTCTACCCCTAATAATGAGAAGTTTATCCAGGCAGATGAGTTTGATGTAAATTATGGCGGCGGCGAGGCGAATGTAGCGGTTTCTTTGGCAAACTACGGACATGAGGCGGAGTTTGTGACAGCAGTTCCGGCAAACCCGATTGGGGAGTGTGCAGTGGCTGCATTGAGAAAGTATAATGTAGGGACGAAGCATATTGCCAGAAGCGGTGAGCGTTTGGGGATTTATTTTCTGGAGACCGGGTCAGCGATGCGGGCTTCCAATGTAGTTTATGACCGGGCAAATAGTTCGATTGCCACAGCAACTGTGGATGAGTTTGATTTTGATGCGATTTTTAGCGATGCCGACTGGTTCCATTTTACCGGAATTACCCCGGCGGTATCAGATGCAGCGATTGCATTGACGGAAGCGGCATTAAAGGCGGCGAAGGCACACGGTGTTACCGTTTCTGTGGATTTGAATTTCAGAAAGAAATTATGGTCCTCGGAGAAGGCGCAGAAGGTGATGACGAACCTGATGCAGTATGTGGACGTTTGTATCGGCAATGAAGAGGACGCAGAAAAGGTTCTGGGCTTTAAGCCGGGAAAGACCGATGTAACTTCCGGTGAACTGGAGCTGGCAGGCTACGTGGATATCTTTAATCAGATGATCGACAAGTTTGGCTTTAAATATGTAATAAGCTCCCTGAGAGAAAGCTTTTCCGCATCCAATAACGGCTGGTCGGCATGTATTATGGACGGCAAGACAAGAGAGTTTTATCACTCCAGAAAATACTCCATTACCCCTATCGTAGACCGTGTGGGCGGCGGGGATTCCTTTGCTGCGGGCTTAATCTGCGGTCTGGCAGACGGTAAGGATATGAAGGCGGCACTGGAATTTGCAGTGGCAGCTTCGGCGTTAAAGCACACGATTCCCGGCGATTTTAATCTGGTTACGCGGGCAGAGGTGGATAACCTGGCTGGCGGCGACGGGTCAGGACGGGTGCAGCGGTAAATAAGATGAAGGATAATAAGAAGAAAAGAACATTCGATTTAGTTACCTTCGGGCAGCTTCTTCTGCGCCTTTCGCCGCCGAATAACGAGCGTTTGATGCGCTGTGATGTGTTTGAAAAGCAGGTGGGCGGAGCAGAACTGAATGTGGCGACCGGAGTGGCTCTTTTGGGGCTTCACACAGGGATTATCTCCAAACTTCCGTCACATGATATCGGCAGTTTTATGAAGGGGAAAATCCGGTCATATGGGGTCAGTGATGATTTCTTTATTTATGACAAAAATCCGGGAGCCAGGGTTGGGATTTACTATTATGAAAATGGTGCTTACCCAAGGAAACCCAAGGTAATTTATGACCGGGCAAACAGTTCGTTTTATTCGCTGGATATTGACGAAATTCCTGAAGAGGTTTATGGTGCAACCCGCTGCTTCCACACCAGCGGAATCACCATGGCCCTAAGCCAGAAGGCAAGGGCGACGACGATAGAGATGATTAAGCGCTTTAAGGCAGCGGGGACCTTAGTATCCTTTGATGTAAATTTCCGCGGGAATTTATGGACGGGAGAAGAGGCGAAGGAATGCATCGAAAAGATATTGCCCTACGTGGATATTTTCTTCTGCTCGGAGGATACGGCCCGGCTCACCTTTAAAAAGACCGGGACGGCGAAAGAGATGATGAAGAGCTTTACGGAGGAATATCCGATTTCTGTCGTGGCTGCTACGCAGAGAATTGTCCACAGTCCCAAGCGCCATACCTTTGGATCGGTGATGTACGATGCGAAAAAGGATGAATATTATGAGGAAGAACCGTACCGGGATATCGAAGTGGTTGACCGGATCGGGAGCGGGGATGCTTATATTTCCGGCGCACTTTACGGACTTTTGGCGGGCGACGGGGACTGCATGAAGGCGGTGCAGTTTGGCAATGCGACCAGCGCAGTAAAGAATACCATTCCCGGAGATATGCCGACTTCGAATTTGGAAGAAATCGAAACCATTATCCAGGCCCACAACCACAAGGGGCCGCAGAGTGAGATGGCGAGATAATAGAAAAAAAGACTCTTAAATAAGGTTTAAACAACATTGAGAAAACATTGATAAAGGCTCTGTGGCAGCTTGAGAAGGCTGTCATGGGGCTTTTTTGTGATGGAAGAATGGGAAGATAAAAGAATAGGCAGGATAAAAATTGGATAAAAAAACAAGGAAATCTGTTGCAAAAAGTATAGGTTTTGCAAATTCCCTGGAACCGTACAAATCTAGGTTATTCTACTACAATATCGTCAAAAAATCAAGAAACTTAATGATTTTCTCTAGGTAAATTGCACCAAAAAAAATTGAACAAATTTTGTTGCAAAACCTATACTTTTTGCAAATCCCCGTGAAAATGCTGGAAAACCTGCTTGTTTACAGGGTTTTTTCATGTAAGGAAGGGAGTGGGAGGATGGCCCTGGAAAGAGTTTGTAAGACGGTCCATCAGTACAGCAAAAACCCCATTCCGCCGGAAGATATGACAAAGCTTTTGGAGATTGCCCAGGATGCTAAGAGGGTAAAAAACTACGTTTATGAGCGTTTTGGTGGGATTGGAGGATTGGCAAAGCTTTATCCGGGCTATACAGTCCAGAACGAAATGACGGGCAGCGGCCTGAGGGCGGAGCTTGAATTGCCCTCAGTGTATTTCTACCTTGCCATCTTTGACGCCCTGGGGGATATCAAGAGCCAGTGGACACGGACAAAATCAAAGTTATCCAGATTAATTGCCCGGAATGAAGGGCTTACTGATGAAGAAAAGCATTATCTTCGCTTTCTGTTAAAGGTGAATAATGCATTTGAGGCAGTGTTAAACCAGCATCCGATGGAATTACCTAAGGCGATTGAGCAGCAGTATAAGCAGTTGGCAGAGGCGGTGGATACAGAGAAGCTGCATCGTTATCTTTGCCGCCAGGTGAGAAAATACCATGGGAGACAGCATACGGATTTGGCAAATGGGTTTTCACTTTCGTGTAAAGCTTATCGCTACGAGGACGGCGGGATTTACATTGCCACAAAGGAAAAGAGGAAAAGGATTTTTATTCCATTGACTGACAAAAACCAGTATAACAGCCAGATTTATCTGAAGCTTTTTCCGCAGGAAAACCGGGTGGAGATTAAGGTTCCGGTGGAGGTGGCGGTGCGGGTGCATGCGGAGTATACCGGACAGGTTGGGGTAGCATTTGGAATGTTTACCATGCTGACAACGGATGAGGGCCGTGTGTATGGGGAAGAACTTGGCAGCTATCTGGAGGAGTATGGGGGATGGATGCAGGAGCAGTCCAGAAGCTATAACCGGAATCGGGCGGAGAATCCCGGACGGAAGAAATACAGGGCGAAAAAGGCCCGGTATGAAGAATGGTTGCACAGCTACATTAACCATGAATTAAATCTTTTCCTGCAGACAGAAAAACCGCACTGTATTTATCTTCCGAAATTTCCAAAGCCTCATGTAAGCGGGGTGAACCGGAAAATCAACCACGCAACTGCCATCTGGCCCAGGGGGTATATCCGGGGCAGATTACTGCAAAAGTGCAGAGAGCAGTCGGTGAAGGTGGTCGAGGTGATGGGGAAGGATATTGGCAGGGAGTGCAGCAATTGCGGGGAAATGGGAGAGAAGAACAGGGAGAAAGGGATGTTTGTTTGTCTGGTCTGCGGGTATGCGGCGGAGGAAAAGACAAATACGGCCCGGAATGCGAAGAAGCGTGGGATAAGAAATGGAATTGATGCCATGCAGGATTAGGTAAGACAGAGGAAGATCATAGGAATAGCGGCCTGGATAAGTTCCGGCAATGTGCCGGGATTTTACTGAAAGGACTGGGCGGCGTATTCATGATAACGCAGGGATTGTCCTGCCATAAAAAGACAGAGCGGCATTAGAAGGCAGCAGACAGGCTGTGCATTGGGTAGGCCAGGACCCTGTGAACATTGGGGCAGTAAGCGGCGGAAAGCCGGGTATCTGCGCCGTGAGGTAGCAGGGAGCGAAGCAGAGAAATCTGCATCATCACAGAGAAAACAGTGATGACCAATATGCCTTATTTTAAATT
>CAJUDX010000078.1 GCA_910584785.1 uncultured Lachnospiraceae bacterium | reverse complement strand
GTAACATTGACGGATGCACAGGGTAATGCATTATCTTGGGCAAGTGCTGGTGGTCTGGGATTTAGAGGTTCAAGAAAATCTACTCCATATGCGGCTCAGATGGCGGCAGAAACTGCAACTAAGGCAGCTCTTATCCATGGATTGAAATCCGTAGACGTTATGGTAAAGGGTCCGGGTTCAGGACGTGAGGCAGCAATTCGTGCATTGCAGGCCTGTGGTCTGGAAGTAACCAGCATCAAGGACGTAACCCCAGTTCCCCATAACGGATGCCGTCCGCCAAAACGCAGAAGAGTCTAGTCGAATCAGGAGGTAAGAAAAAGTGGCAGTTGATAGAGTTCCTGTTCTTAAAAGATGTAGATCCTTAGGTTTGGACCCCATCTATTTAGGAATTGATAAAAAGTCCAACAGAGAGTTAAAGAGAGCAAACAGAAAGATAAGCGAGTACGGCTTACAGCTGAGAGAAAAGCAGAAGGCAAAATTCATCTACGGCGTACTGGAGAAGCCTTTCCGCAACTACTATGCAAAAGCAACAAAGATGGAAGGTATGGCGGGTCCAAACCTGATGATCTTACTGGAAACCAGACTGGATAACGTGGTTTACCGTTTAGGCTTTGCCCGTACCAGAAAAGAGGCAAGACAGATCGTTGACCACAAACATATTTTAGTGAATGGCAAGCGTGTCAATATTCCTTCTTATTTAGTAAAGGCTGGCGATGTGATTGAGGTTCGCGAGAAAAGCAAGTCCGCACAGCGCTATAAGGACATCCTGGAAGTAACCGGCGGTCGCATGGTTCCGGCCTGGTTAGAGGCAGAACAGGAGAATTTAAGAGGAGTAGTAAAGGAGATGCCAACCAGGGACGAGATTGACGTTCCGGTAAACGAGATGCTTATCGTCGAGTTGTACTCCAAATAATTAAGCTTTGATGATTCACCCTAAAAGGAGGGGCTATTCGTGTTCGATTTTGAAAAACCAAACATTGAAATTGCAGAAATTTCAGAAGATAAGAAGTACGGAAAGTTTGTAGTTGAACCCTTGGAAAGAGGCTATGGCACCACCTTGGGTAATTCCCTCAGGAGAATAATGCTTTCTTCCTTACCGGGTGCAGCAGTCAGCCAGGTGAAAATCGACGGCGTTCTGCATGAGTTCAGTTCCATTCCCGGCGTAAAAGAGGATGTAACAGAAATCATTATGAACATCAAAAGCTTATCCATAAAAAACAGCAGCGATACCAGTGAACCAAAGATTGCCTATATTGAATTTGAAGGGGACGGTGTGATCACCGGTGCAGATATTCAGGCGGACGCCGATATCGAAATTATGAATCCTGACCAGACCATCGCTACCGTAAGCGGCGGAGCGGACAGCAAGTTCTATATGGAGCTGACCATCACCAAGGGCAGGGGCTATGTGAGCGCGGACAAGAATAAAAGCGAGGAACTTCCGATTGGCGTAATTGCTGTGGATTCCATCTACACTCCGGTTGAGCGCGTAAACATGATTGTGGAGAATACCCGTGTGGGTCAGGTTACAGACTATGATAAGCTGACCTTGGATGTATTCACCAACGGTACTCTGGCACCTGACGAGGCCGTCAGCCTGGCAGCAAAGGTATTAAGTGAGCATTTGAACCTGTTTATCGATCTTTCGGAAAATGCCAAGACCGCAGAGGTTATGGTGGAAAAGGAAGATAACGAGAAGGAAAAAGTTCTGGAGATGAATATTGATGAACTGGAGCTTTCCGTTCGTTCCTATAACTGCTTGAAGAGAGCAGGCATTAATACTGTGGAAGAACTGTGCAACAGAACTTCTGAGGATATGATGAAGGTTCGCAACTTAGGCCGCAAGTCTTTGGAAGAGGTGTTAAATAAGCTGAAAGAACTGGGTTTGCAGTTAAATCCCAGTGACGAGTAAATCCTTTGTCGTGAACGTGTGAACAGTAACAAAAAAGGTTAGAAATCTGCCCGACCAGTAAGCCCAATGATGCGTGGACGGGTAGTTCAGCTGTTTGGAAGACGGCGCCGGTAAGACCAAAGGGCGCGGCGCCCTCTCCATGTTGAGAACAACGATGTAGGGCAGGTCGTTTTACCAGATAAGACAAATGCCTGAAACAGGAAATGGAGGAATAAATTATGGCTGGATATAGAAAATTAGGAAGAACTTCTTCCCAGAGAAAAGCATTAATCAGAAGCCAGGTTACAGCTTTACTTTACCATGGAAAGATCAGAACCACAGAAACCAGAGCAAAGGAAATCCGCAAGGTTGCTGAGGGCTTAATTGCCATGGCAGTAAAAGAGAAGGATAACTATGAAACCGTAAAGGTAACGGCTAAGGTTCCGCGCAAGGACAAGGACGGAAAGAGAGTAAAGGAAGTCGTAGACGGCAAGAAAGTAACCGTTTTTGACGAAGTAGAGAAGGAAATTAAGAAGGATAATCCTTCCCGCCTTCATGCCCGCCGTCAGATGTTAAAGGTGCTTTACGGGGTAACTGAGGTTCCGGCAGCAGCGGCTGGAAAGAAGAAAAATACAAAGGAAGTTGATCTTGTGGCAAAACTGTTCGATGAGATTGCTCCAAAGTATGTTTCCCGCAATGGCGGCTATACCAGAATTGTAAAGATTGGGCCGCGTAAGGGCGATGCAGCGATGGAAGTATTGCTGGAATTAGTATAAGAAGAAAATAAAGGCCAAGAATCAAACTGTCTTACCCTGCGTGGTGGGGCAGTTTTTGGCTTAAGTATACCTTATCGGACGAAGTCCGCCCATCCTGAAAGGATTTGCGTTCACGAGTGCCTGGATGGGGATAACCTTTTGTTCTCTGTAAGGAATTGACAGAATATTGTAAGTTGACGATTCCCTGGTTTATTGACTATAATATAGTATACCAAAGGAACCAGATAACTGTTAATTGTGCAATTCTTACAAGGGGCAGCCTGTTCTGTGCTGCCGCGCATGAATGCACACTTGCATAGAACGGAGGAGAGAAGATGATAAGGATCAGGAAAATCCTGAGCGGGCTTTTGGTGATAAGCTTTTTGATGGGCTTTACCGCGCCGGCAGTGTATGGAGCGTCTACAATTAGCTCAGTTAATCTCCGGGTGGGGATGAATGATATTGAAGTGGGCGAAACTCTGCCGGAAATTGTGATTGGAGACAAGGATAGTTCAGGGGTTGCTTATGTATATTCTTCCAGCAATTATTATGGAATTGAGAAGGCAGAGTGGGTGACTTCAAAGACAAAGGAGCTGAAAGTGGGGGACACGCCCCGGATGAAAGTCTGGCTGGAACCGGTGGACTATGAGGAGAGACGCTTTAAGGGCGGCTACCATTCCAGCAATGTTAAGATTACAGGCGGGGTGTTTAAGTCGGCATCGATCAGTAATAAGAAACTGGTGGTAACTTTGGATTTAAACCCGCTAAAGGGACAGTTTGAGGCGCCAGAGGAGGTGTTCTGGAACAGCGGAGGCTATGGAAGGGCCAGATGGAGGACTTCGGATACAGATACCACACATCAGTTTGAGGCGGCGCTTTACCGGGGGAATACCCAGGTACATAAGGTAGAGACGACGGGAAACGGCTATAATTTCTTCCCGTATATGACAAAAGCAGGAACTTATAGCTTCAGAGTCAGGGTTATTCCCAGAAATGCAGATGAAGAGAAGTATGGGAAGAAGAGCGAATGGGTGAGTTCAGATGAAATTTACCTGCCGCAGGAGGATGTATCTGATGGAAGTAATTCGATAACGGATACCACGCCATCGGGTGGAAATTTGAATGTTGGCTGGATTCAAAGCGGAAATTTATGGTATTTTCGTTATCCTGACGGAACCTGCCCGAAGGATGAGTGGCTCTCCTGGAACGGAAAGTGGTATTTGTTCGACCTGAATGGATGGATGCTGACAGGCTGGCAGGTGAGAAATGGTCAGACCTATTATCTGGATGAGAGCGGTGCGATGCTGACAGGCTGGGTAAGAGCCGGGAATGCATATTACTACCTGAATCCCACACCGGATGATTATGAAGGGATTCTGGTGAAAAAGAACTGGGTGATTGCCGATGGAAATATTTATTATATGAATGAAGACGGTGCGCGGGTGGAAGGCTGGTATCCGGTGGATGGGAACTGGTTCTATTTTTATCCCGGAACAGGGATTCGGGCAGCGAATACCTGGGTGGATGGCTTTTATCTGGATGCGGAAGGGATTTGGCGCAAGTAATAGAATTTTGATTTGGAAATAAACTGGTGTTTCCTGGTGTGAAACAGATGGAGGATGCAGATGAAATTTGGATGGAAAAAGACTTTGGTGGGGCTGATGGCAGGTTTAGCCGTTGTGGGGGCAGCGTTTACCGCTTATGGAGCAGTGTCGATCAGTAATTTAAGTATTTCGGTAAAGGGAGCGACGGAGGAGGGTGTGATCCATGAACCGGAGATTTCGGTTTCCCCTTCCAGCTGTGAGATTTCAGAGATTAGTTGGAGCAAACCGGTGGAGGACTGGAAGCCGGGAAAGGCAGTTTTTGCCACATTGACGATTACGGCTGCCGGGGACAGGGAATTTGAAAAGAGTTATAAGAGCAATAAGTGCAGTGTAACCGGGGCAGATTTCCGCAGCGCTTCCGCGGATAAGGAAGATCCATCGGTTTTGGAGGTTTCCATCCGCTATATGCCGACCGTCAAATTGGGAACAACTGAGGAAGCCGGATGGAGCGACGAGAAGAAAACCAGGGCGAGCTGGAAAAAGGTTCCCTATGCTACTATGTATGAGGTTCGGATCTATCAGGACGATACCTGGGTAAGTACCATTGAAACACAGGGGACCAGTGTGGATCTCAGCTCCAAGATTAAGTCGGAGGGTGATTATTATTATGAGGTTCGGGCGAAAGGTAAAACGGTGGAAGAAAGAAAGTATATTATCACCGGAGAGTATGTGACCTCGGAAGATTCGCTGACCATGGACAGCCAGGAACTGGGAGAAATCGGCGGAAACTGGCAGAATTACCAGGAGGGACGCAAGTACCGTTTGGCTGATGGCAGTTCACCGGTTTCACAGTGGTTGCTGATTATGGGCAAGTGGTATTATTTTAATGAACATGGTTTTACTGTTGTTGGATGGTTTCAGGATGCAGCAACCGGCATCTGGTATTTTATGGATGACTGGGGAAGCCTTGTGACAGGCTGGAAGGAAGTTCAGGGAGTATGGTATTACTTTAATCAGGACGGACAGATGCAGACAGGATGGCTTCAGCCAACGCCGGGAGAGTGGTATTACCTTAATCCCGATGGGAGCATGGCAGTTAATACGGTGATTGACGGTATCTATATTATCGGAAGCGATGGTCGGATGGTAAGCGGCAATTAAGGGACAGGAAAAGTCTGAAATGATGAGCATAAATTAAGTAAATAAAGTGAAAGGTGCAGAGGAACAGCTGAAGGGCAGGTTTTTAAACCATTGCCCTGGCGGTTCCTCTTTCTTTTTCCTTTTTCTTGACTAAAGGGTGAGAATCTACTACAATGGAAAACGTGTAATAAGAGAGTGAAAAAACGGATAACCGGAAATCATAAAGAAGACATGGCAAAACAGGATGGCAAATGGCTGCAGGAAAAGGAGTAGTATGGGAATTATTCGGGCAAGTAAGCTGATTTTTGAATATATCCGGCGGGATGAAGAGGATAAGATTGAGGAGATTAACCGGGCGGTTGATCAGGTGGATGTAGATATTCAGCAAGGGGATTTTGTGGCAATCCTCGGTCATAATGGATCAGGTAAATCTACCTTTGCCAAGCATATCAATGGGATTTTGCTCCCCACCGAAGGGACCGTTTGGGTTTCGAACATGGATACAAAGGAAGAAGAATATCTCTGGGATGTGCGAAAGACAGCAGGTATGGTATTCCAAAACCCGGATAATCAGATTATTGGAAATATCGTGGAGGAGGATGTGGGCTTTGGACCGGAAAACCTGGGAGTGCCCACCGAGGAAATCTGGCGCCGGGTGGAGGAAAGTCTGGAGGCGGTGGGAATGATGGCTTACCGGATGAAGTCGCCAAATAAGCTGTCCGGCGGACAGAAGCAGAGGGTGGCGATTGCCGGAGTGATGGCGATGAAACCGCAGTGCATTGTCCTGGATGAGCCCACGGCTATGTTGGACCCCAATGGTCGAAAGGAAGTTATCCGAACGGTGCGGGAGCTAAACCACAGAGAAGGAATTACAGTGCTTTTGATTACCCACTATATGGAAGAGGTGGTGGAGGCGGATCGGGTGATTGTGATGGACCGTGGGAAAATTGTGATGGACGGAACGCCAAAGCAGATTTTTTCTCAGGTGGATAAGCTGAAATCTTATCGTCTGGATGTACCGCAAGTGACTGAGCTGGCCTATGAGTTAAAGAAGGGTGGAATGCCTCTGCCGGATGGGATCTTAGACCGGGAGGAACTGCTGAACAGCCTTCTGCCTTTGCTTCGTTCATAAGCTGGGTTCCGTACACCAGGGAGACAATGTGTAAATGGAGGAAGAAGAAACGTGATTAAAGTTGAACATCTTAACCATATTTACGGGCAGGGCACAGCGTTTGAGCAGTATGCATTGAAGGACGTCAATTTTACAATAGAGGATGGAGAATTTATTGGGCTGATTGGTCACACCGGGTCGGGAAAATCGACCTTAATTCAGCACCTAAATGGTTTGTTAAAGGCCAGCAGCGGTGCGATTTATTATAATGGAGAAAATATTGATCAGGAAGGTTTTGATAAGAAGGCCCTGCGCAGCCGGGTGGGGCTGGTATTTCAGTACCCGGAGCATCAGCTGTTTGAGATTGACGTATTTACAGATGTCTGTTTCGGACCGAAAAATTTAGGGCTTTCCAGGGAAGAAGTTGAGGCCAGGGCAAAGGAAGCATTGCACCAGGTTGGTATGGATGAAAGCTTTTATAAGCAGTCTCCATTTGAACTGTCCGGGGGGCAAAAGCGCAGGGTGGCGATTGCCGGTGTGCTGGCAATGAAACCGGAGGTGTTGATTTTGGATGAGCCCACGGCTGGATTAGACCCGAAGGGGCGGGATGAAATTTTAGATGAAATTTCCCTGCTTCATCAGAAGAAAAAAATGACGATTATTTTGGTTTCCCACAGTATGGAGGATATGGCAAGGTATGCCAGCCGTCTTTTGGTCATGAATCATGGAAAGCTGGCATTCGATGGAACACCCAGGGAAGTTTTTCTGCACTATAGGGAGCTGGAGAAAATGGGGCTTGCCGCACCGCAGATTACGTATATTGTTCATGAACTCCGTGAAAATGGAGTGGATTTGGATGCTGGACTGACGACGGTTGACGAGGCGGGAAAAGCTATCTTAAAGCTGTGGAATTGTAGACAACATATCTAATGACAGGGAGTTAAGTTATGTTAAGAGAAATTACCTTGGGACAATATTATCCAGTGGATTCTGTGATTCACCGCCTGGACCCCAGAACAAAACTGTTTGGAACCTTAGTCTTTATTTTGTCTTTGTTCTTTGCCAATAATCTATGGGGCTATCTGCTGGCTACCATTGTGCTGGCTGCTGTGATTCGTATGACAAGGGTTCCTTTTTCCTTTATGGTTAAGGGGTTAAAGGCGATTTTATTTTTATTGCTCATCAGTGTGAGTTTTAACCTGTTTTTGACCAGGGGAGAGGTTTTGGTGCAGTTTTGGATCTTTAAAATCAGCCGGGAGGGTTTAACCATGGCTGGCTTTATGGCAGTGCGCTTAATTTATCTGGTTCTTGGATCGACGATTATGACACTGACCACCACGCCAAACGCCTTGACAGATGGGCTGGAAAAAAGTTTAGGTGCGTTGAATAAGGTGGGAGTTCCGGTACATGAAATTTCTATGATGATGTCGATTGCCCTGCGCTTTATTCCGATTCTGGTGGAGGAAACCGATAAAATTATGAAGGCGCAGATGGCGCGGGGGGCTGATTTTGAGAGCGGAAATCTGATGCAGAAGGCCAAGGCAATGATTCCTTTGTTAGTTCCGCTGTTTATTTCTGCCTTTCGGCGAGCGACGGATTTAGCGATGGCGATGGAAGCTAGGTGCTACCGGGGCGGCAGGGGCAGAACGAAGATGAAGCCGTTGCACTACGAAGCCAGGGACAGGGTAGCCTATTTATTGCTGCTTTTCTATTTTGCGGGGGTAATCGGGCTGCGCTTTTTGCCATAGATAAGGAGACGGGATGAAACGAGTAAAGCTGGTGATTGCGTACGATGGGACAAATTATCACGGATGGCAGCTTCAGCCCAATGGAATTTCGATAGAAGCTGTGTTAAATGATGCATTGTCCGCATTATTAAGGGAACCGATAGCGGTAATTGGGGCCAGCCGCACGGATTCCGGCGTTCATGCGTTGGGCAATGTAGCGGTGTTTGACACAGAAAACCGGATGCCAGCGGAGAAAATTTGCTTTGCCCTAAATCAGCGTTTGCCGGAAGATATCCGTGTGCAGTCCTCCTGTGAGGTTCCCATAGACTGGCACCCCAGGAAGCAGAACGCAAAAAAAACCTATGAGTATAAGATATTAAACCGAAAAATCGATATGCCGGTAGGCCGCCTGTATACTTATTTTTGTTATTTTTCCATGGATGTGGAGGCAATGCGTCAGGCGGCTGTATTTCTGATTGGAGAGCATGACTTTAAGAGTTTTTGCACGGTGCGGACGCAGGCAGAAGAAACGGTGAGAACGATTTACAGCCTTGATATTGAGCGGGAAAAAGACGATGTGGTGACGATTCGGATTGCCGGAAGCGGTTTTCTTTATAATATGGTAAGAATTATCGCCGGGACACTGCTTCGTGTGGGGACAGGACTTTATCCGCCGGAGCATGTGGAGGAAATTCTTGACGCTAAAGACCGCCAGGCTGCCGGGCCGACGCTTCCGGCAAAGGGGCTGACCTTAGTCAGCCTGGATTATGAAACGGAACTGGAAACCGTGATTGCGCGAAAGAACAAGTACTGGGATTATCGGTTGATTCAGGCAGAAATTCTGGAAAAGAAGAAGGCCTACCTTATCATTCATTTCTGCCATCCCGATGAATTTGACCGGCTGCTGGCCAGGGTTACGCACCAGGCCGTGAGAAATGGGGCAAGGTGGGTGTATGTCTGCGATAAGGAAGCGGATAACCGTATTGTGCCGGGAAAGGCCTTTGGCTATTATGTATTTACCTTTGCCCATGCGATGCTGGAGATGCGAAAGCTGGTTATTCAGGGAAAGGCGATGGAAGGTGTCGGGGAAGAGACAGAATTTAAGGAACTGAAAGAGGATGTAAGCACGGCAGAGAGGTTGGCGTTTTGCCAGGGGATGAATGAAACATTTTATTCGGTTCCTAATTCGGCGGCGTTAACCGATGCGGAGACAAAAACATGGCTGGAAGATAAGAAAAAGCACTTATACTGGATTCAGGTTCACGGACAGCGGGCCGGTGTTTTGGTACTGCAGGAGAGGGCTGATGGGCTGATGGTGGACAGCATAGGGGTGTTTAAAGATTACCGCGGGCAGGGTCTGGCAAAATGTGCTTTGGCAATGAGTGAGATGGCGGCAACAGGATGGGGGAAAACGGAGATGATTCTCCAGGTTTCGGATGCAAATACTGCAGCCTTTTCATTATATAAAAAAATAGGATTTTCTGTAAAAAAGACAATATCCCGATGGTTTGTAACGGAGGGACGCTTGAAAGGAGAAGAGGAATGAACTGCTGGGAGGTTTTGGGGATTGAGGAAACTGTCGAGGAGGTAAAGATTAGGGAGGCTTATCGGCAGAAACTTCCCGGATTTCACCCGGAGGAAGATCCGGAAGGGTTTCGCAGACTGCGCAGGGCGCTAGAGGATGCTTTAGCCTGTGCTGCTGCTTTGCAGGTTCAGCAGGAAAGCGAAGAGGGAAGGGCAAAAGAAGTAGAAATGCTGGATAACCGGGAAGTCCGGGAACTGTTAAAGAAAGCGGAAGGGATTTATCAGGATTATGCAAGAAGAATAGTGCCGGAGGAATGGGAAACGCTGATTTCCTGTCAGGTCTGCCAGGATTTGGAGACACAGAGGGAAGCTGGCTGGGCGCTTTTAAGCTTTTTTATGGATCATTTTTATCTTCCGCAGCCCTGTTGTGCAGTGATGGATAAGCTGTTTGGCTGGTCCGGCGAGGAGGAGGAGTTAAAGCAGCATTTCCCGGAGATGTTTGTGGATCGTCTTTTGGAAAAGCTGGAAAAGGGAGATGGCTTTCGCTTTTATCGGATGCCGCTGCACCAGGATATCGATTATGAACAGTATATTCGCACCTATTTTACCCTTCAGCGGGCGCTTTGGGATAGGGATAAGGAGGGCGTGGAAAAGAATCTTGCCCTGATGGATGCGATGGGAGTGGAGCATCCTGATCTGACGATTCTTCGTATTCGTCATCTTTTTATGTCAGGAAAGGAAGAGGAGGCCTGGGCGTTAGCGAAGGGGCTTTATGCTATTGATAAAGAACATCCGGCGTCGGCTTTCTGGTATTTCCGCATTGCGCTGGATGTGGAGGATTCGGGTGTATCTTCGGAGGAGATGGAAGAGGGCATCAGTCGCCTGGTCAGAGAGGATGAAGAAAATCCGGGTTACTGGCAGCTGCTTGGAGATTTTCTGTGCAGGGAAAACCGTCTGGAGGAGGGGCTTAAGGTATTGGGCCAGGCTTACGAGTGCAGCGGACGGGAGTGGGAAAATGTATACGATAAAATGATCAAGGTGGCTGATGCATTATCCCGGCAGATGGAAGAAGCAGGAAAAGCTGACTGGGAACTGGTCAATATCTGCTGGAGAGCCCAGCGTTACGATAAGGTTCGGGCGCTTTTGGAGCAGGTGGAGCCGCCGGAGGGCAGGGAGAATGCCTGGATGATTATGATGGCGGGAAGCTGTCATGAGCTGGGCGATTATGAAATGGCCTGGAAATGCCGGAAGGCTGTTTGGGATTCCTTTGACGAAGAGGACAGGGTGCTGGCGCTTTATTTGGATCTGGCAGAGGACTGCGGATGTTCAGGGAGGATTGAGGAGGGCTTAACACTTTACCGGGAAGCCGAGAAAAAGTTTGGAGAGAGCGCAGAACTTGCTTACCTTCAGGCCAGGATGCTGTTTGATGCTGAGCGCGGGGAGGAAGCCTTTGAACTGTGCGAGAAATCACTTAAACTTGATTTTTTACAGAAGGCCTTTAATCTGAGAATAGAGATTCTTTTTTCGCGCCGGGACTATGCGCAGGTAAAAGAGGACACCGGGGAACTGATCCGGCAGGGGAGTCAGTCAGCGCAGGTAGCTTTCGACTATGCCAAGGCTTTGCGCAAGCTGGAAGAGTTTGAGGAGGCCGAGCAAGTTCTTAAAAAGCTGGAGGAGAAAAGCGGCGGACTGGATATTGTGCAGCAGGAGCTGGCGGCGTTGTATTATGATATGGATAAGACCGAAGAAGCGCTGGTGTGGATTGACCGGGCCATTGCACAGAAAGACAGTCTCTGGCGGCAGATGATGCGGGCAGATTATCTCAGGGATATGGAGCGGTATGAAGAAGAAACTGCAGTATATCGGCAGTTAATGGGAAAGGGAAGCGAATATGAGCATTCCTATATTTCCTTTCGGATGGGGCGTGCACTGGAAGAGCTGGGGAAGTTTGAGGAGGCCGAGATGTACTTTAAAAAGGCCTTGGAGCGCGACGGCTATTCGGCAGCGTGGGACGGCCTTGGCGATGTTCTGCAAAAGCAGAAAAAATGGGAGGAAGCAGAAGCGGCGTATAAGGAAGGGATAAAAGGTAAGGATATTCAGGCTGCCAGGGATCTCTGCCGTCTGTTAAAGCGCGTACATAAAAATAAAGAGGCCGAGGAATGGGTGCAGGCTGTGCTTAAGCAATGGCCTGAGGATAAAAGTCTTTTGATTATCTGTTCGGATATCCTGATCCGAAATAAAAAACATGATGAAGCCATTCGCTGTCTGAACCGCTATAGTGAATTATATCCGGCAAAAACCGCGTATGCCTATCAGGAAATTGCCCTGTGCTATGAAAATGCCAAAGACTTTGTTAAGGCCAGGGAGTATTATCAAAAGGCAATTGACCATGATCCGGGTGATGCCAAGAGCTGGAGACTGATGGGAAAGTTTTTGTCCAATGAACTAAAGGATCAGGAGACAGCACTTGGATTTCTTATAAAAGCGGTGGAACTTGCAGAGGACAGCACCTATGGCTGGATGAAACTTGGGGAGGTGTATGAGGCCCTGGGCAATCAGGACGAAGCTTTTCGGTGCTATGAAAGATCGTTGGAAAATTATCAAAAGAAGTTGGATAAGAACCCTAATAACTGCTGTAACTGTGAAGGAATGGCAGATGTGCTGCTCCATCTTGGACGCTTTGAAGAAGCCCATGAGATGATTGAACGGGCACAATCGCTGGAAAGCCGGGTATTTAACTGCAGTAAACCTTTCTGTTATGAAGCCGTGGAGGATTTGGCAAAGATAGAGGAGAGAAAGGGGAATTTGAAAAAGGCGATAGAGTGGATGGAAGTGGCAGGGACTTATGGGACGACAGACTATTATCCCAGAGAAATTGCACGGCTTCGCGCGGCAATGGATGCACAGCAAATGGAATAAAACGGCAAAAGCCAGCAGAAAAGCCGCAGAAAACCGCTGAAAATCAAGAAAAAAGAGGTTGACAGAGATTGCCAGCTATACTATAATAAATAACTGTGACGTTAAGCAAAAGCATGCTTGCCAAAGCCCCGGAGAGCTGTTTTTGATAAACGATATAAGTGATGAATGGGATTTCTACAGGAGGTTAAACCATGAAAAGTTTTATGGCTAGTCCAGCGACGATTGAAAGAAAATGGTACGTAGTTGATGCTACCGGATATACATTAGGCCGTTTAGCTTCTGAGGTGGCTAAAGTATTAAGAGGAAAGAATAAGCCGATTTTCACCCCGCACATGGATTGCGGTGATTATGTGATTATTGTTAATGCTGATCAGGTAAAGGTAACTGGAAAGAAACTGGATCAGAAGATGTATTACCATCATTCCGATTATGTCGGCGGGATGAAGGAGACGACCTTGCGCGAGATGATGGCGAAGAAGCCGGAGAAGGTTGTAGAGTTAGCTGTTAAGGGAATGCTTCCAAAAGGCCCTCTGGGAAGAAGCATGTTTAATAAGCTTCATGTATATGCAGGCCCGAACCACGAGCAGGCTGCACAGAAACCAGAAGCATTAACATTTTAATGAAAGCGTTGGAAGGAGGAAGAAGAGATGGCTAACAAGTATTACGGAACAGGCAGAAGAAAAAAATCAATTGCCAGAGTTTATTTAGTACCAGGTAATGGAAAAATCACTATTAATAAAAGAGATATCGATGAATATTTAGGCCTTGAGACCTTAAAGGTTATCGTTCGCCAGCCATTAGTAGCGACAGAAACCACAGATAAGTTTGATGTATCAGTAAACGTTCATGGCGGCGGTTTTTCTGGACAGGCAGGCGCTATTCGTCATGGTATTGCCCGTGCATTGCTGCAGGCTGATGTAGATTTCCGCCCGATTTTAAAGAAGGCAGGCTTCTTAACCAGAGACCCAAGAATGAAAGAAAGAAAGAAGTACGGTCTCAAAGCGGCCCGTCGCGCTCCGCAGTTCAGCAAGCGTTAATCGGCTGTTCAAA
>CAJUDX010000077.1 GCA_910584785.1 uncultured Lachnospiraceae bacterium | reverse complement strand
GAACTGGTAAAGCTGATGGATAATGCCATGGCAGAGAGTGAGGCGGCAGGCTGAGTTATGGTAAATAACCGCGGAGGCGGTTAGGTTAGGAATAAAGTGAGGGGGAAGAGAAATGAAACAGGGTGAAGCCGGTGATTCCACCCGGCTGTCAGCCCCGCTGTGTAAAGCGTCAGCGCAGCGGGGCTGAAGAAATGGGCCGTTGAATACGGTGACAGGAAGGATGCATTTGAAAGGAGGAAAAAACGATGAAAACAAGACGCAAAAGTTTATTTAAGCGTGGGCTGTCATTCTTTATTGCAATGACGATGTGTTTAAGTATGCTGCAGATGCCGGTGTTTGCGGCGGAGGAAAACTTTTCTAAGGAAAGTACAGCAGTGGAAGTTTCGGTACAGGAGGATTCGTCAGAAGGCAGTTTGTCGGAAAAGACTTCATCAGAAGAAGCATCGGAGAAGGAAGATGCGGCAGATTCAGATTCTGGAGAAGAAAAATCTGCAGATGTGGATTCTGAAGGAGAAAAGGAAGAGGGCAATAAGGATGTATCTGTAAATGATACAGAGGATGGAAAAGATGCTGTGAATAATGCAGGGAATGAAGAAAAGACCGAAGGGGATGATTTAAAGGAAAAAGATGTTGCGGACCAGGTTTTAAATCAGGAAGAAACTGAAGTAAAAGATGATAATTCCGTAGTTAATGATTCCAGCGAAAAAGTTTCAGATAAGGAAACGACGGCAGACGATTATTCAGAGACAGAAAACAAGGATAAGGTTTTAGAAGAGGAAAAGCCAGCTGAAGAAGAACCGGATAAAAAGCTGACCGACACTGAAAATTTGGATAAGGGCAAACCCGCAGGGGCGGCTGTGCCGGAGAAAAACACACAGGGAAGCACAGGAAACAAAACATCCAGCCAGGAAAAGCCCAGTATAAAAAATCCCGGAGCGGTAAAGGCTTTTCTGAATGCTGTGGCAGCTATTCCTGAAATTACCCCGGAAAACGCTGAAGAAGCAGCTGAATATATTTATGGTGAAGTTGCTGAAGCGTATGAGGAAATAGCGGGAACAGAAGATGAGAACAGGGAAGAGGTACAGGAAGCCGCCGCTGTTATGGCTGAGGCGATGGAAGCAGTAGATGCAGCATTGAAAATCGCTGAAACAAAAAACCATGCTGCAATAGAGGACTTTATGGAAGTGTGTAATACGATGGGAGATGCAGATGATATAGAATCTACTCTTGCAGCATTAGATGAAATTGAAAAGGTGTATGACCGGTTATCTGATAAAGATAAAGGGGCAGTAGCTGATGAATGGGCATACATTCAGGCGTATATGGCGGATGTTAGGAATGGCAAACCTGATGAAGAATTAGAGGTGTTGGCACTTATTCGTGGTGAACAATTTTATGTTAATGTAATAAAAGTGGTGAATGGCAAGGCGGTAGATACGAAATCCTTGCTAGAAAAGTGTTTGCAAAGTACAGGTCATTCAGGCTATAATCATAGCACAAATTTACATACTTTAGCAAGTAAGTCAGGTTTTAATGGATACAAGGGGTATAATTGGAGTAAATATACTACAGTACCAAGTACCTATACCAGCGGATTGGTACCCAACAATAATTATACCTCTGTACATTATAACATTACAGGAAATGCACCATATACAGCAAATGAAACTTTGTTTTTATTTTTTGAAGAGAAAAAAACCTTTACACTTAAGTATAATGCAAATGGAGGTAGTGGTGCACCTGCACAGCAAACTGCTACGAGCACAGAAGATAGTTATACCTTTACGATTTCTAGTACGACGCCTACCCGAAGTGGATATGATTTCCTGGGGTGGAGTACCAGCAGCACCGCGACTAGTGCGAGTTATCTTCCTAATGGAGAGATAATGGTAACTGGCACAACAACATTATATGCTGTTTGGAAGATAAAAGAAGAGCAGAAGGTTACATTGAAGTATATGGATCGCGGAACGCTGTATTGTAGTGAAACCCATAATAAGGGCAGTAAGGTGACAATTAAAGATTGTACAAATGTTCATCAAGATTATCTCTTTAAAGGCTGGGATTTAGATGAAAGTGCTGATGAGGTATGTTTTGAACCTAGTGATATTATGATGCTTACAAGTGATTGCATTCTGTATGCTGTCTGGGAGAAGGATGAATCGCTGGATGGAACTCCCGATATTAGTACTACAAAACAACTTTTATATGTTAAGGCTCCCGATGGCAGCTTTAGATATGATGGAAAAGCTCAACCGGGTGATATCATTTATTATCAGATTATAGTTACTAATAATAGTGACAAGGAAGTAACAGGTGTTGTTATTGTTGATAAACTGGATAAATATCTGGAGTTTGTGGAAGCAAAAGGCACAGGTGGATATTGGGGCTCAGAGCCGGCGGATAGTTGTTTTACGTTTTCTAAAAGGCTACTACCAGTTAATGATAAGGATAATAATCATGTAACATTGACCATTACCGCCAAGGTAAAGGATGATGCGCCCAATGGCACTATCAGCAATATTGCTTTAGCAAGGTGCGATGGATTGGATGAGCCTAAGGAAAGCAACAAGGTGGATGTCCCAGTGGAAAAACCTGATCCTAAGCCTGCTGAGTTTATTGTAACAGTTAAATATCAGGATGAAGAGGGCAAGAAACTTAAGGATGATGCGACAGAAGAGACCACCGAGCATGGCAAGTATGATGTGACTGATAAGAAGGTCGGCATAGAGGGTTATACCTATCAGCGTGCCGATAGGGACTTGAGCGGAACAGTCACCGAGAACATTACGATTACATTGATTTATAAAAAGAATACCACACCTGATCCTACACCCATAGACCCGAAACCTGAGGAACCTGATCCTGAACGGTATAAAGTTATTGTACACTATGTTTATACGGATGGCGGCAAAGCTGCTGAGGATGAAATTCGCAGTGATTTGAGCGAGGGAGATGACTACTATATTACCTCTCCTGATATTGAAGGCTATACACCTGATCGGTCCGTGGTAGAAGGTACAATGGGAACAAAGGATATAGAGATAACGGTTACCTATACCAAAAAAGGCGGTTCAGGTGAAGGTCCTGATAAACCGGAAATTCCAGATACACCTGATTCGGAGAAGATTACCGCTACCTGGCTTCCCGGTTACGGTGATAATGCACCAATCCAGACTGAGGAATATAATAAGGGCACGACAAAAGTTCCCGATGAAGATTATCCCGAAGATCCTTTCCGCGAAGGCTATACGTTTAATGGCTGGGGCTCTCCTGTGATTGATGCAGACGGCAATATTACCATTATCGCACAGTGGACGCCGGTGGGTGAGGTTACAAATCCTGAAACCCATAAAGTCACCGTTCACTATGTTTACACGGACGGAAGCAAAGCAGCTGACGACGAAGTACGCGATAACCTGACGGAAGGCACAGCGTACAGCATTCCTTCCCCGGGGATTAACGGTTATACGCCTGACCAGATTGCAGTCAATGGCACGATGGGAAAAGAGGATATAGTGCTGACCGTTACCTATACCCGGGACAGCACAGGTAATCCCGGCGGCGGAAGCTCCGGCGGAGGCGGAGGTGGTTCCACGGCTACGAACCAGACGGGCCGTGTCCATGGCACCACACCAAGTCCTGAATCAGAAGTTACCGTTCCCGGTGACGGAGTGCCGTTAGCTGAGATTCCAGAAGGAACCAATATTGCTGACGAGGATGTGCCGCTGGCAGGGATTCCGGCAGTCGATATCCCGGATGCGGATGTACCGTTAGCAGGGATACCTGACCTGATGTATATCCCAAATGATGATGTGCCCCTGGCACGTGTGCCAAAGACCGGCGATAGTTCAGGGCTGTGGCATATGATGGCTTTACTGTCTGCCTTCGGCCTGATGGCAGTGACGATGATAGACAGAAAGAAGCACCAGGAGAAGCAGTAAACTATTATGCGCTCACAAGTAAGATAAATTTTAAACACGATTTAAGCCGGGGTTTGCAGAAATCCCGGCTATCGTTGTATGGAGGAGGAGTTTAGGATGAAGCGATTTCTGGTGCGTTTGGTTTTGTGGGTGCTTTTGCTGACCGGTCTGTTTTTTTCTGCCCGCTCTGTGCTGGATGCCCAAAAGGCAGAAAAAGTTAGTCAGGAAGCTGTGCAGATTGCTAAATTGCCCGCAGGAATATCGGCTTCGGTGCGTTTGATTCCCATGGAAGCTGATGGAGAGGAAGGTCAGGAAGGGGCATGGGAACAGACGGAGAAAAAACAAAAGAGGGCCCAGAAGCATTGCCGGAGGAAGCGTCCTTTCTTGCCGATATTAACCTAAAAGCCCTGCAGGAGGTAAATCAGGATGTGCTGGGCTGGATCAGCGTGCCTGGGACAAAGCTTTCCTATCCGATTGTACAGGGGGAGGATAATAATGAGTATTTATATCATAACTGGAAAAAGGAAAAAAGTATAAGCGGATCGATTTTTATGGAAAGTACAAACAGAAGTGATTTTTCTGATTTTCATACCATAATCTATGGACACCGGATGCGTGACCGCACAATGTTTGGTATGTTAAAAGATTATCAAAGCCTGGATTTTTTGCGGGAGCATCCGAGTATTTATCTTGCTTATGGGGACGATATTTGCAGATATGATATTTTTGCCGCATATGAAGCCGGGGTAAAGAGTATGGTTTACCGGCTCGACTTGGAGGAGAATGGATTGGAGGAGGAGTTTCTTCAGTTTTGCAGGGAAAGTTCGGTGCTGGATACAGGTGTCATCCCTGGACCGGGGGCAAAGATTTTAACGCTTTCCACCTGTACCGGGCGGGGGCATTCCACGCGCTGGGTGGTGCAGGGGTATTTGGCAGAGGTGAAAAAGCGATAGATAAAATTTACTGCATTGTCGGATAAAGGGCAACATATTGCCTAAAAAATCTTGGTAAAAATGACGAAAAAAATCACTTGCATCTTAAGAAAGAAAAGAATATAATGTAAAAAAGATAATAAATCTTCAGGGCAGGGTGCAAGTCCCTACCGGCGGTACAGCCCGCGAGCCGAAAGGTTGAACTGGTGTGATTCCAGTGCCGACAGTTACAGTCTGGATGAAAGAAGATAGCTGGCAGCAGTTGTAAGATTTGCCGCGTGATCAGCGCTCTGAAATGGAATTTTCTGTTTCAGGGCGTTTTTTGATAAAAAGTTATTCTCCGTATTTTGCAGTTATGACAGGATAACCGATAAGATAAAAGGCAGAGCTTGACAAAATGAAAGAAAAAGCAGACAGCAGAAAACTCCCTGAAGAGAGACGGCAGGGAGTTTTTTTAATAGGAAATTGCGTCCTATAAAGCAAAAACCCTCCGGGGGATGCGCACTCCGCGCTAAGGAATATGGTTGCTAAAGCAACCGCGCTCCGGCGCGAGAGTCCGGCTCGCCGGACTCTTTTTTGATGCGGTTGATGGAGTTACCTTTATCCGACTTATTTTTATTTAACAAAATCATATAAAATCTGCCCTGTTCTGCCAATGAAATAGATTTATCGATGCCAGTTAGGGCACGAAGGAGGAAATGAAAATGAGCGATGAGCAATATATGGCCCGCGCGATAGAATTAGCCGGGCGTGGACGTGGCTGGGTGAATCCCAATCCCGTGGTAGGTGCAGTGATTGTGAGGGAAGGGCGGGTGATTGGAGAAGGCTATCATGAGCGCTACAGGGGCCTTCATGCGGAAAGAAATGCCTTTGCCTCACTGACTGAACCGGCAGAGGGCGCTGATTTATATGTGACACTGGAGCCGTGCTGTCATTATGGAAAGACGCCGCCATGTACGGAGGCGATTATTGACCATAAGATACGCCGCGTGGTGATTGGATCAAATGATCCGAATCCCAAGGTGGCGGGGAAGGGAATTGCCCAGCTGAGGGATGCGGGGATTTTGGTGGAAACCGGAGTGATGAAGGAGGAATGCGATCAGCTGAATCCTGTGTTTTTTCATTATATTACAACGAATACCCCTTATGTTGTGATGAAATATGCCATGACTGCCGATGGAAAGATTGCCACAAGAACCGGGGCGTCAAAGTGGATTACCGGGGAGAAGGCAAGGCTGGCGGTGCAGGATCTCCGCCATCAGTATATGGGGATTATGGCAGGAATCGGGACGGTGCTCGCCGATGATCCCCTGTTAACTGTTCGGGTAGAGGGTAAGAAAAGCCCTGTTCGGATGATTTGTGACAGTCAGCTCAGGATTCCCCTAACCAGCCGGATTTGTCAGACTGCCGGGGAATTTAAAACGATTGTGGCCTGTGGAAGGGGAAAAGAGGAGGGATACTTTCAGGAAAAGGCACGGCGGCTGCAGGAGCTGGGAATCGAGGTGGTTTCTCTGCCGGACAGTGAGGGAAGAGTGGATCTTGTGCGGCTGATGCATTATCTTGGGGAGCAGAAGATCGACAGCATATTGCTGGAAGGCGGGGGAGAGTTAAATGACAGTATGCTCAGCACCGGATTAGTGAGGGCGCTGAAGGTATTTATTGCCCCGAAAGTATTTGGAGGTAAGGAAGCCAAAACCCCGGTAAGCGGAATGGGCGTGGAAACCCCAGAGCAGGGAACTGCGTTTGTGCTGGAAAAGGTATCAAAGATAGGGGAGGATGTGCTGTTGGAATATGTGCGGGAAGGGAGAATGTGATGTTTACAGGAATCATTGAAGAATTGGGCATTATCCGGCAGGTGGAGTTAAGGGGAAATTCCGGGCGGATTGGAGTAAAGGCAAAGCGGGTTTTGGAAGGAACAAAGATTGGTGATAGCATTGCTGTGGACGGTATTTGTCTCACTGTGACTTCACTGCTGCCGGATGGCTTTCTGGCGGATGTGATGGCAGAGACCTTCCGGCGAAGCGGCCTGGGAAGGAAAGGGGCCGGGGAAACGGTGAATCTTGAGCGGGCCATGGCGGCAGACGGGAGATTTGGAGGCCATTTAGTGTCGGGACATATCGACGGAACCGGGGTGATCCGGGAGTATAGGCGGGAAGAAAACGCGGTTTGGGTGACGATTGAGACCGGGCAGGAGATTTTGCGGCTGATTGTGGAAAAGGGGTCAATTGCCATCGATGGAATCAGCCTGACCGTGGCAAAGGTGGAGGAGGGCAGGTTTGGGGTATCGGTGATTCCTCATACGGGAGAGGAAACCACATTGCTGAGGAAAAAAGCAGGGGATGTGGTCAATCTGGAAAATGATATCGTTGGAAAGTATGTGGAGAGATTGTTCAAAGCGGAAATGGTTGGCAAAACTGAGGAAGAGAAGGGAAGCGGGCTGACGATAGAGATGTTGGCTGAGTATGGAATATAATGCCTGGAAAGGAGAGAGAACGATGAATAAACCAGATAAGTATAATACCATTGAGGAGGCGTTAGAGGCATTAAGGGCAGGGGAAGTGATCCTGGTGACTGACGATGAGAACCGGGAGAATGAGGGAGATATGATTTGTGCCGCAGAGTATGCCACCCAGGAAAATATTAACTTTATGGCCTGTTATGCCAAGGGATTAATCTGTACGCCCATGAGCGCCGGGCTTGCGGGAAAGCTTGGTTTTATGCCGATGGTGGCGGAAAATACGGATAATCACCAGACGGCGTTTACCGTCTCCGTGGACTACAAGGATACCTCGACGGGGATTTCGGCTGCGGAACGGTCATTGACGATGATGAAATGTGTGGAGGAGGGGGCGAAACCGGAGGATTTCCGAAGGCCCGGACATGTGTTTCCTCTGATTGCCAGGAGGGGAGGCGTGCTTGTCCGCAACGGGCACACTGAGGCGACTGTGGATTTATGCCGGCTGGCTGGGCTTAAAGAGTGCGGGATCTGCTGTGAGGTTATGGAGGATGACGGGACCATGATGCGGACCCCCAATCTGTGGAAGCTTGCCAGGCGCTTTGGGCTTAAGTTTATTACCATCCGCGATCTTCAGGATTACTGCCGGATTCATGAAAAGCATGTGGTCAGGGAAGCCTGTGCAGACATGCCTACGCAGTATGGGCATTTTCAGATTTATGGCTATGTGAACGACCTGACCGGGGAGCATCATGTGGCACTGGTTAAGGGAGAAATCGGCGACGGGGAAAATGTGCTTTGCCGGGTACATTCCGAATGTCTGACAGGAGATACCTTCGGCTCCATGCGCTGTGACTGCGGCAGGCAGCTTCAGACGGCAATGAGCCAGGTGGAAAAGGAAGGGCGGGGGGTTATCCTCTATATGCGTCAGGAGGGCCGCGGCATTGGCTTAATTA
Source organism: uncultured Lachnospiraceae bacterium (assembly GCA_910584785.1). Classification (GTDB taxonomy): domain Bacteria; phylum Bacillota; class Clostridia; order Lachnospirales; family Lachnospiraceae; genus Caccovicinus. The sequence continues at coordinate 5,398 of CAJUDX010000077.1, read as the reverse complement.
ATAAGCTGAAAGCCTATGAACTTCAGGAACAGGGGCTGGATACGGTGGAAGCCAATTTAAAGCTGGGATTTGCCCCGGATTTGCGTGAATACTGGATTGGGGCGCAGATTTTATCGGATTTAGGCGTAAAGTCCCTGCGTCTTTTGACCAATAACCCGGAAAAGGTCTATGGATTGAGTGATTTTGGCCTGGAAATCCGGGAGCGCGTCCCGATTGAGATTGAACCTCAGCCCTACGATCAGTTTTATATGAAAACAAAGCAGGTAAAGATGGGACATATTTTCCGGAAAATTGTGGTGTAAGAAAATAAAAAATAAATGAATGATCAGTTTAAGGAGGTAAGTCATGAAAGAGATTCAGGTAATTGAAGGAAAAGTAGTAGCGCCAGAGGGAATGAAGGTGGGAATTGTAGCTTCCAGGTTTAATGAAATTATTGTCAATAAGCTTTTGGGCGGGGCTGTGGACGGTTTGGTACGCCATGGGGTGGAAGAGAAAAATATTGCCGCCGCATGGGTTCCCGGAGCGTTTGAAATTCCGCTGACTGCGGCAAAGATGGCAAAATCAGGGAAGTATGACGCTGTGATTTGCGTGGGGGCAGTGATCCGGGGAGATACCACACATTATGATTATGTGTGCAATGAGGTATCCAAGGGCATTGCCCAGGTGGGACTTTCTGCCGGGGTTCCTGTACTTTTTGGGGTAATTACCACAGAGAATATTGAGCAGGCTATCGCAAGGGCAGGCAGCAAGGCGGGAAATAAGGGATATGATTGCGCGCTTTCAGCGATTGAGATGGTGAATTTGCTAAAACAGCTGTAGAGCAGTTATCCCCGCTTTGCCGGGATAACTTTGCCGGGATAAGAACGATTTTCCTTGACATAGAAGAAAAAGATGCGGTATAACATGGTAGAAGAGATAAAGCATGAATAAAAATATAAGAAGCATAGCATAATCAGAGAAAGGTGTATACATAAGAAGATGGCAGGTTTAGGGACAGTGATAAATATGGTGGGGATTGCTGTTGGAGGGATAGGCGGACTGTTGTTTGGGAATCGTATGGGTAAGCGTTACCAGGAAACGCTGATGAGCGCCAATGGGATTTGTGTATTGTTTTTGGGTATCAGCGGATGCCTGCAGGAGATGTTTACCATCATTGAAGGCGAGATAAAAAGCGGGAAAACCATGATGATGATTGGAAGCTTTGCCATCGGCGGGCTGCTTGGCGAATGGATGAATATTGAGTCCGGGATGGAGCAGTTTGGGGAATGGTTAAAGACAAAGACAAAGAATGACAGGGATACTGGTTTTGTCGATGGTTTTGTCACTGCTTCGCTGACGGTATGCATCGGCGCTATGGCAGTCGTGGGGGCAATTCAGGACGGTATTCTGGGCGATTTCTCGATTTTAGCCGCTAAGGCTGTGCTGGATCTTATGATTATCTTTGTGATGACTGCGGCTATGGGCAGGGGCTGTATCTTTTCGGTGATTCCTGTTGGCCTGTTTCAGGGCACAATTACTCTGATGTCCGGGCTTCTGGAGCCAATGATGACAGAAGAAGCGCTGTCTAATCTTTCTTTGACGGGGTCTATGCTGATTTTTTGTGTGGGGTTAAACCTGGTTTGGGGAAAGAAGGTTAAGGTGGCTAATTTGCTGCCGACGATTGTCGTTGCTGTAGCCTGGGCATTTTTCCCGGAGCTGCCTTAGCGTGTGTCTGAGCATTATTTTTCTTGAGATTGGTCACAAAAGAATATGGAGGTATTGGGAATGGTAGGAAAACGTATTATCCAGGTGGAAGAGAAGGTTCCGATGAATATGCTGGTGCCCTTAAGCATACAGCATATGTTCGCTATGTTTGGGGCGTCCGTGCTGGTGCCGTTTATTTTCGGCATTAATCCGGCGGTGGTGCTCTTTATGAACGGGGTGGGAACGCTTCTCTTTATTTTTGTAACAAAGGGAAAGGCTCCGGCGTATCTGGGTTCAAGCTTTGCTTTTCTGGCTCCGGCGGGAATTGTAATTGAACAGTTTGGCTATCCTTATGCGCTGGGCGGTTTTGTGGCTGTGGGATTTTGCGGCTGTATTCTTGCCTTTGTTGTATATAAGTTTGGGACGAAATGGATTGATATTGTCCTGCCGCCTGCAGCGATGGGACCGGTGGTGGCCTTAATCGGACTGGAGCTTTCCGGTTCGGCAGCACAGAATGCCGGGCTTTTGGATGCGGAGATAGACGGGAGAAAGGTGATTGTGTTTTTGGTAACACTGGGAATTGCTGTGTTTGGCAATATTTTATTCCGGGGATTTTTGTCGGTTATCCCGATTTTGATTGCCGTTATCGCCGGATATGTTGCTGCTCTTGTCTGTGGAATTGTGGATTTTGCCGAGGTTGCAGCGGCGCCGTTTTTTGCCATACCTAACTTCCAGGCGCCCAAATTTAATATGGAAGCAATCCTGATTATCCTTCCGGTTATTCTGGTGATTACATCAGAGCATATCGGCCATCAGGTGGTGACGAGTAAGGTAGTGGGAAGGGATTTGTTAAATGATCCGGGACTTCACCGCTCGCTGTTTGGCGATAATTTTTCCACCATGCTTTCCGGCTGTATTGGCTCTGTGCCGACGACGACCTACGGTGAAAATATCGGGGTTATGGCAGTGACCGGAGTGTACAGCGTGTATGTGATCGCCGGGGCAGCGCTGCTTTCGGTTATCTGTTCCTTCAGCGGTAAGCTTTCGGCGCTGATCAGCACCGTTCCCGGTCCGGTTATCGGGGGAATTTCCTTCCTGCTCTATGGTATGATTGGAACCTCCGGTCTGCGGATTCTGGTGGATTCTAAGGTGGATTACGGCAATTCCCGAAATTTAAGTCTGACTTCGGTAATTTTTGTTACAGGGCTGTCCGGCATTGCCTTAAAGCTTGGAAATATCCAGTTAAGCGGGATGGTTCTGGCCTGCGTGGTGGGTATGGTATTAAGCCTGGTGTTCTTTGGCCTGGATCGGCTGGGGCTCACCAATGATCAGGGATAAACGGATGCCGTCGGCACCCATCGGACAGGCTGAACGATAAAGAGCGGTCAATGCGTTTCCAGATGGTGTTTGACGGCTTCAAAGCTTTTGGCACTGATAACATGTTCGATGCGGCAGGCATCCTCGATGGCAGTCTGCTCATCGACACCAAGGCGCACCAGACACTGCGATAAGAGCTGATGGCGCTCATAGATAGTTTCTGCAATTTCCCTTCCTGCGTCGGTCAGGGTGATATGACCATCCTTATCCATAAGGATATAGCCGTTTTGCCGCAGATTTTTCATCGCAACGCTGACGCTGGGTTTGGAAAAAGCTAATTCGTTGACAATATCGATGGAACGAACCTGGGACTTTTTCTGACTGAGGATCAGAATGGTTTCCAGGTAATTTTCAGCAGATTCTTGTATTTTCAATGTTTCCTCCATTCTGTGCATGTGTTCAAGTGCAGCACACCCCGGTTTATCGGGGGCAAACCGATGTGGTTATTTTGATAAATTACAGGTTTTATTTTGGTGAATTACGGGTTTTATCTTGATGAAATGCATGTAAGCAAGTAGCTACAGTATAGCATAGAAAAAATAAAATAAAAATAGGTATTCAACAAAAATGATAGTTTTTTGATAAATATTACCTTGTTGCAGGAGAAAAAATTTGCTATACTTACCATGAATAAAAACCACACCTTATCGGACAGAGTCCGGCCCATCTCGTCAGGGATTGCATTTACAGATGCCGGGCGGCATTTGTAAATGGGACGCGGCTGCAGACAGAGCACCAGCAGAACAGGGGAAAAGGAGAAAATTGTTTATGAAGGTTCAGGAAACATTACAGCTGTTAGAAGGCAGTAAGAGCAGAGAATTGATGACTAAGCTTTATGGGGAAAGCCATGTGGGGGAAAACACTGCACGTTATCAGGAATTGGTGAAGGGCTATCAGCAATTATTCGGCGATCAGGACATCCTTTTATTTACTTCACCGGGGAGAACGGAAATCAGCGGCAACCACACCGATCATAACCACGGAAAAGTGTTAGCGGGCAGTATTAATCTGGACTGCGTGGGTGTGGCTGCAAAGAATGACAGCCAAACGATCCGCATTGTCAGCGAAACCTATCATCAGGATTTTACGATTGATTTGCAGGATTTAACTCCCAGTGCAAAGATGGCGGGTACGGTGGATTTAACCAAGGGTCTGCTTAAGGGATTTTTGGAGGCAGGATATAAGGTCGGCGGTTTTAATGCCTATATTACCAGCAATGTGATCAGTGCTGCAGGCGTCAGCTCGTCAGCCTCCTATGAGATGCTTCTCTGTGCCATGCTGAATACATTTTTTAACGAAGGAAAGCTGGATACGGTTGCTTACGCCCATGTGGGAAAGTATTCTGAAAATCATTACTGGAATAAGGCGTCGGGCCTTTTAGACCAGATGGCCTGTGCGGTCGGAGGACTGATTACCATTGATTTTAAACATCCGGCAGCCCCGGCGGTAGAAAAGATTGATTTTGACTTTGCAAGTGCCGGCCACAGCCTGATCATTGTACAGACCGGGAAGGGACATGCTGATTTAAGTGCGGATTATTCCTCAGTTCCCCAGGAAATGAAGAAGGTCGCGCAGTATTTTGGCAAAGAGGTTTTGGCAGATGTAGATGAAAAGGACGTGCTGGATGATTTAAAGGCGGTGCGTGCATTTGCGGGAGACCGTTCGGTGATGCGTGCCCTGCATTTCTTTGAAGAGAATAAGAAGGTGGAGGCGGAGGTTACTGCGCTGAAAGCCGGAGATTTTAATGCCTTTTTGGAGAATATTACAGCTTCGGGAAATTCTTCCTGGAAATGGCTGCAAAACTGCTATACCACAGCCAGCGTTCAGGAACAGGGAATCAGTGTAGCGCTGGCGCTGACCGAGATGTTTATTGCCGAAAAGAAGAGAGGAGCCTGCCGTATCCATGGTGGCGGTTTTGCTGGAGTAATTATGGCGATGCTGCCGAATGATCTGGTGGAGGAATACATTGCCTATATCGAAAAGACCATCGGCGAGGGCAGCGCTTACCGGATGAGTATTCGTCCTTACGGGGCAATCTGCTGTAATGATTTATTATAATTGATGATTGGTTTGATTGGTGGATTAACCTTGTCCTAATCTTAACATTTGCTGAAATTTGTTAATAAATTTTCGGATGAACTAAGGAAAATTGTCGGGAAACTGTCAGCTTTTCTTAATAACTAATGGGAAAAAATATGGTATCATAGAGTCATCCTAAAGAAATTGATAGATTGTTTTTTCATTGCTTATGTTAAAGGTTAAAATGAGGTGATTATATGATTAACCAGTTGAAAAAAAGTTGTTATGAGATGATTTTTTCTATTGGCGGTTACCGCCT
>CAJUDX010000076.1 GCA_910584785.1 uncultured Lachnospiraceae bacterium | reverse complement strand
GACATTATTCATCGTTTTATGTTAAAATCAACTAAATAGGCACTGAAGATTTAAAAAAAATTAAACAGCTGGCACAATTTTTATCTGCAACAGCAAATACACTATCGCCACAATACGAAAAAACAAACTGCTTCCACAGCAGTAATGGAGGAAAAATAATGACAGCGGAACGAATTACATTAGGACTTTTCTTAAGCGGACTGATACTCTGCGTTGTAAGCGGGACAGATCTGCTTTTTGCGCTTTTATTTGGTGTGATCTGCTTTGGCACCTACAGCAGGCACCTGGGAAATTCGCTTAAATCCACTTGGACAATGATGAGGGAAGGCATGGCAAAAGTGGCGGATATCCTGATCATCCTTGTCCTTATCGGATGTCTGACCGCAAGCTGGCGGTTCTGCGGAACTATTCCCTTTATCCTTTACCACTCTATTTCGTTAATCCAGCCCAGGTTTTTTGTCCTTTGCACCTTCCTTTTGTGCTCCATGATGTCCTTTTTAACCGGGACTTCCTTTGGAACCTTCAGCACCATGGGCGTTATCTGTATGCTGATTGGGCGTACTGCCGGAATCAGCCCGTTTTTACTCGGCGGTGCTATCCTCTCCGGCAGCTATTTTGGAGATCGATGTTCTCCCATGTCATCAAGTGCCCAGCTCGTCTGCTCTCTTACAAAAACTGATATCTACGGCAATGTAAAGCGGATGATGCGTTCCTGTCTTGTTCCGTTTCTGCTGAGTGCTGTCTTATACACCCTGTTTGCGGGGGGAAGTTCCGTCCAGCCGGATACCTCTTCCGTAGCAATGTTTAAGGAATATTTTTCTCTGCACTGGATCGTCAGCCTTCCTGCCATCCTTATCCTGATCATGTCCCTTCTGCACATTGATGTGCGGTGGACGATGATAACCAGTATTCTGACCTCGGTCGCAATAGCACTCTTTCTCCAGGAAACTGATCCGGCAGAACTTCTTCTCTCCCTCTACCGGGGCTATACAGCGCCGGCAGGAACCGAACTTGCCAAACTGCTCAACGGCGGCGGGATTACTTCTATGCTGCATGTGTGCATCATTGTCCTGATTTCCTCCTCCTACTCCGGCATCTTTTCCCACACACCGCTTATCCTGCCGATCAAAGAGGTTCTTATCCGCCAGAGCAGACGATTAGGAACCTTTGGCACTGTGACGCTTTCTGCCCTGATTTCCTGCGGAATTAGCTGCAATCAAAGCCTGGGAACCCTTCTCACCTGCCAGCTCTGCGAAGATCTGTACAATAATAAAAAAGACCTGGCCCTGGCGCTTGAGGACACAGTTATTGTTATCTGTGCCCTAATTCCCTGGGGTGTCGCCGGCGCTGTCCCTTTAGCCACCCTGGGTGCCCCCCTTACTTCCATGGCAGTATCCTTTTACCTTTGGCTTCTTCCACTGTGGGGGGTGGTCTGTGAAAGTTGGAAGCGGATAACTGACCGCAGAAAAACGATGGCCTAAATCTGCCTTTTCCATCGAAAACCCCCGGCAAACATCCATAAAAAAAGAGCTGTTGCATCATACAGCTAAATGCATACTCTATGACAAAAACTACAAGTGTTTCATCCATATCTTGTGCATCAACCGCATTTTGCAACAGTTCTTTTTTCCATTAACCATTACCAGCAAAGAATTATTCTGCAGATAAAAGTTCCTCTTTCATCTCCAAAATTACTTCCACAGCGGCGCAGGCCGGACAGTCGCAGTATTTTACCCCGGAAGATTTCAGTTCTTCGCCATGAGCCTTCACCTCTTTGGCCTTCTCTGCGCCAAAAACCTTCTCTCCGGCCTCGGAACCGGCAAAGGCAATTAAACCGTCAACGGTAACAAGATCCATTTCCAGTTCTGCAATCAGATTTTTCGTCTGCTCAGCCTCCTTCTCTGTCCCCAGAGCATCCAGCCAGTTCTGCGCAGCTGCTTTCGCCTCTGCACAGCAGGAAAATGCCTGCATTAATTCCTGTACTTTTTTCACTGCATTTTCTTTTATGGTCTGTTTCATTAATCTTTTCCTCACTTTCCTTTTTTGCAGTCTCAATTTGCACATTCTGCTATAAATTTCCACCTTGTGCTATCACAAACTTATCTAATTTCTTATGACAGAGATTACGCTTAACGCCTTATCCACTATGCCTCATCAATCGCTTTTCCGATGTCGCGGCGCATATACTTATTTTCAAAGGAAACCCACTCCGCTGCCCGGTAGGCGTTTTCTCTTGCCTTTTTTAAGTCCTCTCCTGTCGCGGTCACGCCTAAAACCCTGCCGCCGTTGGTTAAAAAGGTCTTTTCATCCTCTGCAAATTTCGTCCCTGCATGAAACACAAAATAACCGTCCTCTTTTGCAAAGGCATCCAGTCCCGAAATCGGATAACCCTTCTTATACTCCACCGGATAGCCCGCAGAAGCAAGTACCACGCAGACCGCGGCATTGTCCTCAAATTCCAGTTCCACTTCATCAAGCCTTCCGTCCACACAGGCTTCAAAGACCTCCACAATATCATTCTTCATTCGCGGAAGCACCACCTGGGTTTCCGGGTCGCCGAAGCGGGCGTTATATTCCAGCACCTTTGGCCCCTTTTTAGTCAGCATCAGCCCAAAGAAAATAATTCCCTTAAACTCCCGGCCCTCAGCCGCCATAGCGTCCACGGTCGCCTGGTAGATATACTCCTTACAAAAAGAGTCTACTTCCTCAGTATAAAACGGGCTTGGCGAAAACGTTCCCATCCCGCCGGTATTTAAGCCTGTATCCCCGTCACCCGCACGCTTATGATCCTGCGCCGAGGTCATAATCCGAATGGTTTTCCCGTCCACAAACGAAAGCACAGACACCTCACGCCCGGTCATAAACTCCTCGATTACGATGCGATCCCCTGCGGAGCCAAACTTCTTATCCTGCATCAGTTCCTTAATTCCCGCCTTCGCCTCGTCCAGATGATTACAAATCAAAACACCTTTTCCCAGAGCCAGACCATCCGCCTTTAAAACCACCGGCATCTCGGCCTTTTCAACATAAGCCAAGGCATCTTCCGCGCAGGAAAAGGTTTCGTAGGCGGCTGTGGGAATGCCGTATTTTTTCATCAGATCCTTGGAAAATGCCTTCGAGCCTTCCAGGATCGCCGCATTCTTCCTCGGCCCAAACACCCTGAGTCCTTCGCGCTCAAACACATCCACCACTCCGCCGACCAGCGGATCATCCATACCGATCACGGTTAAATCAATTTCTTTTTCCTTCGCAAATGCCGCCAGCTTTTCAAACTCCATCGCGCCAATCGGAACACACTCGGCATACTCGCTGATTCCCGCATTGCCCGGCGCACAGTAAATCTTATCCACCTTCGTACTCTGCGCCACCTTCCAGGCAATCGCATGTTCCCTTCCGCCGCTGCCCACAATTAAAACCTTCATCGCTTCCTCCGTTCTTCTGCACAAAATACTCCTGAAATTCTTTCTGCACTTGTCTTTGCTTTTGACTTTCACTTTATTATTTTTTGTCCTGTTTCCTATGCCATATGGGGGAACCTCCTCCATCAGCAATTTTCAAACTCCCCATTCGCAATCATATCAATCGCCTGAGGAAGAATGATCCACTCTGCCTGCTCCATCACCCGCCGCTGTAATACTTCAGGTGTATCGCCCGGCAGAACTTCAACCGCTTTCTGCAGAATAATCGGCCCGGAATCCATCCCCTCATCCACAAAATGCACGGTTGCCCCGGTAAGCTTCACACCGCGCGCCAATGCCGCTTCATGCACCTTTAATCCGTAATAACCCACACCGCAAAACGACGGAATCAGCGAAGGATGAATGTTAATAATCCGATTTTTATAGCGGGCAATCATCGCCGGAGGAATCGTCACCAAATACCCCGCCAGCACAACTAAATCTAAAGAATATTCTTCCAGCTTATTTAAAAGCGCCCGATAAAACTGTTCGCGATCTGCAAAACGCTTCGGTGCAATACACAGCCCGTCCACACCATGTTTCTTCGCCCTCTCCAGAGCATAGGCCCCTTCGTTATTGCTGATCACGACCTCAACCCTGGCATTTCTAACCTTTCCGCTGTCTATGGCGTCAAAAATTGCCTGCAGATTTGTTCCGCCGCCAGAAACCAGCACACCGATTCTTAGCATAACACTACACCCTTCTCTCCCTCTTTGATGGAGCCAATCACATACGCCTTTTCTCCGGCTGCTGCAATCGCTGTCTTTGCCGCTTCCACATCTGCTGGTGCAACTGCTACAATCATACCAATACCCATGTTATAGGTATTATACATCATCTTCTCTTCAATATTTCCCTTTTTCGCAAGCAGGCCAAAAATAGGAGGAATCGGATAGCTTTCCTTTTCAATCACCGCCTGCACGCCATCCTTTAACATCCGCGGCACATTCTCATAAAACCCGCCGCCCGTAATATGGCTGCACGCCTTCACCTTAACACCCGCTGCCTTCACTTCCTTCAATGCCTTAACATAAATCTTCGTCGGTGCAAGAAGTGCCTCACCCAGGGTCGTTCCCAGTTCATCGTAATACATTTCCAAACCTTCCTTCGTCATCTCCTGAGCAAATACCTTGCGAACCAGAGAAAATCCGTTTGAGTGAACCCCGGAAGAAGCCATACCGATTAACACGTCACCAGATGCCAGATCCGCACCGGTAATCATCGCCTTTTCGTCGGCAATGCCCACAGCAAAACCGGCAAGATCATATTCATCCTCAGGGTAAAATCCCGGCATCTCCGCAGTTTCCCCGCCGATTAACGCTGCCCCGGCCTGCCTGCACCCCTGGGCCACACCGCTGACAATCGTCGCAATCTTCTCCGGGAAGTTCTTTCCGCAGGCAATATAATCCAGGAAAAATAACGGCTCACCGCCTGCACAGGCCACGTCGTTTACACACATCGCCACGCAGTCAATCCCTACGGTATCATGCTTATCCATTAAAAACGCCAGCTTTAACTTCGTTCCCACGCCGTCCGTCCCGGAAAGCAGGGTCGGCTTTTCCATTCCCATAAACGGCGCCAGAGAAAAACCGCCGGAAAAACCCCCGATCCCCCCTAAAACCTCCGGACGCATCGTCTTTTTAATATGTTCCTTCATCAACTCCACTGACTTATATCCGGCCTCAATATCCACTCCTGCCTGTCTGTAATCCATAGTTTCATCCTTTCCTTTACCTTTGATTTATCCTGCCTGACTATTGACTTGCTTCCGCCCTTAGTTTATGCTGTTTCTGCTTCCTTACTTTCTTTTCAGCTGATATAGTTTCTATCCGTTGATATGGTTCTTATTAGTTGATACAGTCCCTATTCATTGGCATAGTTTCTGTTAATTCATACCATTTCTACTTCTTCATCATCTTCAAATACTCCTGGTATCCAACTTCTTCCAGCTTTTCAGCCTTTTTCACCACGTCATTTTTCAGCTTTTCCGAATACTCCTTTAAACGGGTGCGCAGTTCCTTATTCGAAACTGCCAGTATCTTCGCTGCCAGAATCCCGGCATTCGCTCCGCCGTTAATCGCCACGGTTGCCACAGGAATCCCTGAAGGCATCTGCACAATCGAATACAGGGAATCCACACCGCCCAGATCCGAAGTTTTCATCGGAATCCCAATCACCGGAAGCGGGAAAATCGCCGCACACATTCCAGGAAGATGCGCTGCCTTCCCTGCACCTGCAATAATCACCTGAATCCCCCTCTCCTCTGCGGCCTTTGCCCAGGCAAAGAAAATATCCGGCTCACGGTGCGCGGAAATAATCGTTATCTCATAATCCACACCTAATACATCCAGAATCTCCGCAGCCTTCGCCATCACTGGCATATCTGAATCGCTGCCCATCACAATACCAACCTTCGCCATAATTACTCCTTTCTCAATCATATCCTTATCCTGCTGTCACGGTTAGTCCGACAGAACTTGCCCTCTGCCTGACTGAGACAAGTCCCCTAACCCCCGCTTTCGCCTTTGCGACTTAGACGCGGGGTTTCCTTAAAATATCTTTAATTGTTGAACTGTAAAATCTTATTATTTCTTGTTTTATTTCTTATAAGTACAACTAATAAATTATAGTTATTAATTTTACTTTTCTTATTAGTAGCATACTGTTTTTTCAGCGGAATGTCAATCATTTCTTTAAATGATAAAAGCCGAATGCTCATATCTAAAGTAGTACTTTATTTTACCTGCATACAAAAACTATTTTTGATCTGCTTATTCATCATTTCTTCTTTCCGCACACGGACAAAGTAAGGTTTTCATTTCTTCCAGCAAAGCAACCGTAATATCCCTAGATATCCTAGAAGCCTTTTGACTGTTTTCTTCAAAATATTCAATCCCACTGCATTCGGCTGTATCGGTAATGCAACGAACAGCAATAAAGGGAATGCGGTTTACATAGTATACATGGGCAATGCTGGCAGTCTCCATGTCTACACTTAACGGTGCATAGATATCCATTATTCTCTGACGATCTTCATCGACTAGAAATGTCTCACCAGTAACCATCCTACCTCACAAAACCTTATCTTCTATCTTAAGCTTAGTTACAGCTTCCCTTGACATCTCTAATAAACAGCGGTCTGCCTGAAAATAAACGGTTTCCATCTAGGGATGATTATCCTTGTCCTATTCCTTCACCCATTTATTCTTTATTTATTCATCTATCTTACTGGAAACCTTCAATCTGCACAATATCCTTATAAATTAAACACATTTAAACCAATGTTATCTTAGGTATTATATGTATCTATAAATATAACAAGGGCCAATCAAAACGAGTTACCGCCTGATTAGCCCGCAATACTACACTATTTTAAATCTTTTACTTAAAATTTCCCAGCCTCGGCTGCTTCCTGAATACTAACTGCAACTGCCACTGTCATTCCAACCATGGGGTTATTACCTGCGCCGATCAGACCCATCATTTCTACATGAGCCGGAACGGAGGAGGAACCTGCAAATTGTGCGTCGGAATGCATACGTCCCAAGGTATCGGTCATACCGTAGGAAGCCGGGCCTGCTGCCATGTTATCCGGGTGCAGGGTACGTCCGGTGCCGCCGCCGGAAGCTACGGAGAAGTACTTCTTTCCTGCTTCGTTTCTTTCCTTCTTATAGGTACCTGCTACTGGATGCTGGAAACGGGTTGGGTTGGTGGAGTTTCCGGTGATGGAAACATCTACGTTTTCCTTCCACATAATGGCAACGCCCTCAGGAACGCTGTTTGCGCCGTAGCAGTTTACCTTTGCACGAAGTCCCTCGGAGTAAGCGATTCTCTCTACTTCCTTTACGGTGTTCGTGTAAGGATCATATTCGGTTTCCACAAAGGTAAAGCCGTTAATACGGGAAATAATCTTTGCTGCGTCCTTGCCAAGACCGTTTAAGATAACGCGCAGAGGTTTCTGACGAACCTTGTTGGCCTTTTCAGCGATACCGATAGCACCCTCTGCTGCGGCAAAGGACTCATGTCCTGCCAGGAAGCAGAAACAGTCGGTGTCCTCTTCCAGAAGCATTTTTCCTAAGTTACCATGGCCTAAGCCAACCTTACGGGTATCCGCAACAGAACCGGGGATACAAAATGCCTGTAAGCCCTCGCCAATGGCCGCTGCTGCGTCAGCGGCCTTCTTGCAGCCCTTCTTAATAGCGATTGCCGCGCCTACGGTGTAAGCCCAGCAGGCATTCTCAAAACAAATCGGCTGGATTTTCTTTACCTGGTCGTAAACATTCAGGCCGGCATCTTTCGTAATTTTCTCTGCTTCTTCCAGGGAAGCAATGCCATAGCTATTTAATACGTCATTGATTTTATCAATACGTCTTTCAAATGATTCAAATAAAGCCATCTTTTACGTCCTCCTCCTCTTATTCTTTCCGTGGGTCGATAATCTTAACTGCATCATCAACACGGCCGTACTGTCCACATGCTTTTTCATAAGCCGTATTCGGATCGTCGCCCTTCTTAATGAAATCAGTCATCTTGCCAAGGCTTACGAATTTGTAGCCGATAATCTGATCATCTTTATCAAGAGCAATACCGGTAACATAGCCTTCTGCCATTTCCAGATAACGAGGACCTTTCTTTAATGTACCATACATTGTACCAACCTGGCTTCTGAGGCCCTTGCCCAGATCTTCAAGACCTGCGCCGATCGGCAGACCATCCTCAGAAAATGCACTCTGGGTACGTCCATAAACGATCTGTAAGAACAGTTCTCTCATCGCGGTATTGATTGCATCGCAAACCAGGTCCGTGTTTAACGCTTCCATCACGGTTAAACCGGGAAGAATCTCTGCTGCCATCGCTGCGGAGTGAGTCATACCAGAACATCCAATGGTTTCAACCAGCGCTTCCTGAATAATACCTTCCTTAACATTCAGCGTCAGCTTACAGGCACCCTGCTGAGGAGCACACCAGCCTATACCGTGTGTCAGACCGGAAATATCTTTAACTTCTTTTGCCTGAACCCATTTTGCTTCTTCTGGGATCGGAGCACAGCCATGATGTACACCCTGCGCTACGGTACACATTTCTTCAACTTCTTTTGAATAAATCATGTGTTAAAACTCCTTTCAATTATGTAGTTTTCAATGCTCTTGCCCGTAAGAAAGTGATAATCGTTAAACCGTTCACAATCCTACCCTGTACCTCAAGTGCTTACTACATTTTCTCACAAAATTCCTATTTCGTCTATATGTTTTTTGCACAAATTAAGCACTTTTTTATTCTCACAAATTTCCAATTGACAGAAAAATAACAGCAAAACCTAAGCTGCCGCCTCCGGCTCCCTCAAAAGCCGCCGCAGCACGCCCAGGTAATAGACGAAGAAAATCACACCTTTTAACATACTGGACACCGTAAAGGCCCACCAGATTCCATTTAGCCCCAGCATTTTCCCAAAGACCATGGCAAAGGGAATACGTGCTGTCGTCAGAACAATGGTAATCACCGAGCACTGAAGGGTCTTTCCCTGCCCGGACAATGCGCCCACCGTCATCAATTCGATACACATAAACATCTGGCTGTAGCCGAGCACGCGCAGATACTCCATGCCAAGAAGAATAACCTCCGGCTCATGGATAAACACCGACATCACCGGACGGCGCCCAAACACCAGCACTGCGGTCGTTAGGCAGCCCCAGATAAAGACAATCGCTGCGGCGGTCATATAGCCCCTTTTTACCCGCCTATACTGCTTTCCACCAAAATTTTGCCCGACAAAGGCGTTAATCGCCGTGCCAAAGCCCTCTGCCGTCGTCCAGGAGATGGATTCAATCTGGCTCCCCACACGCAGTACGGCAACTGCGGCATCGCCCCACACGGCGACAAAACGGGTTAAAATCATGGATATCGAACAGTAGACCATGGACTGAAACCCAGAGGGAACCCCGATCTTAATAATCGCAGCCAAAAACCGCGCCGGAACCCGCTTTATCAGGCGCACATGCAAAAACAGCACCGGGTCGCTTTTCCTGAAATACAAAAGCACCAGCATAACCATTCCCTGTGCCGTCACGGTTGCAATCGCCGCGCCGACCGCTTCCAGCCGCGGAAAAGGCCCCAGCCCCAGAATCAGCACCGGGTCCAGCACCATATTTGCCCCCATGCCAATGCAGTTTGCCAGAAAGGGCGTCCTGCTGTTCCCTGCTGCCGTATACAGACCGGTCAGAGTCTGGTTCATAAAAGGAAAGATAATCAGCCCACAGGTAATCCGCAGATAACGCACAGCGTCAGCGATAATCTCAGAATTGGAAAGCCCCAGAAAGCTAATCAGTTCCCCGGCAAACAGATTAACGATAAGTGCAAACAGCACTGCCAGAAAAAGGGTAAGTTGCAAGGCGCCGCCGGCATAAAAACCGGCGGCCTCCTTATTTCCTTCTCCAATGGCGTGTGCTGCCTTAATCTGTCCTCCCATCCTGGCAATCGTAACCAGCCCGGAGGACAACCACATATACATCCCAGCTGCCCCCACTGCTGCCACCGCATCGCTCCCCACCTGCCCAATCCAGGCCATATCGGTGAGATTATATGCCGTCTGCACCAGTGAAGTCGCCATAATTGGCAGAGCAAGCGCAGTCAGCGAAGGAAGAATTTTCCCATGGAGCAAGTCAATATTTTGATTCATTTTTTCATCCTAGTCTTTTCTTTCCAAAATTCTTTTATCCCGATGGAACGCCATCATTCCAATTCATTTCTAAGCGTCCGCTTCTTCTGTACGCACAATATCAATGCCCAGTTCTTCCAGCTGCTTTGCATCCACCGGTGCCGGAGCCTCGCTCATTAAGCAGGAGGCATCCTTAACCTTCGGGAAGGCGATAACGTCGCGGATACTTTCTGCGCCGACCATCCACATCACCACGCGGTCAAGACCGTAAGCAAGACCTGCGTGCGGCGGAACACCGTAACGGAAAGCATCTAACAGGAAACCGAACTGCTCCTGTGCCTTCTCCTCGGTAAAGCCCAGGATCTTAAACATCTTCGACTGAATATCCGCCTGATGGATACGCACCGAACCGCCGCCCAGCTCCGTACCATTTAAGACAATATCATAGGCTTTCGCCCGCACTGCCCCCGGATCGGAATCCAAAAGCGCCAAATCTTCTTCCATTGGCATGGTAAACGGATGATGCATTGCCACAAAGCGATCCTCTTCCTCCGAATACTCCAGCAGAGGAAATTCCGTAATCCACACAAACTTCCAGGTATTTTCCGGGATTAATCCAAGCTGCTTTCCTAATTCCAGACGAAGTGCACCGAGTACATTCCAGACCAGGGAAGTCTTATCCGCCGCAAACAGCAAAAGATCGCCCGGCTTTCCGCCCATCGCCCCGACGAGATTTGCCAGTTCTTCCTCACTCATAAACTTGGCAAAGGAGGATTTATAGCTGCCATCCTCTAATACGGACAGATAAGCCAGCCCCTTTGCTCCATAACCTTTAGCAAAATCTACCAATGCGTCAATTTTCTTCCTGGGCATTGCGGCCTGTCCTTCGACACGAAGGCCCTTAACTGATCCGCCATTGTCCAGGGCGCCCTTAAATACAGCAAAGCTGCATCCAGCAACCACCTTTGATACATCCTGCAGTTCCATACCAAAGCGCATATCCGGCTTATCCGAACCAAAGCGCTCCATCGCTTCCTTCCAGGTCATTCTCCGAAGCGGAAGTTCCACATCTACATTGCATATTTCTTTAAACAGACGCTTTAACAAACGCTCATTTACATCCAGCACATCTTCCACATCCACAAAGGAAAGTTCCATATCGATCTGGGTAAACTCCGGCTGGCGGTCTGCACGGAGATCCTCATCGCGGTAACAACGTGCCAGCTGGAAATAGCGGTCGTACCCGGAGCACATTAAAAGCTGCTTAAAAATCTGCGGGGACTGCGGCAGTGCGTAAAAGGAACCCGGATGCACACGGCTGGGCACAAGATAATCCCTGGCCCCTTCCGGCGTGCTCTTAATCAAGGTTGGGGTTTCAATCTCCAGAAAACCTTCCTCAGCCAGAAACTGCCTGGTTAAGATCGCTACCTGGCTTCGGGTCATAATATTGCGCTGGATATCCGGTCGGCGCAGATCCAGAAAACGATATTTTAAGCGCAGTTCTTCCTTCGTCTTTGAATTTTCCTCAATAGGGAACGGAGGTGTATCTGATTCTGCCAGAATCCTAAGGCTCTTTGCCCGAACCTCGATAGTTCCTGTCTTTAAGCTGGTATTCGCCGCACCCGACCGGATCTCCACCATACCAGTAACAGCTACCACAAACTCACTTCTCAGCTTTTCTGCCTTTGCAAAGCTCTCTGCCCCGCAGTCACTCTCCTCAAAGATAATCTGCAAAAGCCCCGAACGGTCACGCAGATCCACAAAAATAATACCACCCTTATTTCTGCTCTTCTGCACCCAGCCCATTACTACAACTTCCTGCCCGATATTGGCCTCGGAAACCTCTGTACAGCGATGTGTACGCTTCAGTCCTGCCATTGACTCTGCCATAACTGTTTACTCCTTTTCTTAATTTGCTTTTCCTGATTTGCTTTTCTTAAATTTACTTCTTTTCATTTGCTTAACTTGCTTTTTTTAATCTGTTTCTCTTCACTTACTTTTCTTAATTTCTTCTACTTCTTCAAGGGATCTTTATAAAATTCCCGAAATTCTGTATAGCCTTCTTTGGAAAGCTGTTCCTTCTGGAATTTTTTATTCTTATTCATCTGCGCCACCAGCACCTGGACACCGGCCTTTCTCTCTGCGGAAGCCTCACGGATAACCTGGGCAAGGATCTCCTGGTTCACACCCTTTTCAAATAAGTACGCCTTCTTCTGTCCCTCGCCTGGAACACGAAATCCATTGTCCAGCAAAATCGTAACGATCCGTTCAAACCCAATGGAAAAACCGCAGGCCGGAGTTTCCTTTCCGGTAAACTTCCCAATCATCTTATCATAGCGCCCGCCCCCAGCTACCGATCCGCCAAAGCCTTCCATCGCCACTTCAAAGATCGTCCCGGTGTAATAGGACATTCCGCGGACGAGGGTCGGATCAAAGACCAGAGAAAATTCAGCTTCTGCCCCAGCCTCCACGGTTTCCATAATATAAGCAAGGTTTTCAAAAATTTTTTTATCCTCTGCCGCAGATTCAACATTTGCTGCCACAGACATTTCCTTCATTACCGCAAGCTTCTCACCCATCTGCCGCACACCTGCCGCATCGGTGGAAATGCCGGTAAACAGCTCCAGATACTTTTCCACTCTCTCCTGTGTATGGCCTGCACCAAGAAGTTCCTCCTTCACACCGTTCATGCCAATCTTGTCCATCTTATCCAGCGTGATAAACAGGGCATCATAATCTTCTTCGGCAAATCCGCAGCACGCTGCCATTCCACGCAGCACACCACGGTCATTGATCCGCACAGTAAAGGAATTGTCAGGACAAATCTTTCTTAACGCAGCTGTCGTTGCTAAAATCAGCTCAATCTCGGCCAGACACGTCCCGTCGCCAAGAATATCAATATCACACTGGACGAACTGGCGGAAACGCCCCTTCTGCGGGTGCTCCGCCCTCCACACACTGCCCATCTGCAATGCCTTAAAGGGTGAGGGAAGCTCTGCCGCATGATTGGCATAGTAACGGGAAAGCGGAAGGGTCAAATCATAGCGCAGGCCCCCGTCCACAACCTCGGTCTCTGTCTGGGCCTGGGCCACATCCAACTTATTCCCCCTCTTTAAAATCTTAAAAATCAGCTTTTCATTATCCCCGCCCTGCTTGCTGGTCAGGTTTTCAATATGCTCCACACAGGGCGTTTCAATCTGTGAAAAGCCAAACTGTCGGTAGGTTTCTTTAATCTGATTCATTACATAATCCCGAATCTGCATTTCTGCAGGCAGGACATCTTTCATACCGGTAACCGGCGTCTTTTTTAATGCCATATTCACTTACTCCATTCTTTGTTTTCACCATATATCAGCGCCATGGCCCTATACTTTCATCATTTTTTTGCTTCCACAGCACTTCTATGCTTCCATAACACTTATGCTGCTATTATTTCACACTGCCACACCCCCGGCTTTCACACAATAACAATCCGAATTAGTGCAGCTTCTATTAGTTTAACCTACTTTAATAAATTTGCAAGTAGTTTGTAGCCTTTTTGGTTATAAAATTTATGGTGAATTTAGATTATCTCTTTAGAAGTTCTTATATGTCGGTA
>CAJUDX010000075.1 GCA_910584785.1 uncultured Lachnospiraceae bacterium | reverse complement strand
TTGGTACAGTGACTTGTCGCCAGTTTCCTAACTTGACATTCGCTCCACGGAAAACCTGCCTTATCCCAGGCAGCAACCTCTCGCTTCATCGCTATCATGCCACAGCATTTCAAATCATAGCATAGATTTCCTGATTATGCAAGCATTTTTTGAAGAATTTTGCATCTCTGCTGATTCTTAATCATCATCTTCTAAAATATTCGTAAGAGCCTCTTTCAGTTTATCTGATCCCAACAGCTGCGAAATAGCATCGCTGACTTTATCTCTTTCCTCCTCATCTTCCTCGCTGTCTTTATCTTCCCAATCCTCGTCCTTATCCAGGCTCCTCCTGAGTTCTTCAAAAATACTGTCCTTTTCTTCATTGGAAAATCTGCTTTTACTTTTCTTTTTCTCTTCTCCGGCAATAATCACACGGTCCGCCGTATCCTTCGTGATCATAATAGTGCTCAGGGTCATGTACCATTTGCCGTCATTTTTGACCATATTAATCACCATATTTTCATTGCTGTTTACTTCCGAAAAATATACCGTGGCCCTATCTCCTTTAATATAGGTTTCCTGAACCTGAAAATCCACCTGTGGGATATCCCCCATCTGTGCAGCAAAAGAATCCCCCATCATAGCCTGTACCAGCGGAGCCAAATCAAGTAAATCCGAAGCACTGATTCCCAAATCCACCTCGGTTATAGCCCCGACCAACCCCATCATCACATCCATCCCGGCCGTCAGCGATTTTACTGTCTTTTCATCTATGCAGTCCAGCATTGCCTGAATATCCATGGCATTATAGGCGACCTCATAAGCTTCTATCGTATCTTCCGGCAGAGATTCCTTTACCGGGACGCAGGCCACACTGTTTAAAATCATCCCTGAGGCCAAAACAGCGGCAATTATTTTTTTCATCTTCATCGTATTTCCCCCTGTTCATTTCTAACTTTTGAATAAAAAAATTATAAATTAAAGTATAGCATAATGACACCTGGCATTTTAAGGAAGTTTTGTAAGAAAAACAGCTATTTTTGCCCTTTTACGAACTAAAAACAGCAGCGCCCGCAAAATTCATATCTGCCGGGCAGCTGCTGTTTGCCAGTAATTTCCTTTTTTATACTTTAAAGCGGTATCCTACACCCCAAATTGTTTCGATATACTGCGGCTTTGCCGTATTAAACTCTATCTTCTCCCGGATCTTCTTAATATGCACCGTCACCGTAGCAATATCACCTATCGATTCCATATCCCAAATCTTGGAAAACAGTTCTTCTTTCGTAAACACATGATTGGGATTCTGTGCCAGAAAAGTTAGAAGGTCAAATTCCTTCGTTGTAAAGTTTTTCTCTTCCCCATTTATCCAAACCCGGCGCGCCGTCTTATCAATTTTCAGTCCCCGGATCTCAATCACATCATTCACCGGCTGTCCGCTGCCAATCAGCCGTTCATATCTCGCCAGATGGGCCTTCACCCGCGCTACCAGTTCACTCGGACTAAACGGCTTGGTAATATAATCGTCTGCCCCCAGTCCCAGCCCGCGTATCTTATCAATATCTTCCTTTTTCGCTGAAACCATCAAAACCGGCGTATTCTTCACTTCACGGATACGGCGGCAGATTTCAAACCCATCCGTCCCCGGAAGCATTAAATCTAGGATAAACAAGTCAAAATCTTCCTTTAACGACCGCTCCAGTCCCACAGCCCCGTCATTTTCAATTTCAACTTCAAACCCGCTCAGTTCAAGATAATCCTTTTCCAACTCGGCAATCGTCTCTTCATCTTCAATAATGAGTATTCTGCTCATTCCTGTACTACCTCCTGATATTTTCTAAGGACAAAATGAATTTCTGTGCCAATTCCTTCCTTGCTGGTCGCCCAGATTTTTCCTCCATGATCCTCGATAATCTTTTTTACGATAGAAAGCCCGATGCCGCTCCCACCCTTTGCTGAGTTCCGGGAAGAATCCGCCCGGAAAAAGCGCTCAAAGATATTGGGCAAATCCTTCGCTGCGATACCCTTTCCATTGTCCTCAATTTCCACCTCAATAAAATCGCCCACATCCTTAATGCGGATATTAATAATTCCCTTCTTTTTGTCCAGGTATTTCACAGAATTGCCGATAATATTATTCACCACCCGCTTCATCTGCTCTGCGTCGGCAATAATCATTACCGCATCATCTACATAATTAAAATACCCCAGTTCAATTCCCTTCGACTCCATCTCCAACCCGACTTCTTCGATGCAGTCCCTGAAATACTGCGAAACATTAATTTTAGAATAGGTATAGGGAATCTTATTTGTATCAATTTTGGAATAAAAGGTCAGCTCATCGATCAGACGATCCATATCATTCGCTTTATTATAGATGGTTCGGATATATTTGTCCAGGCGTTCCGGGGAAGAAGCCACGCCGTCCATAATTCCCTCAGCATAGCCCTTAATCGCCGTAATCGGTGTCTTCAAATCATGGGCAATATTGCTGATCAGTTCTTTATTTTCCTTATCATACTGCACTTTTTCTTCCTGAGATTCCTTCAGTCGAATCCTCATCTCTTCAAAGTCCTGACAAAGCTTGCCAATCTCATCTTCATTTTCAACCTCAAGCGTAAAATCCAGGTTTCCGTCGCGGATTTTCATGGTTGCTTCCTGAAGTTTGCCCAGCGGCTTTAAAATCGAACGGTAAATCCACATGGTCATAAAGACGCCGGTAATCACTAAAATCGAAACACCAGCCGCAAACATTTCGATAAACATGGACTTAACTTCCGGTACTAAACCATCAACGCGGGAAATAATAAAAACCGTACCCTGACTTCCATCCGAAAACAAAAAATCAATCTGCTTAATCAAATGCTGACGATCCCCGTCCAGATAAATCCCGCCTTCCATATTATCATCCAGGGCAGAATAATCCGGCAGCATTTCATAAAGCCAGGAATTATCCAGTTCATTCTGATCGCCCACAAAAATCAGTTCCTCACCCTTTCGTACCACCAAAAAAGCGTAATGCTTTAAAAGCAGCTGATTCACCTTCTCCAAAAAAGTTACATCTTCAAACATCCCCGGATCGGACTGTAATTTCTCCCGGATCTGCTGCTGGCTTTCCTTAGTCAACCGATTAAAAATCTGCATGGAATTTCCAGAAAGCAGTTCGATCTGTTCGCTCAGCCCATAGGCTTTCCGAAACGAACGGGCCTGGTAATCCGACAGCCCGGTTACTGCGATAAAGATAAGCACCAGAGGCGCAATCGTTATGGTCAGGAATGCAGTTCCCAAACGTGTCTTTAATTTCATTCCTCCAGCCTCCCTGTCAAAAAACGCCATAATTCATCCTACAACAGGCATATCACCCTAAACTAAGACAATTATAGCACAAATATAAGGAGGAATTTCTAAAACTATTCTAAATTTTATGGAAAATAGAAAGAACAAAATGTCCGATGAATCGGACTCCTGCGCCGGAGCACGTCTGTGTCAGCAGACATTTTCCTTAGGCGTGGAATGTGCATCCCCGGAGGTTTTTGCTTTATAGGACACAATTACCTATCAACCTTCATGCGCCCACAAGCGGTCATACCACCATAAATGAAAATCTGCTGGGCGCACTTGGAATACCTGAACTTAAACTGCCTAACCGGCAGTGAACTTTCACAGTAAACCTTCATGCGCCCACAAGCGGTCATACCACCATAAATGAAAATCTGCTGGGCGCACTTGGAATACCTGAACTTAAACTGCCTAACCGGCAGTGAACTTTCACAGTAAGCAAAAAAAGACTGAGGAACGATCGGCTACTGCCTCTATTTCCTCAGTCAAACATTTGCTGACCGAACTTACAGCATATTCATATAGCGCAGCAGCCGGTCGATTACTTCCATTCCGCTGTACATCAATACAATTAATATTCCCAGGGCCACCAAAAAGAACACCAGTTTGTAAACCAGATACGCCCTGGCAAAGTCTTTCCTCTGGTCAGAATTTTTTTTAAGCGCCAGGATCAAAAGATAAATCCACCCGATAATCGGGATATTCATAATCATAAAGGTATTAAACCAGCTCTGAATTGAAGAACGGCGGATATAGGCCTCTTCACCAGGCTCTGACTTTTCTTTTTTCTTTTTTTCCTTCTTCTCGCCAGTTTTCTTATCCTTGGCTTTATCTTCCCCCGTTTTCTTATCCTTTTCCTTATGAAAGCCAGCTGCCCTCTTTAAACGTTCTTTTTTACTCTCTTCCTCGCTTTTTTGATCTTCCTCAATCGGCTTGGGATAGGGAAGGCCGCTGTCCAACACGGTTGGCTGTGTTCCGTAATTACCACTTAAATCACTCATTCATTTGCACCTCCCGGGCCCTGCGGGATAACATGCACGTTATTCGAAGAGGGACCCATTAAATCAGGAAAAGCTCCAGGACCGGCAGAATAATCCGGTTTTGTCTCAGGCTGTGTCTCCGGCAGAGTCGCCGCTGCCGCCGCTGCCTGTTCTGCTGCCGCCTGAGCCTGGGCTGCTGCCTGAGCTGCCGCTGCCTGAGCCGCCTGCTGCTGTTGAAGCGCCGCTGCTGCCGCCGCTGCCTGCTGCTGCTGAATCGCTGCCTGGGCTGCCGCCTGCTGTCTGGCAGCTGCCTGGGCTGCCTGCTGATTAGCGTAGGTCTGAATCTCCTTACTCATAGAAGAAAGCTTGGGCTGGAAGGTTTCGTATTTAGTCTCCACCCGCTCAAGAAGTTCTCTGCGCTCCTCCGTTTCATCCAGCATACTAAGCTGACCAATCATCGTCTTATAGGTCTCCTGAACCCAATAGCCATCCTTTGCGGTTGTAATCGTCTTTGCCTCAAACTCGGCAAGAGATGCTGTTACATTCTCCAATAGCTGCTTCTGCTGCTGATCGTGATCGGCCTGGGCTGCCCTGAGCTCTCCTGTCGTACTGAAATAATCCACGATACCGTTCTGCGGGTCTGCTCGCCGCACTACAGTAACAGGAATCTCCCAGTCCCAAGGTTCCAAACCTGTGTGGATTTGATCCATCACCTTTTTCCAAATCCTTCCGGCATAGGTGGCGCCAAAGACACCAGGCATCGCCCGCGGAATATCATAACCCACCCAAATCGCCGCTGTATAATATCGGGTATAACCGCAGAACCAGGTATCTTTGCTGCTGTTTGTCGTCCCGGTCTTTCCCGCACAGGGCATACCGCCGCTAAGTCCAAGCCCCCGCCCGGTTCCATATGGCGAATTCATCGTTCCCTTTAAGATATCTGTAATCATAAAAGCTGAATCCTCCAGATAAACCTGCTTCGTCACCGGCTGTCTCTTCTTTGTCAGTTCCCCGTCATGTTCATGCTGAATCTTTACAATACAAGTCCGGTCATTATACACACCGTAATTTGCCAGGGTGCTGAATCCCTTCGCCATATCCACCACGCGCACGCCATTGGTAAATCCTCCGATACTTAAGGAAGGAATATTATTATCCACATAACTCAACCGATGAAATTCCATATCGCCAAGATAGGTAATCCCATTGCTGACACCGATATCTTCAAGCACCTGCCAGGCCACCGTATTTAAACTGCGGTTTAATGCCTCGCGGATTGTAACGGGCCCATGGTAACCACCCCCGCTGTTTGACGGACCATCCTCCCACTTATAGTCATTGACGATACGGCTGGGATAATACTCTCCGGTGTCAAAGGCCGGCGTATAGTCTAGTAAGGGTTTAATGCAGCTTCCCGGCTGACGCGCGCTCAGATAGGCCCGGTTAAACTGATCCTCGGTGCCACGACCTCCCACGATAGCCACCACATAGTTTGTCTGATTATCGACAATCGCCCCTGCCCCCTGTAGAGCAAATTTTCCATTCTCCTGAAGTTCTTTAAAATAGGCAAGTCCCAGGTCAATGGACTCCTGAAGCTGTTCCTGCAGATTAGTATCCAGCGATGTATAAATCTGATAACCGCCCGCACGGATGCTGTCTGTTTTTAAGCTGTAGGCATCCGTATAGCGCTCAGAATAGGAATCCAAATCTGCCTTGTCCTGAAAAATATACTGAAATTCAAAACCATCCATCTTCATCAACTCCAGCGCAGCACAGTGAATAGCATAGGAAGTCTGATAACTCTCATCTGTCCCCTCTGAAGTCGCCTGAACAATGGTTAACGGCTCATCCGAATAATCCTGGTATTCCTTTAAGGTTAAAAATCCTACCTCATACATGCTTTTTAACACATCATTGCGCTTTTCTTTTGAGGTCTCAGGATGGCGAACCGGGTCATACGCTGACGGGCTGTTGCTGATTCCCACTAAGACTGCTGCCTCGTGCGGTTCGAGATCATCTGCTGTCTTACCAAAATAATAACGGCTGGCTGCCTGCACACCGTAGCATTGATGACCATAGAAGTTGGTATTACAATAAAATTCCATAATATCCGCTTTTGAAAATTTCTTCTCCACCTCCGGCGCCAGAAGAATTTCCACCACCTTGCGTGTAAATGTCCGCTCCTGGGTCAGATATGTATTCTTAATCACCTGCTGGGTAATCGTGCTGCCGCCCTGGGTAATCTCCCCACTGTGCTTAACCAGGGCAAGACCAGCTCTGAAGGTTGCAATCCAGTCCACGCCGGTATGTGTCTTAAAACGTCTGTCCTCCTGGGCAATGTAGGCATTTTGAATATTCATGCTGATATGGTTGATATCGACATAATCATAATGACCAGCATTAATAATCCCGATTTTTTTGCCGTCCTTATCATAAATCACGGTATCAGACAGCATACTGAAATCGGAACGATCCATGGTCGCCAGCTTATCGTACGCAACCTCACGGCAATGATCCAGCTCTGGCTTTACTTTAATAAAAATAGCCACCGCAACGCATATACCTGCCAGAACCGTAACTGTCACAGCTGCCAAAAACGCTTTTAACAGCCAGCTCACCACCCCCAATGCGCTGAACAACAGGGTACACAGTCCCTTCCATATACTGAGTAAGATGGAACCTAATTTTTTCATGGTGTTATTCCTTTCTCGTAACTTAAGCTCTTTCTGTCAGTCAAATTTCCCCTGGAGCAGGAGTGAGTTTCAATCTCGCTCTGGTGGGGATTATCCCTATTATAAAACAAATTCTATGAATTGGATATAGGAAAAGTGGGGGAATTTGATAAAAAATCTTGGAAAAAATGCATTAAAAGGGAGGAATGATGATTACAGCAGTTAAAACAAACCACATCAGATAATGCCCAATGCCTCCATCGCCCAGGCAATTCCATCTTCTTCCACGGTTTTTGTCACAAAGGTTGCATAGGGCTCCAGCTCCTTATCATGCCGGCCCATCAGCACAGCATGTTTAGCACAGGCGAACATCGACAAATCGTTTGTACTATCGCCAAATACATAGGCATTTTCCAGTGGAATCCCACAGGCCTCCAGTACCCGGTGAATCGCCGTTGCCTTAGAATGACCTTTGGGCACACACTCCCAAAAATCATTTCCCCGGTCAATTACATCAAAGTCCGGCAGTTCCCGGATAAAACCTGCGACATCACTTGAAGCATCTGAGACACAGCAGAATTTATCAAAATCATAATTATCCTCCTCCAGCACATACGGCGATACACCGCCTGCCTGCTGGATATTGCGGCGAATCTGCTCCAGACGCGGCATCGGGGACGTCTCCCGGCGAAAGTGACAGCCTCCCTTTCCCTCTAAAATCCCTTCCATCCCATGTTTAGCTAAAATCGCCTTTATCTCTATTCCCCGCTCATGGGGAATTTTTCTGGCATACAATTCTTTATCACCCAAAATAATATAGGTTCCGCAGCCGCAGAGATAGCCGTCCATCGCAATTGCCTGGCGGATAGGATCAAGAAGGCTGAACACACGCCCGGAATTAACAAAGGCCAAATGTCCTTTTTGTCTCGCTGCCTGAATCGCCCTGTGCGCACTTTCTGGAATCTGTCCATTTCTTTCACTGATCAGCGTTCCGTCCACATCAAAAAACAATGCTTTTCGAACGTTCATCCTAATCCTCTCCCCGGAAACGAATCTCTCCTGTCGCCTCATCCATACTTTCTACCACAGCCAGGGATTCCACACGGATTCCCTTGGCTCTCAGCATTTCACCGCCTGGCTGAAAACCCTTTTCAATCACTATTCCCGCGCCCACTAACTCTGCACCGGAATCCTCCACCAAACGGGCCAGGCCCTCAAGCGCCTTTCCATTGGCTAAAAAATCATCAATTAAAAGAACCTTATCCCCTTGTCCTAAAAACTCACGGGAAACAATAATATCATAAACCCGACCATGGGTATAGGATTCCACCTGTGTGGTATAAACCTCCCCGGCAATGTTTTTCGTCTGCGTTTTCTTGGCAAAAACAACCGGGACTCCAAAGCTCTGCGCTGTAACACAGGCAATGCCAATGCCCGACGCTTCGATAGTAAGAATCTTATTCACCTGTTCACCGGCAAATCGCTCCTTAAACTCCCGCCCAATCGCTGCAAACAGCTGGACGTCCATCTGATGATTTAAAAAACTGTCTACCTTCAATACATTCCCTGCTTTAATCTTTCCATCCCGGCGGATTCTCTCCTTTAGTAACTCCATCTTATCCTCCTCTTGTTCAAGTGTACTTCCCGACCATTGCATTCTCTGCTGTGCTTACTCCACGATTATGGCGGAGCGGCTTTTGGCAGCTCTGGAACCCATTGCTTTCTCTGCTGCACTTACTCTACCTTTGCATTCTCCGTCAGAAAATCCATCACGCGGATTCTTCGTGCGGTCTTATCGACGGCTTCCTGACCATACTGGGTCACAAGAACAGTTACATCCTCCACGCGGTTTAACTCTGCCAGCCTGCTGCGCGAAGCGTCATCTGCCTTAAGCCCTTCCTTCTCTGCCACAGCATCAGTTACCAAATTCAGCTGGGTCACACTCAGGATTTCTTCCCTGAGCTGTGCGGTAAGCCCTTCGACATCGGTTCCGCTCATGGCAGCATAATCCTCCAGCGTTCCTCCCTGCTGGCTGAGTGCACTTTCCAACATGCTAATCTCCTGGTTTAACTGAGCATCCACCTGGACGTCCAGGCCGGTAAAGGTTGCATTTTCCACGACCTTTTCCATCACATCATTTTGTAACTGGAAATCAGCCATTTCCCTGGCCTCGTCCTCCATCGTCTTTCGCAGTTCGGCGCGGTATTCTTCCACCGTTTTGCTTTCCTCTGATACCCTCTGGACAAACTCGTCATTGAGTTCTGCCTCACTCTGCTCCTTTACTGCATTGACTGTGACATCAAAGACCACTTCCTGTCCAGCCATTTCCGCATTCCAGTAATCATCAGGGAATTTCAGATTTAAACTCAGTTCATCCCCTGTCTTTGCTCCCACAAGCCCCTCTTCAAACCCTTCAATAAAGCTGTTTGAACCCAGGGTAAGGTCAAAATTATCATCCGCCCCGCGTTCAAACGGTACACCGTCCTTCATTCCCACATAATCAATATTCACCACATCGCCATTCTCAGCCGGGCGATCCACATTGGTAATCACCGGATTCGCCGCCAAATCCTGCTGTATCCTCGCCTCCAGTGCCTCATCTGTAACTTCCTGGTAAGGGTCAGCAATGGAAATCCCCTTATATTCCCCTAAAACCACCGAAGCCTCAGGGATCTCCACTGGTGCAGCCGATTCGGTGGGCGCCTCTGTCGTTTCCTCAGCCTCCTTTTTCTTACAGCCAGCCACTGCCAGTGTGACAATGGCAGCACAAAGTATCACTCTTATCCATTTTTTCATCATTACCTTTTCCTTTTCTTTCTCTTTTCCATTTACTTAATTACATGATACCAGGGTCAAAAGGTCGAAAATCTGATGCAAGCTTGCTTGCAAGAGGATTTTTGACCTTGGAACCCGCCAAAAACATGAAAAAGTAGCCCGATTAGGGCAGATTTTGAATGTTTTTGAGGATTGTGAGAGTACGAAGTGCGGAACAATCTGGTATCAGATGGGGGCAAAAGCTCTTTTGACCCCAACATCATTACATTACTTATAAAATGCCCGGAATGCTTTATACGTATGATATATGTCCAGCTTGGAAGCCAGTTCAAAGGGGGCATGCATGGAAAGGATCGGAACACCTAAATCCACCGTATCCACATCCATATGGGCCACATATTTGGCAATGGTTCCGCCGCCGCCCTCATCTACTTTTCCCATCTCTCCAGTCTGCCAGTACACGCCTTCTTTTTCCATGATCCCAATCACCTTTGCCATCAGCTCTGCCCCGGCATCGTTGGACGAGGATTTTCCCCTCGCCCCGGTATACTTCGTCAGCACACAGCCCCGATTGACAAAACAGGCATTGGTCTTATCATAGACTTCAGGGTAATTTGGATCGTAGGCGGCATTAACGTCTGAGGACAGGCAGATAGAATTTCTTAACACCTTCCGCACCGGGACACCGGCAATATCCGCTAAATCTTCAATATAATGAAGAACATAATCGGAATTAAGCCCTGTATTTCCCTCGGACCCAATTTCTTCCTTATCCGTTAATATCGTCACTGTTGTATAGGAGGGAAGCTCCGTTTCCATCTCAGCCACCAGTGCTGTATAGGCACAAACCCGGTCATCCTGCCCATATGCGCCCACCATACTGCGATCCAGTCCCACATCCGCTGCCTTAAATGCCGGAACCATCTCAATCTCTGCACGGCAGAAATCGCGCTCAGTTATCCCATATTTTTCATTTAATAACTGAAGCGCCATCAGTTTTACCGGCTCCTTCACCGCCTCATCCTGATAAGGAAGGGAGGCCACCAGGATATTTAACTCCTCGCCGCGGATTCCCTCGTTTAAATGCCGCTCATTCTGCCTGCGTGACAGATGGGGAAGTAAATCCGTAATACAGAATACAGGTTCTCCAGGCTTTTCCCCAATCGAGATCTCCACCACCGTTCCATCGGTTTTCACCACAACACCGTGCATTGCCAGCGGCGTGGTCCCCCACTGGTATTTGCGGATTCCTCCATAATAATGCGTTTTTAAATAGGCAATATCTTCCTTTTCCAATAACGGCATCGGCTTTAAATCCAGACGCGGGGAGTCAATATGGGCCCCATTGATCCTGACCCCCTTCTCTAACGGCTCACTGCCGAATGTCGTGGCAATCAGCGATTTTCCGCGGTTGACAAAATACACCTTATCCCCCGGAACATAAACGCTTCCGCTGTCAAACTGCCGGTAGCCCCTCTCCTCTAAAAGTTTTACCGCATACCGCACACATTCTCTCTCTGTCTTACCTTCATCCAGAAACTTCTTATAGCCTTCACAAAATTTATGGGCCTTATTCACCTGCTTTGGCGCATCCTTTGCAATATGGGGTGCTCTCCATGTCAATTTATCTGCCAGTTCCTGTCCTCTTGTTTTCTTTGGCATCGTTTTTCATCTCCTCATTAATAAAGTTAAAACCCCAGTTCTTCGCTGTCTAATACCAGGGTGAATGGACCGTCATTGACCAAATCCACTTCCATCTTGGCGCCGAAACTGCCCTGCTCCACCACAGGAAGGCGCGCCTTAAATCCCTGTACCATATATTCGTACAATGCCTTCGCCTTATCCGGTGCACCTGCGCCGGTAAAGCCGGGACGGTTCCCCTTGCGGCAGTCCGCATACAGGGTAAACTGGCTGATCACCAGCACCTGCCCTCCCACATCTGCCAGCGAACAATTTGTTTTTCCCTGGTCATCCTCAAAAATCCGCAGGCGGCAGATTTTATCCATCATCTTATCGGCAGTCTTTTCCTCATCCGCATGGGAAATCCCCACCAGCAGAAGAAAGCCCTGGGCAATCCTGCCAATCACCTGCCCCTCCACTGCCACCGACGCCTTCTGCACCCGCTGCAATACGACCTTCATTTTCCTTATCCTTCCGTCCTGTTTTCCTGAATTTTGTTTTCCTGAATTTTGTTTTCCTGAATTTCGTTTTCCTGAATTTCATTGTCCTGAATTTCATTGTCCTGAATTTCGTTATATCCGTTTTCTTTAGTGCCTTTCTCTCTGAACTCTTCCTTCGTCTCTTTTTCTCCTGCTTCTTTCACTTTTATCTCGTTCTCTTTAGCTTCTTCCTCTGTACTTTCGCACTCCTCCTGCTCCTTTGCCCGCTTCTGCTCCTCAGCAATTGCCAGAATCGCTTCATTTAAAAAATACATCTTATTATCCAGCATGTCAACAATATCTGCACAGGCTTTTAAATCCTGGAGCAAGGCCTTTGGTGCACACCCCTCAAACTTATAGGTAATCTTGTGCTCTAAGCTGGCCCAGAAATCCATACCTACCGAGCGAATCTGAACTTCCACCTTGACATCCTTCCGCCCATCGCTTAAATATACTGGCAGAGAAATTACCATATGATAGCTTTTATAACCATTGGGCTTGGGATGGCGGATGTAATCCTTGACATAGAGCACGGTAATATCCTCCTGCCCCCTTATCATCTCCGCAATCTGATAAATGTCCGAGGTAAAGGAGCAGATAATCCGCACACCGGCAATATCGCTCAATTTTGTATTCATATTTTCAATTGTCACATCGTAGCCGTCCTGCTTTAACTTGCGCACGATACTATCTGCACTTTTCAGACGTGACTTAATGTGTTCGATAGGGTTATAGCGGTAGCGGTGGACAAACTCATCATTCATCATCTCCGCCTTCATGGTCATTGTCTTTAGTGCCGACTCGTAGAGGTACATGGTTTCCTCCCAGCGGTCTATTTCATCGCCATATTTTGGGGTATTTTTCAATCATTTCCCTCCATTCTCAACTTATGAATACACCTGAACTATAATTTCAGGTCCTTTAACAGCGCGCCCAATCCTGTCGTCGCTGCACCATTTTCCTGATAATCAAATACTTCCTCCGGCTCCTCGTCCGGCTCAATCGCCTTCATGGAAAGACTGATTTTTCCATTATCTGTCGATAAAATTTTAACCTGAATCGTCTGTCCCTCTTTTAATACCACACCCGGATGTTTGATTCG
Organism: uncultured Lachnospiraceae bacterium; assembly: GCA_910584785.1. Classification (GTDB taxonomy): domain Bacteria; phylum Bacillota; class Clostridia; order Lachnospirales; family Lachnospiraceae; genus Caccovicinus. Next base: position 880 of record CAJUDX010000075.1, on the reverse strand, counting down.
CTGGCTGCTGATCTGAGAAATATGCAAAAGACCGGTAAGCCCGTTTTCTAAGGTAACAAAGGCGCCGTAGTCTTTTAATGTCTCCACGGTTCCCTCAACCACTGCACCCACCTGGCACTTTGCCACCCGTTTGCGGTTCTCCTGGGCTAATTTCTCCCTGGCTACCTCGCGCCCGGAAAGCACCAGCCGCTTTGCTTCCTCGTCAACCGTAATTACTGTAACCTCCAGCGTTTTTCCTGCCCACTCGTCCAGGTTTTCCACATACTCTGCAGCAAGCTTGGATGCCGGGATAAAGCCGCGGATTCCCTCAAGGAAGGCAACCGCCCCGCTCTTTACGATTTCTGCAATCTTAACCTTAACCACCGTCCGCTCTTCCATCATCTTCTTTAACTTATCCCAGGCCAGAACATCATTTGCTTCCTTCCTGGACAGGACAATATTTCCCTCGCCGTCATCGGTCTTAATTACTGTCGCTGTTATCTCATCGCCGGGATGAATCTCTTCCTTTAATTGGAAGTCAGGGTCGCTGGATAAATCATCCTTGGAAATAATACCTTCCGCATAATATTTCAAATCAAGAATCACCTGCTCATCATCCACACTAATTACCGTACCGGTCAGAATATCCCCTTCCTTTACCTTCTTAAATGAAGCCTCCAGCTCCGCCTCATAATCCGCCATCGTCTCTTCTCTGTTCTTTAATTCTTCACTCATAGTCATATACCTTCCTTTCTTGCACTTTCTCTATCATAGCATACTACCTATTAAAACGAAAGCAAAAAAAGAAAACTTTCAGGTTGATCATTTTTCCAAAAAACTTTATACTTACTGTAAAAGTTCACCGCCGATTAGGCGGTCTAAGTTCAGGTATTCCAAGTGC
>CAJUDX010000074.1 GCA_910584785.1 uncultured Lachnospiraceae bacterium | reverse complement strand
GCTCACCGCCGATTAGGCGGTCTAAGTTCAGGTATTCCAAGTGCGCCCGGCAGACTTTTATTTATGGTGGTACGGTCACCTGTGGGCGCATGAAGGTTACTGTAAATAGACGAGAATAAAAAGTATAGTTTTTCCAAGAAGAGAATATACTAATTTCATGTGGGTGAAAGGAAGGAAGAAAATGATTGAATTTTTAAGTGGTTTTATGGTTATCATTTTTATTTTAGTGTTTGTCCTGATTATCCTGTCCTCCTGTATTAAGATCGTACCACAGGCACAGGCGCTGGTTGTGGAAAGACTGGGGGCATATTTGGATACATGGTCAGTTGGGGTGCATTTTAAGACGCCTTTTCTGGACAGAGTGGCGAAGAAGGTAAATTTAAAGGAGCAGGTGGCTGACTTTCCGCCGCAGCCGGTGATTACCAAGGATAATGTAACGATGCGCATTGATACGGTGGTTTTTTTCCAGATTACAGATCCCAAGCTTTTTGCGTATGGTGTGGAAAATCCGCTGATGGCGATTGAAAATCTGACAGCAACTACGCTGAGAAATATTATCGGCGATTTGGTGCTTGATGAGACCTTAACCTCCAGGGAAACCATTAATGCAAAGATGCGGGCTTCCTTAGACGTTGCCACGGACCCATGGGGAATTAAGGTAAACCGTGTGGAACTTAAAAATATTATTCCTCCTTCCAGCATTCAGGAAGCGATGGAGAAGGAGATGAAGGCCGAGCGTGAACGCCGGGAATCCATTCTCCGGGCAGAGGGTGAAAAGAAGTCTACAATTCTGGTTGCCGAGGGTAAAAAGGAGTCTGCAATTTTGGACGCAGAGGCAGAAAAACAGGCGGCGATTCTCCGCGCAGAGGCAGAGAAGGAGAAAAAGATTCGTGAGGCAGAAGGTCAGGCAGAGGCTATTTTAAAGGTGCAGAAGGCACAGGCTGACGGTATTCGCTTTATCCGGGAGGCAGGGGCTGATTCGGCAGTTATCCAGTTAAAGAGCCTGGAGGCCTTTGCCGCTGCAGCGAACGGAAAGGCGACGAAGATTATTATTCCTTCAGAGATTCAGGGCTTTGCAGGACTGGCGAAGTCAATAACTGAGGTTGCTCTGGATAAGATGGATGGGGGAGTTTAGTCTTTAACATTAAAGAATATAGTTAAATTTTAGTAAGGTTTAGAGGAAAACTGTCACAGGTGGAAAGGAGCGGGATGAAGTTGATGATTCCGGGGCTTTTTGTGACAGTTTTCTTGGGTTTATGCGAAATTCTCCCAGATAAAGCGTGTTTGTGGAAGATAAAAAGGAGGTGCCCCTATTAAATTACAGCTTGACCCGACAAGGGAATACGGTATTGTCCTGGAAGGCGGAGGGGCGAAGGGAGCGTACCAGATTGGCGCGTGGGAAGCTCTCCGCGAAGCCGGAATAAAGATTAAAGGGATTGCCGGAACAAGTGTCGGCGCTTTAAATGGCGCGATGATGTGCATGGACGATCTGGAGAAGGCAAAGCTGCTCTGGGACAATATTTCTTACTCGCAGATTATGGATATTGATGACGCATGGATAGAGCAGTGGAAAAATCGCGATTTTTCTTCTTTTTCTATCCATGAGCTTATTGCAGAGGGAAAGAAGATTGTTAAGGACCGGGGAATTGACATTACGCCATTGAAACAGTTAATTGAACAGATGGTTGACGAAGACAGGATGTTTCAGTCAGATAAGGAACTTTTTGTTTCTACGATTTCTCTTTCTGACCGCAGGCCCTTGATTATGGACATCAAGGAAGCAGGGGAGGGGGAGATAAAGGACATGCTTTTAGCCAGTGCATATTTTCCTGTATTTAAGCGGGAGAGATTGGGCGGCAAGCTGTACACGGACGGGGGAGGAGCAAATAATGTACCAGTGGATGTGCTGGTGGATCGGGGCTATCAGGATATTATTGTGATACGGATTTACGGTTTGGGGTATGATACGGAAAAATCGTTTATTGTCCCGGAGGGGGTTTCACTGTATCACATTGCACCCAGGCAGAATTTAGGAGGAATCTTAGAGTTTGATAAAAGGAAGGCCAGGAGGAACAGAAAGCTGGGGTATCTGGATGGAAAGAGGCTTCTTTATGGTTTGGCGGGGAGGCGGTATTATATCGATGCTTCGGGCAGCGAGGCCTATTATTTTGACAAGATGATGTCGGAGGCGGAGCTGTTAAAGGGTTATCTGATGCGTGGGCTGTTTCAGGAGGAGATAGAGGAGCCTTTTGGCTATCGGAAATATACTGAAGTGATTTTTCCCAAGCTGGCGAAGGAATTTGATTTGCCTGATGATTGGGATTACCGGGATTTGTATATCAGTGTTTTGGAACATTTGGCTGGAAAGCTGCATATTTCGCGATTAAGAGTGTATTCGGTGCCGGAACTGCTGATAAAAATTCAGCAAAAGCTAAGAACGCTTGACAGAAGTTTTAAGATATAGTAATTTATCTGATGAATATAGTGATGCCGTGGGTAAAAGAACGAAAATTCGACAAAAGCCTGTTTTCAGGAGCGGCTTTGAATTTGGAACCTGTATCATCAAAAGCGGCAAAAGCTGAAAAAGGGACGATAAGGAGGAATAAATTTTGGATTTGAAAGGCAGAAATTTTTTGACATTGAAGGATTTTACGAAGGAGGAGATTCTCTATCTTCTGGATTTAGCGGCGGATTTTAAGGAGAAAAAGAAAAAAGGAATTGCCGTGGATGTGCACAGGGGGAAGAATGTTGCCCTGATCTTTGAAAAAACAAGCACCAGGACGCGGTGCGCTTTTGAGGTGGCGGCCCATGATCTGGGGATGGGAACCACCTATTTGGACCCTAGTGGTTCACAGATTGGAAAGAAGGAGAGTATTGCGGACACAGCAAGGGTTTTGGGGCGCATGTATGAGGGAATTGAATACCGGGGCTTTGGACAGGAGATTGTGGAGGAATTAGCTAAGCATGCGGGTGTTCCGGTTTGGAACGGATTGACGAATGAGTACCATCCCACGCAGATGCTGGCAGATATGCTGACGATCCGGGAACAGCTTGGACGGCTTCAGGGTGTTAAGCTGGTGTATATGGGAGACGCCCGTTATAATATGGGAAATTCCTTAATGATTGCCTGTGCCAAGCTGGGGATGCATTTTGCAGCCTGTGCGCCAAAGAAGTATTTCCCCAATCATGAACTTGTTTCGGAGTGCCAGTCGTATGCAAAGGCTTCCGGCGGAAGCATTACCCTGACGGAAAACGTGATGGAAGGAACGAAGGGGGCAGATGTTATTTATACGGATGTTTGGGTGTCCATGGGTGAACCGGACGAGGTATGGGAAGAGAGAATCCGCGAACTGACGCCGTACAGGGTGACAGCGCAGGTGATGGAAAATGCAGGAAAACAGGCAATATTCCTTCATTGTCTGCCGGCCTTCCACGATTTAAAGACGAAGATTGGGAAAGAGATGGGAGAGCGGTTTGGAATTTCAGAGATGGAAGTGACAGATGAGGTGTTTGAGTCTTTGCAGTCCAAGGTGTTTGAGGAGGCAGAGAACAGAATGCACACAATTAAGGCGGTGATGGCAGCCACGCTTTAGGGGGAGAAGGATGCAGGGACAAGGAACGAATGGACGAAGCCGGAGCAGCAGGAATCTGGGATATTTTCTGGACCTGCTCCATATCGGCATAGGCAGTATTATCGTGATTTTGGCAGTGCTTTCTTTTTTAAATGCAGAGAATAATCTCGTCCTCTTTCCTGTTATTTTTATGCTGGCTGCCGTATTAAACCTGGTCAATGGCTGGGTGAAAATCCGCCAGAGCGGCAGGGACAAGAAAAAAATTGCAGGCGGGGCAGGACTTTTGCTCTTTGGCGTCGGCCTGGTGCTGCTTTCCGGCGTCAGTGCCCTCAGCATTTGGAAATAGGATAGGACAGGCGGTAAGAGGATGAAAACGAAGATATTGACCATATTAAAGCAAAACGGCGGCTATGTGTCCGGGCAGGAACTGTGCAATCAGCTTGGTGTGTCCAGGACGGCAGTGTGGAAGGCTGTAAAGCAGCTGGAGGAAGAGGGATGCCGGATTGAAGCCGTGCGTAACCGGGGCTACCGTCTTATGGCGATTGAGGATGGGATAACCCAGGCGCAGGTGGGAAGCCGATTAACGACCCGGTATATGGGGAGGAATCTGGTGTATTTTCCAGAGACGGATTCAACGAACATTCAAATTAAGTGCCTGGCTGAAGCGGGAAGCCCGGAAGGGACACTTGTGATAGCGGAGAGCCAGAATGCAGGCAAAGGAAGAAGGGGAAGGAGCTGGTCTTCGCCCCCAGGGTGCAGCATTTACATGAGTTATCTTCTGCGCCCCAAAATCCTGCCGTTTCACGCATCCATGCTCACGCTGCTGGCGGGTATGGCCTGTGCCAGGGCAATTCAGGAGGAAACCGGGCTTGAGGTAAAGATTAAATGGCCCAACGATCTGGTGCTGAACGGTAAAAAAATCTGCGGTATTTTAACGGAAATGAATGCAGAACTTGAGGAAATCCACTATATTTTTACCGGTGTGGGCATTAATGTCAGCCAGACCGAATTTCCAGAAGAAATCCGGGAAACGGCGACCTCACTGAAGCTGGAAGGCGGAGAAAATGTAAGCCGCAGTGCCCTGATTGCCGGCTGTATGAAGTGGTTTGAACATTATTATGAACTATTTCTCCTTCAGGAAGATTTATCCGGGCTGAAGGAGGAGTACGAAGCCTTGTTAGCGAACCTGGGACAGGAGGTTATGGTGCTTGACCCGGCGGGGGCGTACCAGGGTGTGTGCCGGGGGATTGACCGGATGGGTGAGCTTTTGGTGGAACTTCCCAAAGGGGAGATAAGGACAGTCCTTTCGGGCGAGGTATCCGTGCGGGGGATTTACGGCTATGTTTAGTGTGTTTTCACTGGAAAAGGCGTTAGCAGAGGCATCTTTGTGGGAGGAGGGAGAAGAACTCTCGGAGAAGGCGCGTTTGTGCGCAGTGGGTCAGCCTTTGGTTTCCTGGTTTGAGCAGCATGCAAGGGATCTGCCGTGGCGGAAGGAGCCTTCGCCTTATCAGGTGTGGGTTTCTGAGATTATGCTTCAGCAGACCAGGGTGGAGGCAGTAAAACCCTATTATCAGCGGTGGATGAAAACCTTGCCCACCATTGAGGCCCTGGCCCAGGCGGAGGATGATGTGCTGATGAAGTTGTGGGAAGGTCTGGGCTATTACCGGCGTGCCAGAAACTTAAAGGCAGCAGCCCAAAAGCTTTGCCAGGACTACGAAGGCAGGCTTCCCAGATCCTACGAAAAGCTGAAAACGCTTCCGGGGATAGGGGAATACACGGCAGGGGCAGTGGCTTCTCTTGCCTTTGGTATTCCTGTGCCGGCTGTCGATGGAAATGCCATGCGTGTGGTTTCCCGGCTGCTGGGAAGCTATGAGGATGTAAGCTTAGAGAAAACAAAAAAGCGCTTTGCCGGACTGCTTAAGGAAGCGATGGATAAGGAAAAGCCGGGAGCGTTTAACCAGGGCTTATTTGAGGTTGGCGCCATGGTCTGTATTCCAAGGGGAAAGCCAAGGTGTGAGGAGTGTCCTCTTGCGTCGCTGTGTGTGGCAAAAAAGAAGGGCTTGTGGGATGAACTCCCGGTAAAGCCGCAAAAGAAGCCGCGCAGGATAGAGGAAAAAACCGTACTGGTGATTTCCAATGGAAGGGAAGTAGCCTTACATAAACGTTCGGATCAGGGGCTTTTGGCTTCACTTTATGAATTTCCTAACTGGGAAGGACAGATGCTGATGGAAACACCTGGGGAGGCGGAAGAGATGCTTGGTCTGCAGCCGGGCAGGGTGTGTGCAATTTGGCCCTTAGGGGAGGCCAGACACGTGTTTTCCCATGTGGAGTGGCACATGGTCGGTTATCGGATTGAGGTGATAGATAAACTGCCCGAAACCTGGATTTGTGCAGATTTTCGGGACCTGGAAGAAAAATATCCCATTCCCAGTGCGTTTCTTGCGTATAAGAAGGCATTATTTTAGGTAAAATAAGAAAAAAGGCGGTTGTTTGATGAAGAAGATGCTTTTTATTGTAAATCCCCGGTCTGGTCGGGAGCAGGTAAAAACCAGACTGCTGGAAATATTGGATTTATTTTCCAGGGAAGGTTATCAGGTTCAGGTTCACATTACCCAGTCGCCCAAGGATGCCACGGTGATTGCCAGGGAGTATGGCGCAGAATATGATTTGGTGGTCTGCAGCGGCGGAGACGGAACCTTAAATGAGGTGATCAGCGGTCTGATCGGCCTTGAATCCCCGCCTCTTTTGGGTTATATTCCTGCAGGCTCCACGAATGATTACGCTTCCAGTTTAAGAATCCCCAGGGATATGATGGAAGCAGCAGAAAATGCAGTGACGGGAAATCCATTTTCCATCGACATTGGTCAATTTAGTAAGAATCAGCATTTTGTTTATATTGCTGCCTTTGGGGCATTTACGGAGGTTTCCTACCAAACCTCCCAGGATAAGAAGAATATTTTGGGGCATCAGGCCTATATCCTGGAAGGGGTGAAGAGCCTTGCCGCGCTGAAAACCTATCCCATGAGGGTGGAGTGGGAGGATCAGGTTCTGGAGGAAGAGTTTGTTTTCGGCATGGTGACGAATACGATCAGCGTGGGCGGCTTTAAAGGGCTGGTAACACAGTCGGTAGCCTTAAATGATGGGGAATTTGAGGTTTTGCTTATCCGCAGGCCGAGAACCCCTCTGGATTTAAGCAATATTATTTCTTATATGTTTTTAAAAGAGGAGCAAAATGACTATGTCTTTAAGTTCAAGGCAAAAGAACTGAAATTTACCGCCCAGGCGCCGGTGGATTGGGTGCTGGACGGGGAGTTCGGAGGAAGCCGTCAGGAAGTGGAGATTGTTAATCTAAAAGAAAAGATGAAGATTCTGGTGCAGCCTCCCAAGCCTGAGCCGGAAAATAAAGGATTTCTTTATACAAAAATAGAGAAAATTGTTGAAAAATAATCTCTTTTCGTATATAATGAAGAGTTGTGTAGGAATTGTTAAAAAAAACTTAACGGCTGGTAGTAACTGAAGCGCGAAAGGACGTATTAAGTGGAGAAGGACAATTTTTTAGAGAAGCTGGGCAAACTCGTTGAATTCGCCAAAACAAGGCATAATGCCCTGGATGCAACAGAAATTAATGATTTCTTTGTCGGCGACAGCCTGTCTCCGGAGCAGATGGACCAGATTTATACGTATCTGGAGAACCGAAATATTGATGTGGTTCCGATACTGGATGAGAATGCATTATCTGACGATTCACTGCTTATGGACGACGCAGACGATAGCTTCATGAAAGATGCGGAAGATGAAGAGCTGGATATCGACCTTGACGCCGTTGATCTTCTGGAGGGCATTGGGACAGAGGACCCGGTAAGGATGTATCTGAAGGAAATCGGTACAGTACCTCTGTTAAGCGCAGAGGAGGAATTAAGGCTGGCTAAGAGAAAGGCCGAGGGCGATGAGTACGCCAAGGAACGCCTGATTGAAGCCAATCTGCGGTTAGTGGTAAGCATTGCCAAGCGGTATACCGGACGAGGGATGAGTTTTCTTGATTTAGTTCAGGAGGGAAATCTTGGACTGATTAAGGGTGTTGAAAAATTTGATTACACAAAAGGGTACAAGCTTAGTACATATGCTACCTGGTGGATTCGTCAGTCTGTAACAAGGGCTTTGGCGGATCAGGCGAGAACAATTCGTGTGCCGGTGCATATGGTGGAAACGATTAATAAAATGTCCAAAATGCAGCGCAAGCTTACCCTGGAGCTGGGCTATGAACCTTCTGTGGCAGAGCTGGCAGATGCGCTGGAAATGTCCGAAGATAAGGTAATGGAGATCATGCAGATTGCCAGAGAGCCGGCTTCCCTGGAAACTCCCATTGGAGAAGAGGATGATTCTAATTTAGGTGATTTTGTGGCAGACAGCAATGTCGTTACGCCGGAGGGAAATGTGGAATCTGTTATGCTCAGGGAGCATATTGACGCACTTCTTGGTGATCTAAAGGAAAGGGAGCGTCAGGTTATTGTGCTTCGCTTTGGTTTAGAGGACGGGCATCCCAGAACCTTAGAGGAAGTGGGAAAGGAATTTAATGTCACCAGAGAGCGGATACGCCAGATTGAGGCAAAGGCATTAAGAAAGCTTAGGAATCCAGTGAGGAGTAAGCGAATCCGGGACTTTTTGTAGGGACGGACGGCAGGATAGAAAGTAAGGTATCCTGTGTATGGAAATGAATGATTTTTTGCAGTTTGTTGGCAGATAAAGAGATAGGAGATAGGGAGCAGAGTATGCATAAGATGTGTAGTCTGCTCTTTTTGCTGATGGTAAAAGGGGAAGGGGGATAAGGATGGCGAAAATACAGATAAAGGAATGGATAAAATGGGGCGTGGTCATTATCTTAGGTGTAATTGCTGCGTTTTTATTAGAAGCTGTAATCACCATTTATCAGATAAGCAGAGGGTATGGAGAAAAGACAGAGTATTTTCCGTTGGCTGTTATGGAGAGCAACGATTACGTGGTTGGAGGAGAGGACGGGAAGCTATGGGTGACGACGGGGGCAGACCCCTGGGTTATTCTTTATTCGGACAGGGAAATCGGGCATATTCGTATCCGTTTTCAGGAACCGTTAACTAAAGATATGAGCATTTCGTGCTTTTATGGAAGGGATAACGCATTTCATACCCTTCAGCATAAAGAAAGGTATCTTCTGGAAGGGACGAAAGAAGCTGTTTTTACGATTCCTTATGGAAAATGGAATTCTTACCGTTTAGGCATTGCCGGAGATTTTTTTTTGGATAAACTTGAAGGGGCGGAGGTAATACCTTTAAGTGCAATACAAGCCAGGCAGGTGCAGCAGCAGATAAATCAGAGGAGACTGCTTGTGTTTCTTTTTATTTTTTGCGCGTCTGGATGCTTAATGGCAAAGCAGAGGGAAAGAAGAAAAGAGAAGGAAAAACAAGAAAAGGGAAAACAAGAAGGCACGAAAGGGAAAGCGGCAAGGCCAAGAGTGCTTTATCTTGATGCGGTTCGTGTCCTGGCTGCGCTATTGGTGATTTTGGTTCATATTGTTGGGCCAATGGAATTGATATTTAGCCTTAGGGGAAACAAGGTGATATATTGGGTGTTCTGGTGTATTCGATTTGTGATCATCAGCTGTAATCCTCTGTTTTTTATGTTGAGCGGAGCATTACTTTTGCCCTGGAGGGAGGAGGCATGGAGTGAGTTTGTGAAAAAACGGCTGATTAAAGTAGTTCTTCCTCTTCTGGTCTACGGGGGGATTTATCTTGTCGTTCTTTGTGCTTCACAGGCTTCCCTGCGGGAATGGTTATCTGCCTATACAATGCGTATGCTTGAGGGCAGGGTACAGATGGGGACGCATTTATGGATGGTGTTTGAATTAATTGGAATGTATCTTTTGGTGATTCCCTTCCGTGCTTTTTTGAACCATTGTTCCGAACAGACAGAAAAAATGCTGGCAGTATTTATTCTTGCGCTGACAGGAATCCGAAGTATTGCCTATGTTTATGGTATCGAACTGGCGGTTTCCACCTTTCTTGGTGACTGGACGGGGGTATTCTTATTTGGCTATCTGATGAACCAGAAGTGGATGCGCCGCTATGATCGTTTTTGGGCTGTCGGAGGGCTGGCAACCATTATCGTCGGCGCTTTTTTAGCCATCCATCAGGCCAATAGTGAAAGGTATATTTTTGGAAGTTCTATCTTTGTTTTGGTGATTGCCTGTGGTATTTTTTCGGTTATTCTTCATATGGAGGACAGGCTGCAGAGGATAAAGGGGATCCTGGTTTTTTTCAGCCAGTATAGCTATTCCATCCTGTTAATTCACTGGTTTGTCCTGCATAATATTTTATTTATTCAGGGCTTATCCCGCTTTAAGCCAATGCTGTATGTTTTTTCAGCATTAAGCAGCTGTGTCCTGCTTTCGTTTCTCTTTTCTGTGTTCATTGATAATACAATAGTGGCTTTAATTGAACATGGGATTCGCCAAATAGCATATTGGATCGGTAAATGTTTAAAACCTGGGATAATGTACTTGGTGGCCAGACATTCAAAAAAAGGGTAGCACAGTCCGGCTTGTTTTAATGGGGGTGTCCGGCACTTTAATCGTCCAGCTTGCTTTAATGGGGGTGTCCGGCAGTTTTATAGTCCGGCTTGTTCTAGTGGATGTGTCCGGCAATTTTATTCACAAGGGCTGGTTTCTTTCATACTATAAGTACAGAGAATAAGGATTCTCAATGAATATAGAATAAGGAGACTGGCAGATGAATATAGATATTGTTTGGGGAATTATGATTCCATTTATCGGAACGACAGCGGGCGCTGCCTGTGTGTATTTTATGCGTGGAGGGCTTAATGCGTTATTACAAAAGGCATTACTTGGCTTTGCGTCCGGGGTAATGGTGGCAGCCTCGGTCTGGTCACTGTTAATTCCGGCAATGGAGATGTCCGGGGAGATGGGAAAGCTGTCTTTTTTCCCTGGTGCGGCAGGATTTTGCATGGGGATTGTTTTTCTTTTGGTTATGGATCGGGTGGTTCCTCACCTGCATTTTGGCACAAATGCGCCGGAAGGCCCGGTAAGTTCCCTGGCAAAAACAACAATGCTGGTGTTAGCCGTAACCCTGCATAATGTGCCGGAGGGGATGGCAGTGGGCGTGGTGTTTGCCGGTGTGCTGGCGGAAGATGCGGGAATTACGATGGCGGCAGCGTTTGCCCTGGCGGTTGGCATTGCCATCCAGAACTTCCCGGAGGGCGCTATTGTATCGATGCCGTTAAAGGGGGCCGGGATGAAAAAAACCAGGGCCTTTCTCTGCGGAAGTGCTTCCGGTGCGGTTGAGCCAATCAGTGCTTTTCTTACGGTTTTGCTCTCTTCGTATATTACCCCTGTGCTTCCCTATCTTCTTTCTTTTGCCGCAGGGGCAATGCTATACGTGGTTGTTGAAGAACTGATCCCGGAATCGGCAGAGGGGGAACACTCGGATTTGGGGACAATCGGGTTTTCAGCGGGGTTTTTGGTAATGATGGTTTTGGATGTTATGCTGGGATAAGTTAATGAATTTATTTCCATTTTTTTAAGAAAAAACTTTTACTCAATGAAGATTTGTGTTATACTATAGCCAGACCGCCAGTCCACTGGTTTTCTTAGTGTGGAAAGAGGACATTGGACTGTGCGGAACTTACATGTAAAGAGTCTTTTTACAAAAATCTCTGAGGAGGAAATTAACGTATGGCAAAGAAATGGGTTTATTTGTTCAGTGAAGGCAATGCGACCATGAGAAACCTGTTGGGCGGCAAGGGCGCAAACCTTGCAGAGATGACCAATTTAGGTCTTCCGGTACCGCAGGGCTTCACCATCACAACGGAGGCTTGTACGCAGTACTACGATGATGGCAGAAAGATCAATGACGAAATCATGGGACAGATCATGGAGCACATTGCTAAGATGGAGGAGATTACCGGAAAGAAATTCGGTGATAAGGAAAATCCATTATTAGTTTCCGTTCGTTCCGGTGCAAGAGCTTCCATGCCGGGTATGATGGACACCATCTTAAACCTGGGTCTGAATGAAGAAGTGGTTGAAGTTCTGGCAGCAAAATCCGGCAATCCGCGCTGGGCATGGGACTGCTACCGCAGATTTATCCAGATGTTCTCCGATGTTGTTATGGAAGTTGGCAAGAAGTACTTTGAAGAACTGATCGATAAGATGAAAAAAGAAAAAGGCGTGGTTCAGGACGTTGAACTGACTGCTGATGATCTGAAGGAGCTGGCAAACCAGTTTAAGGCTGAGTATAAAGAAAAGATTGGCAAGGACTTCCCGGTTGATCCGAAGGAGCAGCTGATGGAAGCCATCAAGGCTGTATTCCGTTCCTGGGACAACCCAAGAGCAAATGTGTACCGCCGCGACAACGATATCCCCTATTCCTGGGGTACTGCTGTAAACGTTCAGATGATGGCATTTGGAAACATGGGCGAAACCTCCGGTACCGGTGTTGCCTTCACCCGTGATCCTGCAACCGGCGACAAGCATCTGATGGGCGAGTTCTTAATGAACGCACAGGGCGAGGACGTGGTAGCCGGTGTTCGTACACCGCAGAAGATTGACCAGTTAAAGGAAGTTATGCCGGAAGTTTACGATCAGTTCGTTGGTATCTGCAATAAGCTGGAAGATCATTACCGCGATATGCAGGATATGGAGTTTACCATTGAGGATAAGAAGCTGTACATGCTTCAGACCCGTAATGGTAAGAGAACGGCTAAGGCTGCTTTAAAGATTGCCTGTGATCTGGTTGACGAGGGCATGATCGACGAGAAGAAGGCAGTAGCCATGATCGATCCGAGAAACTTAGATACCCTGCTTCATCCACAGTTTGACACGGATGCTTTAAAGAAGGCAGAGCCGATGGCTAAGGCCCTGGCTGCATCTCCGGGTGCTGCATGCGGTAAGATTGTATTCTCTGCTGAGGATGCAAAGGAGTGGAAGGCAAGAGGCGAGAAGGTTGTTCTGGTTCGTCTGGAAACCTCTCCTGAGGATATTGAGGGTATGAAGGCCGCTCAGGGCATCTTAACGGTGCGCGGCGGTATGACCAGCCATGCAGCCGTAGTTGCCCGCGGTATGGGTACCTGCTGTGTATCCGGCTGTTCCGAGATTACCATGGACGAAGAAAACAAGAAGTTTACCCTGGCTGGAAAAGAATTCCATGAGGGTGACTGGCTGTCTATCGACGGTTCTACCGGTAAGATTTATGACGGCATTATACCGACCGTAGACGCTACTATCGCCGGTGAGTTTGGAAGAATTATGGCGTGGGCGGACAAGTACAGAAGATTAAAGGTTCGCACCAATGCAGATACTCCTGCTGACGCGAAGAAGGCAAGAGAGCTGGGCGCTGAGGGTATCGGCCTTTGCCGTACCGAGCATATGTTCTTTGAGGGCAACCGTATCGATGCATTCCGCGAGATGATCTGTGCAGAAACCCTGGAAGAAAGAGAAGCAGCTCTGGAGAAGATCCTTCCCGAACAGCAGAGCGACTTCGAGAAATTGTACGAGGCTTTGGAAGGCAACCCGGTAACTATCCGTTTCCTGGACCCGCCGCTGCATGAGTTCGTTCCTACTGAGGAAGAAGATATTAAGAAGCTGGCTGACGCACAGGGCAAGACCATAGAGCAGATCAAGGCTATCTGCGACGCTCTGCATGAGTTCAACCCGATGATGGGCCACCGCGGCTGCCGTCTGGCTGTAACCTATCCTGAGATTGCCAAGATGCAGACTAAGGCTGTAATTCGCGCAGCAATCAATGTGAAGAAGAACCATCCGGACTGGAAGGTAGAGCCGGAAATTATGATTCCGCTGATTGGCGATATCAAGGAATTAAAGTATGTAAAGAAATTTGTCGTAGAAACCGCTGACGCGGAGATTGCCGCAGCAGGAAGCGACTTAAAATACGAAGTTGGTACGATGATCGAGATCCCAAGAGCTGCCCTGACCGCAGACGAGATTGCAAAAGAAGCTGAATTCTTCTGCTTTGGTACAAACGACCTTACCCAGATGACCTACGGATTCTCCCGCGACGACGCAGGTAAGTTCTTAAATGCATATTATGATGCAAAGATCTTTGAGAACGACCCATTTGCAAAACTGGATCAGATCGGTGTTGGCAAACTGATGGAAATGTCCATTAAGTTAGGCAAGCCAGTTCGTCCTGAACTGCACGTAGGTATCTGCGGCGAGCACGGCGGCGACCCGACCTCCGTAGAATTCTGCCATAAGATTGGTTTGGATTATGTATCCTGTTCACCGTTCAGAGTTCCGATTGCGCGGTTGGCGGCGGCACAGGCGGCTATCACCCTTGGATAGGTAATCATATAGTGGTG
>CAJUDX010000073.1 GCA_910584785.1 uncultured Lachnospiraceae bacterium | reverse complement strand
GCGGTCTAAGTTCAGGTATTCCAAGTGCGCCCAGCAGACTTTTATTTATGGTGGTGGCCTGTAAAGCAAAAAATTTCCCCCCAATCGCACATTTTGCAACAACTTCTTTGCCCTCTATCTATTCCCGGATAGCTGCAATTCCAGTTTGCTTGAGAAAATCTTCCACATAGGTGTCCCATTCCCGCTCTAAGGTTTTGTCCATCGTAAAAACAGCCAGAGAACTTCCGGTGATGCAGAAGAGCTTTCCGTCATCATAGCGGATATGTAAATAAAGCCCTTTGATTTGTTCACTGGAAATAGCAAGGATTTGTCTGGAGGTTAAAAAATCTTCCATTTGCTGATGATTTGCCTGCAGGGAGATGTGGAAACTTCCCGGCAGGCGTTTACCCTTAATCAGAGAAAAGCAAATCGGTCGGATGGTTTTCCAGAAGGAACATTCCTGCAGTTTAAGTTCCCCAGCTTCCTCTTCCGTGTAAAAGCCCCTGCGGACGTGTCCGTCAATGGTAAAGGTGTTAAAGGTTACAATCTTTGCTTCAGTCAATAAAAAATCATCAAAATCTGTCCCCAGGAAGAGTTTTTGAGTGAAAGATTTTAAATCATCGATGGATAGTGCAATCATAAATATCCTTTCCTGCTTATGCTGTTTAGTTCTATTTTGTTAATTTTAGTTTTTCCTGAATGTGGGCTGAAAACAGATATATTTTTCTACACCTAATATAACACAAAAAATCCGTAAAAAAAAGAGTGGATAAAGGGTGCTCCATAAAATCTTTATCAATTATCAAGAAAATGAAAGCTTTTTGCAAAATTACTAGCACTCAATGAAAATGAGTGCTAATTTCCTGTTGACTTTTTGTTATACCTGTATTAGAATAAGGAGCGAGACATAAAAAGATTGTCCACAACGCTGTGGAATATGAAAACAACCGTGAAAGGTGAAAAACGAAAAAACTATAGGACTGCATAGAAAAGGAGTGTTACATTATGGCAAAGTCTGGAAGCTTATCAATTAACAGCGAGAACATATTTCCCATTATCAAGAAGTGGCTTTATTCCGACCACGATATTTTCTACCGGGAACTGATTTCTAATGGCTGTGACGCAATCACCAAGCTGAAAAAGCTGGAACTGATCGGAGAGTTTGAAAAGCCGGAGGATATGGAGTACAAGATTCAGGTAACGGTAAATCCCAACGATAAGAGCATTGTCTTTGAAGATAATGGTCTGGGCATGACCGAAGATGAGGTAGAAGAGTACATTAACCAGATTGCTTTTTCCGGTGCGCAGGCATTTATGGAAAAATACAAGGACAAAGCAAACGAAGACCAGATTATTGGTCATTTCGGTTTGGGTTTTTACTCGGCATTTATGGTAGCTGATAAAGTAACCATCGACACATTGTCCTATCAGGCAGGGGCCAAGCCTGTCCACTGGGAGTCCGAGGGCGGCACGTCATTTGAAATGACTGACAGCGACAAAGACACCACAGGTACAAAGATCACCCTTTATCTGAACGAGGACAGTACCGAGTTCTCCAACGAATACCGCGCAAGAGAAGTTATCGAAAAATACTGTTCTTTCATGCCGGTTCCGATTTTCCTGGACAATGCAGCCGACGGTCCGCAGTATGAAACGATTGAAAAAGATGAACTGACCGACAAAGACACCATCGTAGAAACGATCGTCGAGGAGGCCAAGACCGAAGAAAAAGAAAATGAGGATGGAACCAAGGAAGTTGTAGAGATTTCCCCGGCAAAAGAAAAATATAAAATTATTAAGCGTCCGGTAGCTTTAAATGAGGTAAGCCCGCTCTGGAATAAACATCCCAACGAGTGCACCGAGGAAGAGTATAAGGAATTCTACCGCAAAGTCTTTATGGATTACCGTGAGCCGCTGTTCTGGATTCACCTGAACATGGATTATCCTTTTAACTTAAAAGGCATCCTCTACTTCCCGAAGATTAACTTAGAGTACGAGAGCCTGGAAGGAACCATTAAGCTGTACAATAACCAGGTATTTATTGCTGATAATATCAAGGAAGTTATACCCGAATTTTTGATGCTCTTAAAAGGTGTAATCGACTGTCCGGATCTCCCGCTGAACGTATCCCGTTCCGCCCTGCAGAACGACGGCTTCGTTAAGAAAATATCCGACTATATCACCAAGAAAGTTGCGGATAAGCTTTCCGGCATGTGCAAGACCGACCGCGAAAACTACGAGAAATACTGGGACGATATCAATCCCTTTATCAAGTTTGGCTGCATTAAAGACGAAAAATTCCAGGAGAAAATGAAAGATTATATTATCTTTAAGAATCTGGAAGGCAAGTACCTGACCTTGCCGGAATGCCTGGAAAAGAATAAAGAAAAGCACCCGGACAAGGTATTTTATGTTACCGACGAAAAAGAGCAGAGCCAGTATATCAACATGTTTAAGAAAGAGGGGATGGATGCCGTAATCCTTCCGCACAGCATTGACAGCCCATTCATCAATCAGTTAGAGCAGAAAAACGAAAATCTGAAATTTCTTCGCATTGATACCGATGTGACAGATATCTTCAAGGACGAAACCAGCGAGGAAGATGCTGAAAAGGCTAAAGCTGATGCCGAAACACTGTCTGCTGCTGTAAAAAAAGCATTAGCGAATGATAAACTGGAAGTTAAAACAGAAAAATTGAAAGACACCTCCGTTGCTTCCATGATCACCGTATCTGAAGAATCCCGCCGGATGCAGGAGATGATGCGGATGTACAGCATGGGCGGAGGAATGGACCCGTCAATGTTTGGAGGAAACGGAGAAACCCTGGTATTAAACAGCAACCATCCTCTGGTACAGTACGTCCTGGAAAATAAAGAAGGAGAAACCGTAGATAAGATCTGCCAGCAGCTTTACGATCTGGCTAAACTAAGCCACGGCAGCCTGACCCCTGAAAGAATGACCAACTTTATCACTCGGAGCAACGAGATTATGATGGTTCTGGCTGGGACGAAGATGGAGAAATAAAGAATAAAAACTTAGCCCGGAGAAAATTAAAGCATTGTCTGCAAAATAGCAAAGGCAGGACATATTCTGTGAGGAACACGCTATGGAACATCAGCACTTGGTCAGATATAGCACAAATCTGCTATCCGCTGCGTTCTCTGCAAAGCGAGAGTGTGTTTCCGATAGAATATGCCCTGCCGAAGCAGATTCTCTTCAGCACAGCCCCAAACTTTCGCTTAAAGTGCAATCACAATCCCGCCATCATTGGCATAAACGGTAGCAACACCGGCGGTTTCTGTGATAATAACCTCTTTAAAACTTCCCCGTTTTTCCATCTCTTCCTTTACCAGTCTGGCGCGGCTTGGACAGTTGCAGTGGGCAATGACCAATGTCCGCTCCCTGGTATCTCTGACAGACGAAACTGCATGATCGCACATGCGCTGGAGGGCTTTGTTGATGCCGCGTGCCTGGTCGATTTTTACAATAATTCCCTTATCACCAGCCATTACCGGCTTGATATTTAAGGTGGTGGCAAAAAATGCCTGAAGTCCGCTCAGGCGTCCGTTCTTTCGCAGGTAGTCCAGGGATTCCAGGACAAAGTAGGTTTTCATATCATCCCGATAAGCCGTGGCTCGTTTTTTAATTTCTGCAAAGGACAGTCCCTGCTCGCATAAGTCCCGGATATACAGGGCCAGGTTTAATTCGCCGGCTGAAGCGGAATGGGAGCTTAAGACATAAATGTTTTTCTTTCCGAACTCTTCTTCGTAAAGAGTTTTCCCAAGAACTGCACTGTTATAGCTTCCGCTTAAGTGTTCAGACAGACAAATAACAAAGATATTTTCTTCCGGGCAGGTATAGGCTTCTTTAAAGCGCTCCGGTGACGGACAGGCGGTCTTAGGGCAGTCCTGGCTGTTTTTCATCAGCTGGATAAATTCCTTTTGGTTAAAGCTTTCATCGTCAATGACCGTGGTTTGTCCTACCTGAAGGGTGAGGGGAATCGTTTGGAAATGGGAATCTTTTTTTAATTTTGCAGTTAAATCTAAACAGCTGTCGCCAATAATCTTATAGGTCATGAATTTTCCTCCATCGCACAGTCAGCTGGAATTTTGTCAAAAAGGAAAATATCGCCAGTCCAACTATGAGTTCTGTCATGTAGTTTTAATTACTACTTATTATAACATTATCTTTTTTTAATTTCAATCTTTTCATCTCAGTTTTTCTGTGTTATACTAAACTAAGCATATCCAGATGAAGCTGGGTGCATAAGTCCAGTTTCATCCAGGGAAATTTTACAAAAAAGCAAGGAGAGACAGCTTATGGGATTTATTGCAGCATTTATGGGGTTCATTCTTCTTTTGGTGCTGTTTGTTGTGGCAGTAACGGTTTCTACGGTGACAGGCACATTCGGCGCAATTGCAGATGATATGAATGAGGACAAGGGTTGATGCAAAAAAAGGATGGGACAAGCAATTTATGCTGTTCCATCCTTTGGCACACACCTGATACGAATACGTAATCCCCCGCCTAACGGCAAATTTTCTTTTTTAATGTTTTTTCTTATGCGTTTGCTGCAATGATTTCGCACAGTTTCTGATACTCGTCTTTTGCTCCCTGGAACTGGTCGGCTGGTATATTCGGGTTTTTCTCCCGAAAAACTTCGACCAGGGGGACCACATAAGTCAGAAGGTTGTCGAAACCTAAATTTCCTGCTACTCCTTTTAATGTGTGAGCGGCCCGGAAAGCCTCCTCAAAGTCACCAGCCTCCACTGCGTTAAGAAGATTTTGGTAGCTTGTATCTGCAGGAAATTTTTTCAGAAAGCGCTCGTAAAGTCCTGCGTTATTCATAAAACGATTTAACGCGCCGGTTACGTCTACGCCTGCGCTTTGCAGCTGTTCTTTAAATTGATCTGTCATGGCACCTCACCTTTTCTTTTTCCGTATTTCTTTTTTATTATATTCGATATGATAGCTAAAATCAACTGTTTTTGTCCAATTTTGCATTTTGGAAGTGGTTGTGTGAAAGGAGATGGGACAGAAACTAAAAAGGATGTGATTGACAAATGCTGGGAGTTGTATTATCCTACTTACATTATCTAAGGGGAAAGAGCAGGTAGCAGAGGCCATTAAATTAAATATAATCCGCAGGAAAGGAGATTGATGATGGGAGTAAAGAATACGAACCCGGACAAAAATCCGCGAAAGTCCTTCTTCTATTATTATGGAATTGTTTTGCTGGTGGTATTTTTGTTAAATACCTTTTTAGTGCCCTCGATGATGGGGCGTTCAGTTAAGGAGGTCAGCTATGACCAGTTCCTTCACTTTGTTGAAGCTAACCAGGTGGATATGGTTTATCAGGACGAAGAGGGCCTGATGTTTACAGTGAAAGAGGGTGTAGAAAAGGAGTGGGGGGTTACGGCGTATAAGACGGGGTTATGGCCGGACGCCAGTCTTACGGATCGTCTTTTAGCAGCGGGAGTCACTTTTTCCCAGGAAATTGTCACCCAGCCTTCGCTTCTCAGCACGATCTTTGTGCAGTGGATTATTCCGATTGTGCTGTTTATCGCCATTGGCCAGATTTTAGGGCGTACACTGCAAAAAAAGATGGGAAGTATGGGAAACCCGGCAATGACCTTTGGAAAGTCAAATGCCAAGATTTATGCGGAGACAGAGACAGGAAAGACCTTTGGCGACGTGGCAGGACAGGAGGAGGCGAAGGAAGCACTGCAAGAAATCGTGGATTTTCTTCATAATCCTCAAAAATATGCAGAAATCGGCGCAACCCTCCCCAAGGGAGCCTTACTGGTCGGCCCTCCTGGAACAGGAAAGACCCTGCTTGCCAAGGCGGTTGCCGGGGAAGCGCACGTTCCCTTCTTTTCTATTTCCGGTTCAGAGTTTGTGGAAATGTTTGTCGGCATGGGTGCGGCAAAGGTGAGGGATTTATTTAAGCAGGCGAATGAAAAGGCGCCCTGTATCGTCTTTATCGATGAGATTGATACCATTGGAAAAAAGCGTGACGGGGGCGGAATTGGAGGAAATGATGAGCGGGAACAGACGTTAAATCAGCTGTTAACCGAGATGGATGGTTTTGACGGAAAGAAGGGTGTGGTTATTCTGGCGGCGACAAACCGACCGGAATCCCTGGATCAGGCCCTGCTTCGTCCGGGACGTTTTGACCGGCGGATTCCTGTTGAACTGCCGGACTTAAAAGGGCGGGAGGCCATCCTTAAGGTTCATGGCAAGGAAGTAAAGCTGGAAGATTCTGTAGACTTTAATTCTGTTGCGCGGGCGACATCCGGGGCAAGCGGTGCTGAACTTGCCAATATTGTCAATGAAGCTGCCCTGCGCGCTGTGCGTATGGGGCGGCATCTGGTTACACAATCCGACCTGGAAGAAAGCGTGGAGGTGGTTATCGCCGGATACCAGAGGAAGGATGCCTCAGTTTCCCAAAAAGAGAAAAGGATTGTCGCCTACCATGAAATCGGTCATGCTCTGGTGGCTGCTTGTCAGAGCAATTCTGCACCCGTGCATAAGATTACGATTATTCCCCGAACTTCCGGCGCTTTGGGTTATACGATGCAGGTGGAAGCAGGAGAGAGATTTTTGATGAGTAAGGAGGAGGCGCTGAACAAGATTGCCACCTTTACCGGAGGGCGGGCAGCGGAGGAATTTATGTTCCAGTCTATTACCACCGGCGCTTCTAATGATATTGAACAGGCGACGAAGATTGCCAGGGCCATGGTGACCAGGTACGGGATGAGCGACCAGTTTGGTATGGTTGCCCTGGAAACCGTAAATAACCAGTATTTGGGCGGGGATACTTCGATGGTTTGCGCGCCGGAGACGGCAAAGGCGGTGGACGATGAGGTGATTGCCATTGTTAAGGAACAGTATCAGAAGGCATTGGGAATATTAAAGAGCCATGCTGCGAAGTTGAATGAATTGTCTGAATATTTACTGGAACGGGAAACGATCACAGGCGAAGAATTTATGGAAATTTTGGAGAGAGAGTAGAGAAATTTTTATTATATGCTGGAAAAAGGCCACGGCTTACGGTTATGCGTGAAAGACAGAAGCCGTGGCATTTGTTTGGCAAAAAAATTGCTTGTATAGGTTTTTCGATGGAAGGGGGCGGGGCAGATTTCAGCTGTCCCACTCATAGGGGAAGCCCAGTTTCCGCATAAAGTCAACGACTTGCCAGCTGTCACACTGCCCGCATTCATCATCGGGATAGGCTTTTTCTTCAAAATTTTCCATCTTCTCTTCGTCCCAGATGATCAGGTAATTTTTGATTTCTTCCTCATCTACCTTAAAGTAAGATGCAATCAGGCTGCTGTCACCGGAAACCTCCTGGCGGGTTTTCTCGGAGACTTCTTCAAAATAATCCGGCATAGGGGTAAAGACATCCAGGGGTTTTCCCTTATCACAGAAGCAGTAGCCCCAGAAATCATCGTCATAAATATAGAGCAGCATTACCGGCTTCATGGTGGTTTCCGAAAGGATTTGGGCAAGGGAGTCGTAGCCGCAGCAGCGATCATTGAGCAGGATGCTTATACCCTTGGGAAACTGCTGGAAGCGGCATTCGTTGGGAACCAGCTCCAGCATCGAAGAATCGGAAATCTGCTCCACTTTTTTTAAGGCAGCTTTTGCTGTCATTTCATCACAGTCTAAAATCAGCACATTCTGTAAAAACATTCCCATAAAAACACCTCCAACTTTTGGTAACGATCATGCGACGATGTTGTTCGAGGTTATTTGACCCCAACATTATCATTATATAAGAAAAGATAAGTTTTGTCATCTTTATCTTGGTAAAATTTGGAGGACATTTTTTGTCAAACATGAACAAAAAACATTTGTTCGAAAAATGCTTGAATAGTAAAAAGAGATATGCTATACTTAGTGCACTGAAAATGGATGAATGGAGGAATCTATGGCAAGGCAGTTTATTAAGATTCGCGGGGCGAGTGAGCATAACCTGAAAAATATTTCTGTCGATATTCCCAGGGATGAACTGGTGGTTTTGACGGGGCTTTCCGGGTCAGGAAAATCGTCGTTGGCATTTGATACGATCTATGCGGAGGGACAGCGCAGATATATGGAATCGCTTTCTTCGTATGCACGGCAGTTTTTGGGGCAGATGGAAAAGCCCGATGTGGAAAGCATCGAGGGATTGTCTCCGGCGATTTCCATTGACCAGAAGTCTACGAACCGAAATCCTCGTTCGACGGTAGGAACGGTGACGGAGATTTATGATTATATGCGGCTTTTGTATGCACGGATAGGGATTCCGCACTGTCCCAAGTGTGGCAAGGAGATTAAGAAGCAGACGGTGGATCAGATGGTGGATCAGCTGATGGAGCTGCCGGAAAGGACAAAATTACAACTTTTGGCACCAGTAGTCCGCGGGCGCAAGGGAGAACATGTAAAGGTGCTGGAGCAGGCGAAAAAAAGCGGCTATGTCCGGGTGCGGATTGATGGAAATTTATACGAACTTTCGGAAGAAATTAAGCTGGAAAAGAATATTAAGCATAATATAGAGATTGTGGTGGACAGGCTGGTTGTGCGTCCGGGAATTGAAAAGCGCCTGACAGATTCGGTGGAGGCGGTGCTTTCCCTTGCCGGCGGTCTTTTGCTGGTGGATGTGGGAGAGGGGGAAGTTCTGCGTTTTTCCCAGAGCTTTTCCTGCCCGGACTGCGGAATCAGTGTGGATGAGGTGGAGCCAAGGAGTTTTTCTTTTAATAATCCCTTTGGTGCCTGCCCGGAGTGCTTTGGCCTGGGATATAAGATGGAGTTTGACGAAAATTTGATGATTCCCGATCCGGCGTTAAGTATTTCCCAGGGAGCTATCGTGGTGATGGGCTGGCAGTCCTGCACAGAAAAGGGAAGCTTTACCGGAGCGGTGCTGGCGGCACTGGCAGAAACCTATCATTTCAGCCTGGACACGCCGTTTGAGGATTACCCGCCGGCGATTCATGATATCCTTTTGTATGGGACAAAGGGAAGGGAAATCAAGGTTCACTATAAGGGGCAGCGCGGTGAAGGCGTGTACGATGTGGCCTTTGAGGGGTTGATTGAGAATGTGAACCGGCGTTACAGGGAGACTTTTTCAGAGAGTTCTAAGGCAGAGTATGAGACTTATATGCGGATTACGCCATGTCCGGCCTGCCACGGACAGAGGCTGAAAAAAGAATCATTGGCAGTGACCATCGGTGATAAAAATATTTATGAGGCGACGAATATGTCGATTGTCCGCTGCCGGGAATTTTTAGACGGACTGACATTAACCAGTATGCAGGAAGCTATCGGCGGCATGATTTTAAAGGAAATTCGGGCCAGGGTAAGCTTTTTAATTGATGTGGGACTGGATTATCTGTCATTGTCGCGGGCAACAGCGACGCTTTCCGGCGGAGAGGCGCAGAGAATAAGGCTGGCGACACAGATTGGATCGGGGCTGGTCGGCGTGGCCTATATCCTGGACGAACCCAGTATCGGGCTTCATCAGCGGGATAATGATAAGCTGTTAAAGACGCTTTTGCATTTGAGGGATTTGGGAAACAGCGTGCTGGTGGTGGAGCACGATGAGGATACGATGCGGGCGGCGGATTGTATTGTGGATATCGGACCAGGCGCAGGGGAACACGGCGGACAGGTAGTGGCAGTAGGGACAGCAGAGGAAATTATGGCCTGTGAGACATCGGTTACCGGGGCATATCTGAGCGGACGCAAGCGGATTCCTGTACCAGATAAGAGAAAAAAACCGACAGGCTGGCTTAAGGTTAAGGGGGCGGCAGAGAACAACCTGAAGAAGATTTCAGTGGATATCCCGCTGGGGGTAATGACCTGTGTTACCGGGGTTTCCGGTTCAGGAAAGAGTTCTCTGGTGAATGAGATTGTGTACAAGCATTTGGCAAAGAAACTGAATCGGGCCAGGACGATACCAGGAAAGTTTGCCGGGATGGAGGGCGTGGAGATGCTCGATAAGATTATTGCTATCGACCAGTCGCCAATAGGACGGACACCGCGTTCGAATCCGGCGACCTACACAGGTGTATTTGACTTGATTCGGGATTTATTTGCCTCCACAACTGATGCAAAAACCAGGGGATATACCAAGGGACGTTTCAGCTTTAATGTCAAGGGCGGACGGTGCGAGGCGTGCAGCGGCGATGGGATTATTAAGATTGAGATGCACTTTCTGCCGGATGTGTATGTGCCATGCGAGGTCTGCGGGGGACGGCGGTATAATCGGGAAACGCTGGAGGTAAAGTATAAGGGGAAGAATATTTATGATGTGCTGGATATGACAGTGGAGGAAGCACTGAAGTTTTTTGAGCATGTCCCGACGATTGCCAGGAAGATTCAAACGCTGTATGATGTGGGACTTTCTTATGTGAAACTGGGGCAACCGTCCACGGAACTTTCCGGCGGTGAGGCACAGCGGATTAAGCTTGCTACCGAGCTGAGCAAGCGGAGTACAGGGAAAACGATATATCTTTTGGATGAGCCTACGACGGGACTGCATTTTGCCGATGTGCATAAATTAATTGAAATTCTTCATCGCCTGTCAGAAAATGGAAATACGGTAGTGGTTATCGAGCACAACCTGGATGTGATAAAAACGGCGGATTATTTGATTGATATGGGACCGGAGGGCGGAGAACGAGGCGGCACAGTGATTGCCAAAGGAACGCCGGAAGAAGTGGCCCGGAATCCGGCTTCGTACACAGGAAAGTATGTGAAAAGGTATCTGGAGATGGCAGAAGCGTGATAATGCAGGGCGGTGAAAAGGGCGGTGGGTAAAATTAAAGGAAATGAATCGATAGAAGGAAAGCAGCGGACAGGGGGACTTCGTTATGTCAGGTGGGGTGTAAGCCCCATCTGACAGGCTGCAGCAGTATAGGAAGATAAGGAGACAGTAAATGCTGCAGAACAGGTGCATGAGTGATTAATAGAAATAGCCATAGATATCACTGACCTCACCATTAAGAAATTCTAGGCGGTATTTACCATTATTGCCAAAGAACCATACACAGACAGCATAGCTGGTAGTTCCATCATTGGTAAATATGATTTGGTTACTGGAACGAATGTGTTCCGGCCCAAGAATGGCAAGAACCTGCTCATAGGTCATGCCGGTGGCGATCATGGAAGCCTGTTCAATGGTGGGGAAAGACCGTCCTTCCATGGAGACGTAGCGTCCATCATCGTCATACATATAGCCGTCAGGCGAGATCCCGGCAACGACGGGCAGGGTGTAGTCATCTTCCACCCAGTACCAAGTGCCGTCAGAATCCTGAATCCATTCGTTATTAGCATAGGTGCCGTCGTCTTTGCGGTAGCACCAGAGGGAGTAAAAGGTTTCGCTTTCGCCGTTTTGATCCGTGTAGGTATGCGTCCAGGTTCCAGCGAGGGCAGAAGTCGCCATAAGAGCGGATAAGATGGCGGTGGTAAAGCTTAGTTTCAGGTTGTTCATTTTTGTCCGTTTCATAAGAAAATCCTCCGTTTTTTTTGATTATATACCAATTTTTGGTGGATGTCGATAGATAAATGATGAAAATCCTTTGATGCAAGGGTTGGTGTGCGGAAAATTTGCAAGAAATTTCTGGAATTTCGACAAAATCGCTTGCCATTTGACACTGGATTCGTTATAATAGGCATGTGCAAAAGAAGAATGCTGAATGCAGTAGAGATGCCTAATGATGAAAAGAAATAAAGTACATAGAGAAAGAACGCAAGGCGCTTAAGGCTGATGTGAGATAAGGTACATAAGAATTATGTTAAGCCGCATAAGATAAGTTATTTAATTTACAAAGGGTGAGAAGAATAGTAAATCTGCAAAAGAGCAAAATAGAAAACGCGAAAGAAGAGAATAAAAAGTGCAGAAGAAAAAACAGGAAGTGATAGCGATGCACGAAAGAAAAATATAAGAACGCTGTGATACCCATCATTCAGCAGCAGGCTGCATGAATTGGGAAAGGACAGCGTTCTTTTTCGTGTGATATCCCGGTGTGCTGTAGGGTTTATCTTTCACAAAATGAGGCAGAATGAAGTTTTATCTGCTGCGTTATTATCGGTCAGTGATGCCACCGCATGCCCTCCCTTTGTCGTTAGGTGGACGGAATAATTATTCTGCGCCATTAGGCTGAAAGTAAATAGGTCAGCAGACCGGCGCGGATGTAAAGGTTTGGCGGTAACTGAAAGTAAATTGATTAGTTCTGCTTGCGGTTGTTCCCTTGGTTGTGCTTTCCGTGTTTGGCGGTAACTTAAAGAAAATAGATTAGCACATCGGCGCGGATGTAGAAGCTTTGTGCCAGCTGAAAGAAAATAGATCAGTACACTGGCACGGATGTAGAAGTGTTGCGGTAACTGAAAGAAAATAGGTCAGCACACTGGCATAGATATAGAGATTTTGCGGTAATGGAAACTTTTTTGCAGGAAAAAAGTGAAAATCGAAGGAGTGGTAGGATATGAATAAAGAGATGATCATTGTTTTGGATTTTGGCGGGCAGTACAATCAGCTGATTGCCCGGCGTGTCCGTGAGTGCAATGTTTATTGTGAGGTCTGGCCTTATACAATGGGAATCGATGAGATTAGGGCGATGGAGCCAAGGGGGATTATTTTTACCGGTGGACCAAACAGTGTGTATCTGGAAGAATCACCGCATATTTCGGGGGAGATTTTTAAGTTGGGAATTCCGATTCTGGGGATTTGTTATGGCTCACAGTTAATGGCCTATACCTTGGGCGGGCAGGTGGCAACTGCACCGGTCAGTGAGTATGGCAAGACGGAGGTTGAGGTTGACAAGGCATCGCTGCTTTTTCGGAGTGTGGGAGAGAAAACTATTTGCTGGATGAGCCATACTGATTACATTGCTCAGGTACCGGAAGGGTTTACCATTACAGCACACTCGCAGGTCTGCCCGGTTGCAGCGATGGAGTGTGCACAGAAGAAACTGTACGCAACGCAGTTTCACCCGGAAGTGATGCATACAGCAGAGGGAATGAAGATGCTGCATAACTTTGTCTATGCCGTGTGTGGCTGCCGGGGCGACTGGAAGATGGGGTCCTTTGTGGAATCAGCGATTGATGATTTGAAGAAGAAAATCGGAAAAGGTAAGGCTTTATGCGCATTGTCCGGCGGTGTAGATTCTTCGGTTGCAGCAGTAATGCTTTCTAAGGCTGTGGGAAAACAGCTGACCTGTGTCTTTGTGGATCACGGACTTCTGCGTAAAAATGAAGGGGATGAGGTTGAGGCAGTGTTTGGGCCAGAAGGGCCTTATGAACTGAACTTTATCCGGGTAAATGCGCAGGAGAGATTTTATCAAAGATTAGCCGGAGTGGAAGATCCGGAGGAGAAAAGAAAGATAATCGGTGCGGAATTTATCCGGGTATTCGAAGAGGAAGCAAGAAAAATCGGTGCAGTGGATTTCCTAGTGCAGGGAACGATTTACCCGGATGTGATTGAATCCGGGCTGGGAAAATCGGCTGTGATTAAGTCACACCATAATGTGGGAGGCTTGCCGGACTGTGTGGAATTTAAAGAAATTGTTGAACCGTTGCGGCTGCTGTTTAAGGATGAAGTGCGAAGAGTTGGAATGGAACTGGGGATTCCTGAATACCTGATTTTCCGCCAGCCGTTTCCGGGACCTGGCCTGGGGATTCGGATTGTCGGGGAAGTGACAGCAGAAAAAGTCAAGATGGTGCAGGAAGCCGACGCTATTTACCGGGAAGAAGTGGTAAGGGCTGGTGTGGATAAACAATTGGGACAATACTTTGCCGCCCTGACCAATATGCGGTCAGTAGGGGTAATGGGCGATTTTAGGACATATGATTACGCTGTAGTACTGCGAGCGGTGGAAACATCCGATTTTATGACAGCCGAAGCAGCGGAGATTTCCTGGGAAGTGCTGCAGAAGGTGATGAACCGGGTGGTCAATGAAGTGAAGGGTGTGAACAGGGTGTTCTATGATCTGACTTCTAAGCCGCCGGGGACGATTGAGTTCGAGTGA
>CAJUDX010000072.1 GCA_910584785.1 uncultured Lachnospiraceae bacterium | reverse complement strand
TCGAATTTACAACGATTTGAAGAAATACTCTTATGTATAAACAATTTAACATCTGTGTAAATCTGCCGGACGACGGCAAAAGAAAAAAAGCCGACGGTTTTTGTCGTGCAAGGGAAAGAAGTTGTCGTTACAAGTAAACGGTTAGCCGACGCATTAGCTAATCTGTCAGAACAAAGGCGTACTGTTCTGCTGATGAATTTCTTCCTCGGTTACAGCGAAAGAAAAATCGGGAATGAATACAAAAGAAGCAGAAGTGCAGTCAACTACTGGAAACTGGCGGCATTGAAGCAGTTAAGAAAAGAACTGGAGAAAACAAAACATGAGGAATAAGAAACTGATACCCTTTGAAACCATTGAGAAAGCTGTTGCCGGCGAGCCGGAAGCCATAGACGCGGTACTGCGACATTACACAGCGCGGATTAAATATCTGTCTACCTATCGCGGACATATTAATAACGATATTCAAGACCGTTTGAAAGCACAGCTTATCAAAGCTATCCTGCAATTCCATTTTGACAGGTAGTAGCAAAGCCAGAAAAAGCCGTCAAGGATAAAATGTGAACCACTCCCTGTCTTTGCTGTCGGGCAGCCAAGAGAGCACAATCGGATAAACCGCTTACGCTCTCTATCCATTATGGAATGTTGCACAATAAAGTGTGTTTCTCGCTTGATTTAAGTGGCATTACAGCGGCTCTGCCGCTTTGCCTTGCTCAAAAGGAGAGGGGTTAGGGAACAGATAGGAAGGGAATGGGTATTTGATTAAATCCGTATTTGATATTTCTTTAGTTATTTATTTCTTTATTTAATTGCGTTGGATTATCCAACGTAGGCTTTTCCAACATAAGGAAATCCAAGATAGGCAGTTTATGCTCCCTCGGATAATTACCACAGGTTTGTTACGCAGTAGTCAAGATACCATAGAATGGAGTATTTCACTGATATTTTTTTACTCTTTTTGATTTTTTATGCATAGAATCTTGTAAACCTCCTGTAAATATGCTAAACTGAATACAATAACAGAGTGGACAATATTATGTATATTTATCTAAATAACTTTTAATGATATCAGTTTTCAGACATACCCCAGAAAAAAACAAGGAGAATTTGGTAAATGGTTGATCAGGCTATTAAAAATCTTATAAAATATGAATTCCAGAAAGAACAGTTAAACGAAGCAGGACATGTTATTGCAAGGATTCCTGAGGGTACATATACATATAAATATGATAAAGCAGGTCGGAAAATCTTTGGAAAATTCCTAGCAAGCGTAAGGTTTTAGGAAAAGTACGTACTATGAGTTATCAAAATGAATGGCTTCTTTTAGAGGCAGAAGATGAAATTGATGAGGTAGAACATCGTCCCCCCACAGAAGAATATTTATTTTACCGGAACGTAACCAACGGTGATGTTGATGCGATAAAGAAAAATTGTGAGCAGCAGCGTTTTTTGGACAGTGACGGGGTAGGTGTACTTTCTAGGAATCCCATTACCAATTTAAAGTACCATTTTGTGATAACAACAGCAATGATTACCCGCATGTGTAAGCAGAAGGGGATGGAACTGGAACAGGCTTTCCGAATGAGTGATTTTTATATTCAAAAGCCGGATAACATTCATACGATAGAAGGGGTGCGGAGCCTTCACGATGCCATGGTTTTGGATTATACGGAAAAGATGCGAAGAATCTGCAGAAGCGATACTAATTCCCGGCACATCAATGTGTGCAAAGAATATATTTATTCCCATATCAAAGAGCGGATTACGGTGGAAGACCTGGCCGATGTGTTGGGCGTGTCAGCCAGTTATCTTTCGCGGCTGTTTAAAAAAGAAACCGGTGATTCTGTCAGTACTTATATCCGCACACAAAAAATTGAGATGGCAAAAAACCTTCTGCAATACAGTGAATATTCCATGATTGAAATTGCAAACCGCCTGTCATTTTCCTCACAAAGCCATTTTATTCAGCAATTTCGTGAATCTGTGGGTATGACACCAAAGAAATACCGTGATCTGAACCATGCAATACAATGGGATATTGAAGCGAAAACAAAACAAACCGAAAACCAATAAAAATGAACTAGGGGCTTATTGATGTCAGGTGGGGTGCAATGCGGAAAAAATAACTATGCTGCCTGCTAAAAATGCTATGAAATGGCAAAGGAGGAGAATATGAACCAAAAAACAATGTATAACCTAAGCTATGGGCTGTTTGTACTCACCGCCGCTTCTGCGGGACGGGACAGCGGCTGTATCATTAACACAGCAGGGCAAGTAACCAGTGAACCAAATCGAATCAGCATTGCTGTTAACAAAACTAATTTTACCCACGATCTGATCAAACAGAGCGGAAAATTTAACCTATCCATCCTCAGCGAGGAGGTCAGCTTCTCCGTATTCCAGCATTTCGGCTTTCAATCCGGTCGGGATGTGGATAAATTCTCCGGCTATCCAGACTGCAGGCGTTCTTCCAACGGCCTTTACTATGTTACTGCGGGAAGCAACGGCTATATCAGCGCCGTGACTGAGCAGGCCATTGACTTGGGGAGCCACACCTTATTCATTGCTTCCGTAACTGACATGGAAGTACTCTCTGCTGCACCCTCAGCTACCTATGCTTACTATCAGTCCTCCATTAAACCCCAGTCGAAAAAGCCCGCTACCGGAAAAACAGTCTGGCGCTGTACAGTATGCGGCTACATCTACGAAGGTGAGGAGCTTCCGGCGGATTTTATCTGCCCGTTATGCAAGCACCCAGCATCTGACTTTGAGAAAATAACGCAGTAAAAAGCGTTGTCCCGCGCTGGCGGCAGTTTTCCTGAAATACTGCCATTATGATTTAGACGTGAATTTCCAAGCACTTTTTTAACAAAGGAGCTGCTGCAAAATGCGGTTTGTGCATAATATATGAATGAAACACTTGTGGTTTCTGTCGTATATCACGCACTTAGCCGTTATTTTGCAACAGCCCCTTTGCTGACCGTTAAATCCTGCTGGTATTATCGCTCATATATTTATATTCTGCAACAGAGCGGTCAAAGGTCTGAATGTGATAGTAGAGCCAGTCGGTTATCTTTTCATTTACCATAGCAACGAAGGCATCTGTAGGGCCTTCTTCCTCAGTTAGCCTATCATAAAGTTCCTGGACAGCAGTTTTTAGTTCTGCGTGTTTTTTCTTATGCTCTTCAATACCAGGATAACCGATAGATTCCTGAAGCGCCTCCTCTGCATTGAAATGGAAATCCGTATAGTCTGCCAGATAATTCAGCATTTTGGCAGCGCCGGCTTTATTTGAGTGTTCCTCACAGCTCCGTAAAAGGTCATTGATTTTGCCAATCAACTCTTGATGCTGAGTGTCTATAGTTTCATTTCCTGTAACTAGATCATCCGTAAATTCTGCGTACATATTCTATCCTCCTATCACTTAATAATGTTTAGTTTATCACAATTATTATGAAAGTTCCACTGTTTTCTTGTCAGTTATGCTGAATCTTCATAAAAAGCATTAATATTTCCCGTACCTTTACGATCGGAAACAAACCTCTAAGGCGGAATTAAGAAGGCTGTTCCGCCGATAAGATATATTTTTTATATACTCCTCTATCACATGCTCTTCTCTGTTCCTTCTCAAGGCAGTTTACCCTTAAGTTTCTCTGCCTTGCACAAATGCTTTCTTCTGCCAGAGCTTCATATTCATAGCTGCTTCCCTTAAAAGCATTTCACCTCCATAGTCTTTATCTTAACGTTTATTCCTTTAGACATCCAACTCACAATTTCCTGCTCCAGCTTCTTATTTTTATCCAGCATATACCCCATAACTTCCTGATATTTCCCCTGCTCAAGTAAAGATTTTGCCTTCCGCACATCGTTTTCATTTAATGGCTTCGCATAGGAAGCATACTTTTCCAGACAGGCGATATCCATATAAATGGGACGAAATGAAATCCCCGTTCCTCTTATCAAGTGTTCAATAATATAATACCCATCCGGGTCAATATCGCCAAAATGAAACCACTGAATTTCCGGGTTATCATCGTTGATTTTACACAGCAATTTCTGTTTCATGCGATTATGATACCCGCTTAAAAACAAGTAAAAATATTCCTTTTGTACCATTCGATGAAACGAAGTCAGGTTTTCAACTGTCATTACTTTTTCTGTCAAAATCTTTACTGCACAGACATGTTTCAGGGTATTTTCCGTAAGTGCAATGGGCATATCCGGGCTTATTTTAACCCTTTGTCCATCGGAAAAGAAAATCTCTGAATCCCCTTTAATATAGACAAAAGAAGGATTTGCTTCCACATGATATTCGCCTAAAACAATCTTCTCTGTCTCTCTTTTATCATCCACCCCAAGAAGAACAGATTCAAAATCATTATATTTTCGCAGCAAACGGCACAACTTGGAGCGGTATTTTTTCTCCCATAACTTACTGTCACCCAGCACAGCAATGGACAGTTCTCTTTCCAGCACTTCCTCCCGATTTTCCACAAGAAATTTCCACAACTGTAATATCTTTTTTGCTTTCTCCGGCGCAAATTTTGCTTTTTTTCCCTCCCTTAAGCGAGCAATCTGCTCCTGGCAAAAAACATCCATCCCTTTATCTATCGACAGAAATTTCTCGTAAACTTTCGTCTGCTCCTGCTCTATCTGCCTGCGCTCTTTTTTTCCTAAAAGGTCATAAATGTTTTCCCATCTTCCCGAATTAGCTATTAATTTTTCTATCACATTATTTTTCCAGATAATAACAATAAATCCCTGCTGTTCTAATTCCTTCATCTGCTGTTCAAAATCACGCACAAGGTAAATATCGGCAAAATCAGAAACGTAATCAGGAAAAATCTTTACCGGAGAAATCGAAAATGTCTGCGTAACCTTATTTTTTTCCCGGTAAGTCTTGCTATTTTCATACAAATTCAGCAAAGATTCCAGGACTTGTATTTGCCACTGGCTAAGTATCATTGCCATCTTTTATTTCCTCTTTATTTCACTTTCTGTATTTCTTTTCCTTATTTCATTTTCTCTGTTTCACTTTTCATTATGCTTTCTCGGTTTCACTTTTCATTATACTTTCTCGGTTTCACTTTTCATTATACTTTCTCGGTTTCACTTTTTATTACACCTTCTCTGTTTCACTTTTTTATTATACTTTCTTCATTTCGCTTTCTTTATTATACTTTCCTTATTTCATCTTATTTATTATCCTTTCTTTCTCTTTTATCCTCTCTTTTTCCTTATTTTTTACCTTATTTTATTACTTCCTTTTCACTCTCTTTCACCAACCCTTCCACTGCATTCGTATATCTTCCCGTAATTACCAGACTTACCGTCGAATCAATATAAGTTCCAATACTGTTAATTTTCTCTGGCGGTGCCGCATAGAATACCTGAAAATGATTGTCCTCCAGATACTTCACCATCTGCTCAATCCTCTCCCTGGACAATGCCGAAAACGCCTCATCGATAAAAGCCAGCTTTGCACAGCAGGCTGTTCGCGGGTAGCACTGCAAAAGGCTTGCTGCCAGGATAATAAAATATGGCGTCTGCTTCTCCCCGTTGCTCGCTGAACCCTGTTTTTTGGAAAGGTCGGAAACCACCTCACTGTCCCCCTGGCGGCTTACAATCTCCATATCATACACAAAGTATTTACGATAATCCGTGTACTCCTGTTCGTCCTCTTCATCCAGGATCACTTCCATAAATTCCCGGATATCCCTCTCCATTTCCTCGTCCTCCCTTGCCGAGTTCATGTAAACCTCCGGGGTGCTCATGTAATCCTCCAGCCTTCGACAAATACGGAAAAATACTGCCCGGTCCGGCTTCTCCTTCATCACAAACTTATAGGTATCATTGCCAAACGGAAGCTGCTTAAGTTCATGATTTATCGCCGCAATCTCATTTTTTGCGTCATAAATCGTTTCATTCATTTCTGCCACAAAGTCATTCATAAATGCATTTTCCAGTTTTAACGACTGCTCATCCAACCGGCATTTTGTTTCTTCAACCTTAATATTTGCAATGTTTCTATGTTCTTCCCGGAAAAAGGAAATATAGGCTACTCCCCGCTTATGCATATCGATTTCCGCCAGGCGGCAATACTCCAGCTGTACATTTTCCAGCTGCCGGATACAGGCTTCCAGTTCGTTTTTCAAGATTTTCACCTGCCTTGGGGTAATCACCTGCCAATTCCCTTTATCTTCCCCTGCCTTTTTCCTTAGCCTTTCATACTCCTCCATCATCGGTTTTTTCAATTCCAAATGCTGTAAACACTGCTCTGTATACTCTCTTTTCAGCCGATAAATTTCCCCGGATAAGTTCTTTTGTTCCTTCTGCCCCTGTTCCTGATCTTTTTCACAGCCCCGGATATCCCCGGCAAGGCGATCCTTCTCCTCTCCAAGCCGCTGATATTCTCTTTTTGCATCATCCACTTCCTGTAATACAGCCATAAAATCAGGATTTTTACGGATTTCTTCTATTCTTTTTATCATCCTTTTCTGCGCTTTGTCTACCTCTTCCAGAGACGCAGCA
Organism: uncultured Lachnospiraceae bacterium; assembly: GCA_910584785.1. Taxonomy (GTDB): domain Bacteria; phylum Bacillota; class Clostridia; order Lachnospirales; family Lachnospiraceae; genus Caccovicinus. The sequence goes on along the minus strand of CAJUDX010000072.1, from coordinate 7,902 downwards.
GCCCCAAAATCATAGTGCTCTGCCTGCCAATCCACCTGGTTTAATGCTTTTCGCTGTACGCATAGTTTTTCTCTGCTTTTCCAGAGATTCTCTTTTTCCCTCTCCCTGCTTTTCTTCTCTTCTATCGCCTTTTCCAGCTGAAATTTTATTGCATCCTGCCCCAGACAAAACTCCGTTTTTTTCATCTCCATACAGGAAAAAGAATAGCTTTTTGCCAGCATTCCATCCTGGGTAATACCACCCTTTGGATGTTCATGTAATTCCTCTAATGCCCCGCATAAATGTATTCCATTTAAAAGAAAATTGGCAAATTTTCGTGCGTTTGGATTTGGTATGGTCAATATTTCTGCCGCAGAATCCGGTGTAACTTTTGTATCAGGAAGCTTGTCAGTAATCACCACATTAGCTGCATGCAGGCGTTTTTTCTGTAAGATTTCCAAAGCCTTATGGCAATATTTTCCTTCAACAATCAGGAAAAACCTTTTCCTGCGCAAAAAAGTTTCGATCGCCGCACGCCATTTTTCATCCTTCACTTCCTGGACAAGTTCGGCAAAAATCTTTACTTCGGTATGAATCCCTTCCTTCCCCAGTTCCCTTTGAATCATCTGTCTGGCATCCTCAATCTCTCTGGGAAATACCAAAATATTTGCCTCAAGCTGCTTTATCTTCTGCTCCAATTCACGGATCGCTTTATCAAATTCTTTTATCTGATCGTCAAAATGCACCTCATCGGTGGCAAATAACTGATCCTGCACCCTAACCATATCGGCAAAACGGACAAAGGTATCAACCTTCTGCTCTGTCGGGACTGCCCTTTCTGCCAGCTGGCCTAAACACTGCTTATCTTCCTCGGAAAGTGTCAGAAACTCTTCCATCCAGGGCAAAATTTCAGAAAGCTTTATCTGGAGACGCTTTAATTTTGCCAGCTTTTCCTCATTGCGGCGAATTTCTTCCTCCAGCCCCTTGCGCTGCCGCTCCATTTCGTTCAGGCTTTCCTGCATCCCCTTAACCATATCATTATTCTGGGCAATTCGATAGCGCTCTCCTGCATCATCATAGCGCCTGACCAGGCTGCTTTTTTGCTCCTGCAGATAAATTAGCTTTTGCTTCAATCCCTCCATCCGCAATGCAATTTCCTTTTCTTCCTCTTCTTTCTGCCTTAAATCCTGATAAGAAAACATTAATTCCCGGATATGAAAAACTCTCTTTTTCTTTTCATATTCAATACTTTTTTGCTCTACTTCCTCTAATTTTTTCTTGCTTTTCCGCAAATTTTCGTATAGCTCTTTAATCTGTTCAAAGCGCTGTCTCTGCTCGCGTAATTCCTTTAAAGATTCCACTTTTCCCGGTTCTAAAACACATTCCTGGATAAACTGATCAATATTATTCTGCGGGTCAAACGCCATCATTTTTATCAATTTTGAGCGATATTTTTCTGTATTACAGCGCAGTCCAAGCGCCCTTAACACCTGTTCCACACCCCGATCACGGTTCCAAAAATCCGCAAATTTCATGAGGTGACCTTTAACTAAAAGTTCATTTTTCGGTATAATTTTCAGGAGTTTTCCTTCAGTTTTTGTAAACGTTATCTCTTCTATCTTCGTATTGCGGCAGATAAACCAGCTGCTTTTCTGTGCGGTTTCATTAGCCGATTCAATGCATACACCAACCACCATAAACTGATTTTCCACCGGCGACCAGAACTCCATCGCAATATAACTGATTACTTCCCCAAAACGCAGATAGCGGGAAGAACCATTGCTTTTTGTATCGCCGCGCACATAGGCAAGCACGGTTCGATCCCGATCCTTCGCTGCTTTATTAAACTGCCGGTTTCCGGTAAGAAGGTAGGTCATAGCATCCAATATTGTAGATTTTCCGCTTCCATTTACCCCCGTAAAGAGTGTGGAACCTTCCAGATTTACACATAAGCGCTGAAACCTTGACCACTGCACCATCAATAGCTTTGTCGCAGTTTTCCTATTCATCTGCATCATTGTCCTAATCCTCCTCATCCTCCTCATCCTCTCTGTACGATGCTTCTAATGCATCCGGTTCATCTCCCCTGCCCTTCTCCAGCATCCGTTTTCGCGCAGCCTCGGCAAAACGGCTAAATTCCTCTACATTTAAGGCAAATGCCAGCGATGGGTACAGACGAATCATACAGTCGGCATCCCCGATTTTTCCTTTGATATCCACAAGATTAAAACGGGAAAATAAGGTTAAAATATCCGTTATCAGTTTTTTATTATCAATTAGTTCTTTTATTTCATACTTTTCCAGTTCAAAATTTAAGTCAACCACTGAAATAAGGATCGCCTGAGATAAACTTCCCGACCGAATCCTGTCCGCATATAATGTCCACAAGCAGCAGAGCACGATACTTTCCATCTTCTTTAATGCCATCCGGTTCGACTGCAGACGCCCATTTTCCGCCATATCTGCACAGTTAGAAAGCATAATTACCCCGCTGTCCCGGTCCACCACAACGTCAAATCCTATATAGCCAAAATACAGGGAAAACGGCTCCGGGTGTTTCGCAATAAAATGATAGGCTTTTTTACTCTCTTCATCCTTATCACGCACAATAAAGGTAGACTTTAAAAGCTTCCTGCATGATTTTTGAAATAAATCCTTTTCTAATGATGTAAAATCTTTCCATAATTCGTCGAAATTCACGATTCCCTCCATTTGATTAATAACCCCTCTTTATTCGTTCCTTACAGCCTTTAAAAGGGGCAGTCCATTGCGCTGACCATTTACTCGTCATCTGCCCTGCTTATTGAAAACCTCCGCAGAAGCAGTTCATTTACCTGAAGATACCCGTCCTCTAGCTGCACCACATAGCCGTTTTCATCGCTGTAGGCAATTGCCGACAATGCACAGAGCAAATCCCGCTTCCCCTGCATGGGAAGATGTTCACAGGAAATGGTGCTTTTCTTATTCATTACAGCTTCCAGGTATTCTTTCATCTTCTCCTTTGCATAGGGATTATAGGCTTCCTTCTCGTGTGCTGCCTGTGTTCTTAATACATCCTCTTCACTCATTTCTTCCAGTTCAACAACCGTTTCTTTTTGAATGGTTTTTGGCTTCCTTGGATAGCGGAGCGAACCGGTATCGATAAATTCATGCCTGTCCAGGGAAAAAAGTTTCTGCATCTCTGCGGGAATCTCTTCCCTCCAGCCAATTTGGTCCATTTCACGGGCAAGATAGCGTATGGTCTGTTCCACATTGCCCCGCATATCTGCCTCACGGTTTCTTAAAAACCTTGCACGGCCTATGGCAATCTGCAGATAAATATTGATTTTATGCTTAATATCCCGCATAATCCGGTCGTAATCTTCAGCAAGGAAACATTTTGTCGCCTGCAGCATATCCAAAACCATTTCCCTTGCTTTTTCTTCCTCTATGCCTTCCTCCAGCGCACAGCCGATGTACAGAAGTTCACTTAATTCGGGATTATTCTGCATTTCTTCTAAGCGGGATTTGATGAATGAACGATAAATATGAATGTTCTGCTGCTTTGTCAGCCTTGCGTATTCACGGATAAAATTGCCGTCACAGTATTCCAGAAGATTTTCGGTTAAACTTTCTAACGTTTCTTCCTTAACCATCCGCTCAATAATCTTTTTAATAAACGTCGCCAGACGCTTCAGCGACTTTGATAACAGACGTGCATTGCGGTAAACATTTTTCAGGGCATCAACATATGGATCTTGCCGCCACTGTTCCTTATTTTGCAGAACATTATAGATATTAAAAATATAACTGGAAAATTCTTCACGTTCGGGTTTAATCAGATTTTGTAAAAATTCAGTTAACAAAATCCCCTCTTCCGTCATAATAATGTGCTTTTCATAGGTGGCATCATCCGCTTCCTCCTCCAGCCATCCAATGTCTTTAGAGCAGAATTTTCGGATAATTCCATTTGCCATATCATTATAATTTCGTTCATCTTTGGGGGGTTTTGCATCATCGGATACATTGTCCTGATCCAGAAAATCAATATGATTTTCCAGCAGATATGCGGCAAGCGCATCGCGAATCCTGTTCCTGGAAATTCGGTAGATAATTTCCCGGTCATACTGTTCATAGATAATCTGCAGGCAGTCTGCATAAATACGGTTATTGCTCCCGCTCGCCAGGCAGTTAAAAAAGCCGGAGGGAATTTTATCGAATAAATTCATCATAAGATTCTCGTTTCTTTCATGTAAATTAACAGTAAAACTTATTCTTTGCACCTTTTTTTGACTAGTAAAATAAAAATAACTTAAAGGCAAACCTACTAATGGGTCAATTATAGCATATCCGTCATAGAAAAGGAAATAAATCTTTGAACAATAGTAGCAAAAACTATCCGCACACAAAAAGTCAATAATCAAACTATCAGCAAAAAACAGAGCACCAACCACAAACAAATGCAGTCGTACTCTGCTTTTTTCTCAGCTTTTCACCAGACACCATATGGGCACTAATGAACACTTATTTTTTATTTGTTCTTATAATCCTATTTAGAAATTTGTTCCATTTGGCAACTTATCCCATTTAGCAATAAAACTCCATCGGATATGTCATATATTCAATCTCATCCAGCTCATCCATGGTAATCAGCCCAGCTGGTGCACGCAGCACACTGGGAATCCGGTTGACGATGGTTGCACAGGTGTGCTCAACGGTTGCCGGTTTTACAACATGGAACTCGGTATCCGGCTCGCCGGTAATCTTCCAGTCGCACATATCCCCGTCGTCCGGGCCGTAAACCTTGCCAATACACTTGGTTTCAATCACCGGCCCCTGGAAGGTTTCTGTCGTTACCACGGCTGCCATGCCGATGCAGTTGCCCTTCTTAATGTCCTTGCCCATAGTAGATGAATAGATATCGCTGTCATGGAAATACGGCACACATTTCTGCGTCTGACTCTTGATTGTCCAGCCCATCTTTGATGCCAGAGCTTCATTGGAATTCCATACATAGGAAGGCTCCAGCACTTCGGGGTGCGCAATCTGCTTTTCAAACTCTTCCGGCGTTAAATCTACACCGTGCGCTTTTGCCAGGGCAAGTCCGTATTCTTCGACATTGTAGCTTACCTCGCCCTCAATCTTTTTAATTGTATGGCAGCTTCCGGCAACCATACCAACCATATTTACCCAGAAGGTATCTTCCATGCCGCTTCCCACAAAGGTACAATTATTTTCCTTCGCTAATACGTCCAGCTGATTTGCCCGCACCGGATCGGTGGTCCAGCAGTAGGTCGCTTCCTCGCAGGTCGTAATCACACTGATCCCTCGGCTTAAACATTTTACATAGTGATCATAGCAGTCGCTTACCAGACTGAATAAGGTAACAACCGCGATATCGGGATCGGTGTTGTCTAAAACTTCATCGGCATGGTCACTGATCAGAACTCCGGTTTTCACGCCCAGTTCCGCATAATCCCCCACATCCATACCGACAATTTCCGGGTTTACATCAATCGCCCCTACGATCTGTGCTCCCTTTTCATACAGATAACGCAGCGTATATTTGCTCATCTTGCCGCAGCCGTACTGTACCACTTTAATCTTGCCCATAAGAACAACCTCCTTTTCCAAAAACATTTGACTTGTTTCTTTTATTTGACTTGTTTCTTACTTCTACAATAGTAGTATAATCCTCTTTTATAGTGAAAATCAAGGAAAATTTTGCTGTCCATGGATTACAGATTTACTTCAAATTTACTGTATTACTCCCACTACCTGTATATTCCCGCCATCCCGAAACATCCCAGAACAATTATACTGCCAAATTCCTTTTTCCAGTGTAATTTCCTTTACACTATTCTCCGCACCAATCACCATATGCTGCTCGTTTCCGCTTGGATCAAATAAAAATAAATCCACCGTCCCGCCTTGAATATCCGAAAGAATCGTCAACGTTAATTTCTGGTTATCTTCTGCGGTAAATGAACCGGATTCTGCGATATTTTTCTGTCCTGGATGATTTGTTACATACATAACCATCATTCCATTCACTGTATTTTCCGCAGAAACCGTTTCTCCGGCAGAAACAAGATGCAGGCAATCATTTCCCCCATCATACCACACAGTATACCCAAGTTTTTCCAGCAATATATTTGCCGGCACATAAAGCCCCGCATCCTGCTCATTGTCCAAAGTAACAGAAAGTAAAGGCTTATCCAGCGGCAGAAATTCTCCGTCAAGTGCAATCCTGGTGTTGCTTAAAACCGCCGACTTAATCCCCGTAGCTGCAAATACCGTCGTTATTCCCAATGAACCGATAAGCATACCTGCCGCCATACTTTTGATATCAAATTTTTTCATTGCCTGTTTTCTCCCGCTTTAGCCTGTCTTTTTCTTATATTTTCAACAACACCTGATGCTGACCTTTACTTCACATTACCGGTATAATTTTTCACAAAATACTACTCCTGAAAAGCAGCTACACCTGACGGTCCACTATGTTCCCCTTTTGAAGATAGGCACTTATATCCAGAGTTTTTGCATATCCCGTCCCCTGCAGTTCCTCTGCCTTCTTTAAATTTCCGCTTCCGTAAATCAGGTGGGAATCCCATTTCACACCCTCAAAATCCTCTGCCGTCTTGTATTCGTAAATGTCAAGCTTATTCCCGGTATAAGCCTCATAGCGGTCAGCCACTTCATCCGCCAAATTCATAAACTGTTCTTTTGCGGCGGCAATCTGCTGCAGCGCTTCGTCCACGCTTCCTGCCCCTTTCAGCCCCTCTGTAATCTCTTTCGCTCTGCCGGGCAGATCTCCCATCCAGTCTGCGGCTTCTTGCCCGTAAGCTTTCCCATATAACCGATTAGCATTTTCCAGACGAAAATGGGAAATTCCCATCATAGACGCTCCGGGCATCCAGGACATATCCTGGTACTGTTTTTCACTCCACTCTTTAAGCATATCGGCTTTCTCCGTATCACCGTCTGCCAACGCCTGGTTATATGCTGCCTGCATATACTTTAGCTGTTCCTCCATCCCGGTAAGGTTATCCACCGTGTTTGTCACACCCTGATAATAGTGCTCCATTTCTTTCTCCATAAACTTGCTGACATCCTTCGGGCTGATGGCAAACTCGGAATAATCCGGCTGGTCAAGAACTATCTGTTTTTCTGCTTCGGTTTCCTTCTGTTTTGCATCTTTTGTCTCTCCGCTTCTTCCAAGCTCAGATACCTTCTGCAAAAAATCCTGCTGTTGCTGCGCCTTTTTCGCCTCTGCTGCCTTCATGGAACCGGTCAAAATCAGACTTTTCCCTGTCTGGCGGCCCATTACCTGCGCCCAAAAAGGGCTTTGCATATTGATTTTCATTTTGCTCACTCCCTTCACCCATCCATTTTCCCTTAAAATAAATATCGACAGCAGACAATAAAACTTAATTGCTTTACCCTTTTATTGGATTTTTGCCAGCAGCCTTTCTCTCCTTTTAATGCATCGATTTTTTCTTTCCGTAACTTTTTGAAATTAAATCAAATAAATCTAACCATCCGGCACCAGGGAAAGAATAAATTCATCATCTATATTTAATATTTCTTATGGAGGGAAGTCGGCCTATCCCATTCATCCGATGAAAAAAGAATAACCAGAGTAATTACAGAGATTAATTGAATATCATACCTTACCGGACGAAGTCCGCCCATCCTGAAAGGATTTTCATTCACGAGTACCCGGATGGGTATAATTTTTCATGCCCCATGAAGTAAACAAAAAAACTTGTTTTTTTCTGGCAATGCGTTTTGACTGATAATACATTATTCAAAAAAGCTGCTGTATCCGGTTGTTCCCCGTCCATACAACAGCTCTTTTAATTTTCATTTTAACTTTTCTGTTATTTCCTTTTTATTTTCTATCCTATTCTATCCTACAACCTACCCTTCCATCTGCCTCCC
>CAJUDX010000071.1 GCA_910584785.1 uncultured Lachnospiraceae bacterium | reverse complement strand
TAATAGCTATTATATTAGTTATTATATGTGATAATATATTCGATAAAATCTCCTTATATTCGCCTTGTTTTTTATGTTATATTTAAAAAAGTGCCCAGTATAAGCGTAAAAATTGGGCCACACGGAAGGAGGAACATCTCTATTATCATGAAAATAATTACATTTGGAACTTTAAAAGGCGGCGTTGGAAAAACAATGCTTTGCTTTAATATTGGCGGAATCCTAGCTCAAAACGGAAAAAAAGTACTTGTAATAGATAGCGACTTACAAGGAAATTTAACCAATAATATGGGCATAGATCGGACAAAATCAGATCTGTTTACCACCTATGATATTTACCGTTTGGACAACCCGCCGCCCCATCCGGAATCTTTAATTCTTTTCCATCCTATTGAAAAATTAGAAAATTTAGACATTATTCCCGGCTCAATATTTTTACATAAAGCGGAATTAAATGTAGCATCTGTTACCGGACGAGAACGGATATTATTAAATTATTTATCCGATTATGAGGACTTTTTTTCTAAATATGATTATATTTTAATTGACACAAACCCTAGCATGTCTATTGTCAATCAAAATGCTTTCCTTGTTTCAGAAGCAATACTTTTAATTTCTGATGTGTCTATGAACGCCGTGGAAGGTGCTCAGCTCTTTATTGCTTTATGGGAAAATGCTAGAAAACGTCTTCGTACAGCGGACAATATAAAGGGATTTATTATCAACGATTTTGACAACAGGAATAAATTATCCGCTGATTTTTTGGATTTCATTCATACAAGTCCGGAAACCGCTGATCTCCGGGAAATTTTACTGGATACCATTGTTCCGCGGAACGTCCGCTTAACAGAAAGTGAACTGGCTGCTATCCCAATTTCCCTTTATGATCCCCATTCCAAAGGGTATGAAGCAATTGCAGCTTTGACAGAAGAACTGCTGCGCAAACAAATTATCTAAGTCTGAAAGGATGTTTTTTTATGGAAAATAAATTTACAAAAGGCGTTTTGGAACGGCAGGAACGGGAATATAACAAGCAGTCTCCTGGTCAGCCTTCTGTCTCGCAAAATGAATATATATCTGCCCAGGCTTCACCATCCGTTTTGGATTTGTCAGATTTATTTGACCGGGAAGCAGAACGGAAAGCAAAAAATAAAACTTTTTATTTGGATGATTCCGTTATTCAGGCCATTAAAAAAACAGCGTCAGACTATCATGTTACGGAAAGCAAACTGGTAAACGATATCCTTAAAAAAATCCTTTTTTCTCAAAACTAAAAAAATAAAGCCCTTCACAAATGTGAAAGGCTTTCATCTAAGAGCAGGTAACGGGAATCGAACCCGCGTTGTCTGCTTGGGAAGCAGAAGTGTTACCATTGCACCATACCTGCGTCAATCTTTGTTTATCTTTTCTATTATACAAATTTTCCCCATTGTTGTCAATATTTCTTGGGGAATCACTGTTCCTCTGGATATTTTCTAAAACCATTTCAGATGACAGACTGTCCAGAATCCGGTATAATAGAGAAAATCCAGAATGTTGGGGAGGCCCGTATGAGTAAATCCGTATCTGATCAGCTTATGGATATGCTGAGAACGATTGATGAAACCCAAAATTTTCTTAGAAAACGGTGCGCCTCCGGCCAGGCAGGCCAGTCTATGAGCCTGTTTGAAGATTTGGCTTCCTTATTGGCCCTTTTGGAAAGGCGCTACCGGAAGTCTGGCTATCTTCCAAAGGAAAGAATCCCTCTTTTAGATCCAAATGCAGACATTCTTTCGGCTGTCCGTTTTTTGGATGCCTTGGACCGCTGGAGCGCAAAAACCAAAGATAAAGTAAAACGCATTAAAATACGCCAGGAATTAGCCCGGGGCGGCATTATTGAGGCTGCTGTAAAAGAAGGGAAGCCTTTTGCCCAGCAGGCCGCTGAAATGGTACAGTTTGTCCGTCCTGGTTCCCCGGAGGAACGTGCCGAAGAAGATCCGGGCGTCAGCGTAGATTTCTCCCGTGAATCCGTAGCAAAGGCCAGAGCTGCTTATCACGCGGCTCCGCAGCCTGATTTCGAGGCAGAAAATCCGTATTTCGAGGAATCTATGCCGCCAGTCCAGTCCGATGCAGAGCCAGATCCTTTTTCTTGGCCGGAAGATGAAAATGCGCGTTTATTTGCCAGTATCCGTGCAAGGACCGGCATCCGGGCGCCGCAAACCAGGGATGATCAGGAAAATGAGGCAGAAGAAAACAGCAAAGACATGGAAAGAGAATTTCCGACTCGTGCTTCTGCATCCCGCTCCATGAGATCCAGAAAAAAAGCTTTTTCTCCTGCTCCGGATGATCCGATGGAATCACAGCCTATGGAAACGCAAGAACCAGGCCCCCGCCCCATGCGGGCAAGGCCCATGGAACCCCAAGAACCGGAAGCCCGCCCCATGCGGGCAAGGCCCATGGAACCCCAAGAACCGGAAGCCCGCCCTATGCGGGCAAGGCCCATGGAACCCCAAGAACCGGAAGCCCGCCCCATGCGGGCAAGGCCCATGGAACCCCAAGAACCGGAAGCCCGCCCTATGCGGGCAAGGCCCATGGAACCCCAAGAACCGGAAGCCCGTCCCATGCGGGCAAGGCCCATGAAATCTCAAGAGCCGGAAGATGATTTGATCGCTCCACAGCCACAGGAAAGGCGTCCTACGCGCCCGATAAGGCCCCAAAATCAAGAGGCCAGGCCTGCCAGAGAAAAAGTACAGGAAGGACGTCCAATGGCCTCTCCTGAGCGTCCTACGCCGATAGGAAATACAACAGCGCCTGCTGTGGGGAGAGGTGTTGCGATTGACAGGGATTTTCTCCGGATTGTCCATGATGTTCGCAACATGTCGGAGCAGGAATTGGAAAGAAAACTGATAGAAGGTTTCCCAAAACTTGAAAACCGCTACAAAATGGTTATTTGTGACCAGATGCGCCGCTATGGGTATTGGGGGAAGCTGGAACCGGAACGCAGTGAATATGAAGCGCTGCGCCGCAGGGCTCAGGAGCTTAGCCAGCATATGGATGAATATTCCTGGCTTTATGGGAAATTAGGGGACTACCGGTCCCGAAAAACCCTGCTGGCTATTTTAGATAACTGGTATTCCTACAATTTCAAAACCTTGGCCAACATGAAAGAAAAAATGTTCCCGACTTATCTGGATGCTGATTTGCTGCGCTGTACAGAGGAAGAAGTTTTTGTAGACTTAGGCGCTGGAATTGGAGATGTTACAAAAGCTTTTGCAGAATATGCCGGACATTGGAAGAAAATTTATTGCTATGAACCCAATCCGGGAAGCTTTTCTGCCCTGCGCAACCGCACAAAAGAATTGGGGCTTTTAGCACTCCGTCAATGTGCTGTTGGGGATAAAACAGGAAATGCTTTGTTACAAGTTCCAAATGACGATCCGCTTTTGTCAAAAATAGACGACAATGGTATAGAAACAGATATGGTTCAAATTGATGAAGATATTGAAGAACCTGTCAGCATCATCAAAATGTGTTTGGAAGGCAGTGAACAGGCTGCGATCCGGGGCTGTTCCAACCATATCCACCAAGACCATCCCAAACTGATCCTTCGGGCGGATCATGGCGACAGCGATTTATGGCAGCTTCCACGGATGATAGAACGGCTTGATAAAAAATACCGCTTTTATTTACGGCATTATGGAGGCAATCTGGCTCCTATGGAATATATCCTTTATGCTGTCTGAATTACAGCCCGCTGAGACCGGCGGGCTGTTTTTATGGCCGTGCATGAATTTTTGTAAATTAAAGCACTGTTTTTATATAGCACTTGCCAATATTTTTTAAAAAATGGGGGGATCTCTATGCTGAAACAACATCGGTTCCTGATACCTGTGATCCTTTTGATTGTCATTTTCTTTTCTTTCCTGCTTGGCTGGTGGCTTTCCCTGCCAAGAGGGGACGAGCTGCCCGCATCCATACGGATCGAGCCTTCCGAACGGGAGGAAAGCGGTGTTACAACCGGCTCCGCATTCCTGCTGACCTCAGGGTTTTCTCTGAAAGAAGATGCGCTCCGGTCTATTTTGGAGTTGGAACCTGCTTTGAACTATACCTTATCCGGCGGCGGGAAAGAATGGATTTTACAGCCGGTGATGCCCCTTCGTGAAAATATGGTCTATACCTTCCGGGTGAAAAATAATTCTGGAACCCCGGTTCAATCCTTCGCTTTCCAGACCAGAAGCGATTTATTAGTCAATGATGTATTTCCCAGAGATTCTGCCTATGTGGATATTGATACAGGCATTGAAATGCGTTTTAACCGGCCCGGTGTTGATATTTCAAAAGGATTCCAAATTCTTCCGCCTGTTTCCGGACGCTTTGAATCCCAGGATTATACCTGCCGGTTCATTCCGGATGCCCCTTTGGAGCATAACAGCATTTACCGGATTACATTGAGCAACTTATCTTCCACAGACGGTGCTGTCCTACAAACACCATTTACTTTTTCTTTCCAGACTTCGGAGGAAGAAGGCGCGGAAAGCTGGGATGACCTTTCGCTGGAACAGGCTTCCGCATCCTTTATCCCGGGGGATGAAATGCGCATACGCCTTTACGGAGGCGACCAGCAGGCAAAAGCTTCTTATACCATGACGCTGCATAAATACCCCGGCATCAATGCCTATGCCAATGCTTTACGGGAACGGGACAAATTTTACCAGGAGCAGTATGGTGTAAAAACGGTATACCATCTTTCTACGGATGGCCTGGATGAAGTGATGAATACAGAAGGACAGCTCATGGAAAATAATGGGGATTTATATGCCCCTTTGCCAGACAATCTTTCTGAAGGCTATTATATATTTACCTTGTCCGGAGAAGTTGCCGGAAAAGAACAATTTGCCCAGCAGATGATTCAAGTGGTCAATTTAGGGCTTTATATGCAGTCTGTGGGCGGAGATACCTTATTCTGGATGGGAGATCCCATCTCACAAGGCCCTGTCAAGGATGCGGTTGTAGAATTGGAAACTCTGTCCGGTGAAAAAATTTCCGGCAAAGCCAATGAAAATGGAGTTGCTTCTTTCAGCAATGGAGAAAGCAAAAATAGTTATGTGACAATTCTCCGTGACGGAACCCCGGTATGGTTTTCCGGCTCTAACCTCTCGGTTCCCCAGGAAGAACGGCCCTTGTCCTGGGACTACTATTCAGCCATTTATACGGACAGGGAAATTTACCTGCCCGGGGACCCCATCCATTTCTGGGGCGTTGTAAAGCCCCGAAATCATGCGCCGATGCCGGATTCCGTTTGGGTGAGCCTGGCTACTATGTGGCCCTCCAGTACACTTTCCGGAATGGAAGTGCAGGTAAAAGATGGTATATTCTCCGGCGTTTTGAATCCCGGTTCTTTGCGTACGGACCATTATCAGTTAAAAGTTGGGAATGGGGCTGATGGTGCTTATATAGAAAGCTCTCTTACCATCAGCGAATATACAAAGCCTGCTTATCAAATTTCCCTGTCTACGGATAAGGACTTTTATTACTACGGCGAAACGATTACTTTCTATGTTTCTGCAAAATATTATGACGGTACCCCTGCCGCTGGCGTAAAACTGACGGCAGACAGCTTTGAAGCAAATTTGAATGATTATCCCATTACTTTGGATCAGTCCGGAAAAGCTGAATTTAAAGCCGTTTTGAACCCGTCCCACCAGCAGGAGCCGGGACAGGTGGCTTCCTGGACACCAAATACCGTTTTCTGGTCTGTCAACAGTGCCGACGGGCAGCCTGTTAATTTATACCAGTCAGATACGTTCTTTGCTTTGCCTTCTAAAATCGCAGCCGAAATGACCTATGAAGGGGATGGACGTATTTCCATCCAAACCGCCGTTTTGGATGACACGAAATTAAAAGCCGCAGAAAAAGCCTGGATTATGGGTGAAAGCCAGTTCCAGCAGCTACAAGGCGTTCCTGCTGATATTCCCATGACTTTGGTGGTTCATAAAGTCGTTTTCCACCAGATCCAGACCGGAAGCTGGTATGACTATGTCAATAAACGGAATGTGCCGGTTTATAAAAACCAGAGAGAAGAAACAGTTGAACGGAATATACAGGTATCTTCTGTTACAGGAAAAGCAGAAGTTACAGATTTGCCGTTTTCCGATTCCAGCGGAACCATTTACTGGTATGAACTGCGATTTGCTGGAGGCGTTTATGGGGACGTTTGTGAAACAATAACCCCTGTTTCACCTTATCGCGATCCGGACTGGAAACAGTACCAGTTTTTGAAAGATCCTTGGGGCATTGAGATCGTTCCCGGGGATTCTATGGAGATTGGCGTTTGGGAAAATGAACAAAAAATAGAAAATCCTTTGTTCCTCTATACCGTTGTACAAGATAAAATTTTAAATACCCAGGTATCCCAAGGGGATTCCACTTTTTCCATGGAAGAAAAACATTTACCCAATATCTGGCTGGCTGGTGCCTATTTTGACGGACATTCTATGCATGAAATCCAAAGTACCTGTGTGAAATATGATTACACGGACCGTACTTTGCAGGTAACTGCCGAACCGGATAAAACAGAATACCGGCCTGGCGAAACAATGAATGTAAAAATTTCCATAGCGGATCAAGACGGAAACCCGGTAAGCGGAAAAGCTGCTGTTGGTATCGTGGATGAATCTATTTTTGATTTGTCTTTCCAGGAAATTGATCTGGCTGGCCAGATTTATACGAACATTTATTATCCCAATATTATCCAAAGCATAGCAGCGGGCAATGGCGGGTTAAGCGATATTGACGTTCAGGACGACGCTTCCGCTGCTGGCGGAATGAACAACATGATGAAAGAGGCTGCTTCCGCGGACAGATCCCCCATGAATACGGGCGGCGGCGGAATGGAGCTGGGCGCCAGTATCCGATCCCTGTTTTTGGATACGGCAGATTTCCAGACACTGGATGTTTCTGCGGCTGGTTCGGAGGTTTCCATCCAGTTGCCCGATAATGTAACTTCCTGGAGGATTACTGCGGCAGCAGTCACACCGGATTTAAAAGCCGGAAATGCAGTTTCTAACGCGGCTGCAACAATGCCATTTTATTTACAAACAATCCTGACAGAATCTTACTTGACCGGAGATGATATTGCTGTTTCCGCTTTGGCAGTCGGTACCGCTTTGGAACAGGGGAATGTCCGCTATACAGCTCAGTTATCAGGCGGAACCTTGGAAGAAACCCAAAAAGAACAGGAAACCCTTGTAGGAAACCGTGCTGTTTTTAACTTTGGAAAATTGCCGGCCGGAGCTTATCAGGTTACTTTATCGGCTCAGTATGGGGAATATCAGGACGCTGTAACCCTGCCGCTTTCCGTCACCGATACCGGATTACTTCTCCCATCCATTGAAACGGTTGAACTGTCAGCCCTTTCCGAAGTGAAAAGCGCGGCCTGGCCTGTGGAAATCATTGTAGCAGACAATGACGCCAAGCCGGTATTTGACGCATTATCCTGGCTGACGTCCCGTCATGGCCGCCGGACAGAGAATATTGTCGGATCTGTCAGGGGACTGGAACTTTATAACGAGCTGCGGCCTGAAGATCAGAGGGAGCCTGTTATTCGGGATAACCGTTTGGATTCCATCCAGGGCGATAACGGCGGTGTACGCATTTTGCCGGAATCCCAGGAAGACGCTGCCCTTACAGCACAAATCCTGATGGCTGCTCCGGAACTGATTCATCAGGGAAAAGCCATTAGCTTCCTCCATGATGTTTTGAAAAACCCTGCCGCACCCCAGGACGACCGCATTATGGCCTATGTTGGTCTGGCTGCGGCCAAAGAACCTGTTTTATTGGATTTGCGGCGGCTGTATGAGCAGGACGGAGCCGATATGAAGCCTTACCTGCGTTTATACACAGGAGCAGCTTTTGCCTGGCTGGGGGATTTTGAACGGGCCAACGAAATTTATGAATCTGTAAAAATCCTTCATTCCAACAGCGAAGCCCATGTAGATGACTCTGACGTTCGCGCTACTGCTGCGGCCCTTTTGCTGGCTTCAGACACCGGGAAAATGGAAGATGCGGCAGAATTTGCCCGGTATTTAACCGGAGGAAGCTGGGAAAGCGGCAAAGAAGGCTCCCTGCCGAATTTGGAACTGCTGGCATATGCCAAAAAAGCTTTTCCGAAAGAAACAAACGGTTCCCTGACCTATGAAGAAAATGGAAAAACGAAAGAAGTTGAGCTGAAAGACGGTGCTGCTTTCTTAACGCTGGATGAAAAAACCTTGCGTAATGGAAAATTCCGTTCCCAGTCTGGAAAATTGTCAGCGGCTGTAAAAGGCTTCCGTATGGGCTCCGGAGATGCTGTTGGGGATTTTGCATCTATTTCAAAGTCTTATGAGCCTCTATCCGGAAGTCTGACCCCTGGAAGCCAGGTTCAGGTAACGGTTACGGTCAAATTTAATGAAAATTCTCCTTACGGAACCTACACCTTGACAGACAGTATTCCTTCCGGCCTTCGCTGGCTTGGCGGAAGCCATATCGTTGCCCCGCAAAATGGTTCCATGTGGGTTTCCTTTGCCCAGGATGGACAGCGGATCACCGGAACGGTCCACCGTCCGGCACCCAATGGCCCGGATTTGCCGGTTCCGGTCCCCAGGGTGGAAAGCGCCTATGTCCGTTTCCTTCCGGCTCATGTAGAACCTGCGGAAAGTGATGATATAACGGATGAGTCAGAAGCTTCTTCCAGCGTATCCAAAACACCTCCTGACGTATCAGGAAATGCAGAAGGGAATTTGGAGCCGGACCCTGGTGAAATGACAGAAGAACCTCAGGAAAATGAAATTGTCCAAGAAGATGACACGGTAGAAGATGAAATTTATAATCCGGTTGATTTATCCGGTCATTTGAACCGTTACCAGCCCAATGATCCATCTGTACAGGAGCAGGAAGATCCCAACACCCTTGTATTTACCTACTACCTTAGCGCTGCACTTCCCGGGAGCTTCATCACAGAAAGCACATGGCTTTCCTGGGAAAATGACACGGTAAAAAGCGACCGTGGAACAATCAGCATTTCAGAATAACAAGCTGCAAATCAAGGCAGAGCGGTTATATTCAATTTTAAGGCCACTGACAGCCTCATAAACGTGGCTTTGACTTCGAACCGTAAAATTACACGTCAAAAATAAAAACGCGAAATAGGGCTAATTTTGCGGGTTTCAGAGCGTATTGAAAAAAGGCCTCCTGTTGATAACACAGGAGGCCTTTTTTGCGGTTATAAATTATCCTGAAATTCATGGGGGACTTGTTCCAGGCTTAAGGCCTGATCTCTGCGGTTATGTTTGGGAGGACGTGGATTTTTTCCTTTTTCCATTTTTCTCCGGTTCCGGTCCTGTTTGTCAAAAATCAGATACACAGTAGGGACCAGAATTAAAGTAAGCAAGGTGGAAATAGACAGCCCCCCAATCACAACGACAGCCATAGACTGCATCATTTCAACCTTTCCGCCAATGCCGGCGGCCATAGGAATCAAAGATAAAATTGTTGTTAATGTGGTCATCAGGATAGGGCGCAGACGGCTTTTCCCGGATGCAATCAAAGCATCCATAGGGGACATTCCCTGGGTTTTGCGCAGATAAGACGTATAATCGATCAATACAATGGCATTGTTTACTACAATCCCTACCAGCATAATCAGCCCGATTAAACTGGTCATAGAAATTGACATGCCGGTAACAGATAATGCCAGAAAAGCACCTGTCATCGAAAACGGGACGGAAAGCATAACCACTAAGGAAAAACGGCAGGATTCAAACTGGAAAGCCATGACAACAAAAACCAGGAAAATAGAAGTGGCTAAAGCATTACCAATGGCTCCAAATTCTGATTCCATCCGGCGCATGTTGCTCCCTTGGGAAACCGTGATCCCATCTAAGTTCATTCCTTGGGCCTGGGCAATCAACTGTTGCGAAAGCTGGCTTGCAGAAACGCCGGACGCCGTTTGCCCTGTAACAGTGACAACATAATCTCCATCGATCCGTTGGATTTGGGCTGGCTGGTTGGAATAAACCACTTGCGCCACGTCCGTTAAAGGCACTTCATTCTGTCCCACGGTCAGCATTAAACCGGAAAGATCGCTGATATCGTGAAACCGTTCCGGCGGATATTCGATTTTGATATCATATTCCGCATCCGCAGTCTGCAAAGAATCTGCATTCATGCCGGATAAAATATTCCTGACTTGGCTTACCACTGCGGAGGGTGTTAATCCCAAAGCGGCCGCTTGTACATGGTCTACTTTTAGGACCGCTTCCGGAGATCCGCTGCTTAAACTGCTGGTGGCTGAAGCAATTCCTTCGGTGGATGCCACTAAACTCCGTATTTGTTCAGCGGATTCCTTCAGGATGTCATAATTTTCACCGGTTAAACGAATTTCTACTTCATTGTTTCCGCCGAATGACATCCCGCCACGCTCTGAAACAGAAATGGAACAATTCTCGATGTCAATGGTTTCTTTGCGGAGCATGGATACAAAATCTTGTGTTGTTCCCTGATAACTGTCATTCAAGTAAACAGACATACTGGCGCTTCCGCCGCCCCGGCTGGAAAGGGAATAGCTTTCCACTTCTTCATGGGATGAAACTACCTGTTCGATTTGCGTCATAATTTCATTGGTTTTGTCAATGGACAGCCCTGTTTTTGTTTCTACTGAAATATTGATCTGGCCCTGATCCATGTTTGGCATCAGTTCCTGCTCCAAAGTCGTGTAAAGATAAACAGTGCATCCTAAAACACACAATGCAATGAGAATCACAATGATTTTATGAGTCAGTGCAGCTTTCAGCAATTTTCCATAGCCGTTTTCTAACCGGCGCAAAGCACGGTTTACTTTAGAATTTTTCTTTTCTACTGGAGCAAGCTGCACAAAAAGCATAGGAACCATGGTCAATGCAGAAATTAAAGAGGCCAGCATGGAAAATACAATGGTAAATCCAACTTGTTTAAAAAGCTGCCCAGCCATGCCATCCATTAAGGCAATAGGCAGAAATACAACGATTGTTGTAACAGTAGATGCAACAACAGAAGCCGAAACCAGTTTTGCCCCTTCAATGGCGCTGTCTGCATAAGTGCGTATTTCAGTCCGGTTTGTAAAGCAGCTTTCCAGCACAACAATGGAATTGTCTACCATCATGCCGATTCCAACAACCAGGCCGCCTAAACTCATTAAATTGATTGTCATGCCAAATACACTCATTAAGACCAAAGCCGCAAATACGGATAAAGGCATGGAAACCGCTACAATAATTGCGGCCCGCCAGTCCCCTAAAAATAGCAGCAGCACAAACATGGAAATTGCTAATCCCTGTAACAGGGAAGAAACAACATTCATGATATTTTCGTAAATCTGCTCGCCGCTGTTATTGGAAACCGTAATTGCAATCCCTAGTCCTGAAGCATTTAATTTTTCTACTTTTTCCGCAATTTCATTACATACCTCAATGGTATTTGCACTTTGATTTTTTGAAATGGAAATATTGATATTATCCATGCCATTGTAACGGCTGATGGAATTTTGTTCTTCTTCCACTAAAGAAACTGCCGCTATATCCGACAAATGGATAATATCTCCGGAAGAAAGTGAAATTGAAATATCTTCCAGGCTTTTTGGTGTAGAATAGCTTTCACTTGCTGTTAAAGAAAGGCTGACCTCACCCCGGTTGATATCTCCAATGGTAGATGTGAAATCCGCGGACATAACAGCGTTGGCAATATCGGACATGGAAAGCTTATATTGCTTCATGTTTTCCTCGTTCAAAAGGATTTGTACATATTTCCGGCTGCCGCCCATGGTTTCTACACTGGCAACGCCATTGATTTTTTCTAATTCCGGTACAATGGTTTCGTCAATATAGCTCATCAGCTTGTCGCTGCCTTCCCCCTGAATGGAAAGCTCCATGATGGTGGAAGAATCCATAGACATTTCCATTACGACAGGATCATCTGCGGAATCCGGCAGCCGGACCCGTTGTAAAGCTTCTTCGATGTCTTCCCGCTTTTCGCTGGTATCTACGGAATAATCAAATTCCAGCATTGTCATGGAACTTCCTTCTGAAGAACGGGAAGTCATAGAATCTACATCACTGATTTGAGAAAGGGCACTCTCAATAACATCTGTCACCAACTGATCCACTTCTTCCGGGGATGCGTCAGAGTAAGAAGTACGGACCATTAAAACAGGCATATTCATTTCCGGAGTCGATTCCATTTTCATGGAAAATACAGAAGAAATCCCGAACACAATCAGGGAAAGAACACACATACAAAGACCAACCGGTCTTTTGACAGAAAATGAAGAAAGATTCATATATTTTGATTCCCCCAAAATCTAAAAAAATCTAAAAAAATACCGGGGAAGGCCCCCGGCATAAAGGCCAGCCCTATAAAGGCACGGCTTTAATTCTTTTTATTGAGCAGTCCGCTTCCGGATGAGGATTTTTCAATAATAGATTTTGCTATGGCATTGGATGCGGCGTTGCTGTTGCCTACATAAGCAGGGGAAAGATCTTTTGTTTTTGGTTCTTCCGGATAAGTCGGTTCTTCTGGCAGTTCTATGCCAAAATCCGGATCTTCTTCCTCCTCCATACTGTCATAAAGGATTTCAGAACGTTCTTCTTCAGATTCTTCCTGCAAGCTTTTATCTTCCAGTTCCTTTTCAGAATTTTTTATTTTGGTTTCTTTTGCTGGTTCTGATTTCGGATTGCTGGCGGCAGAAGCAGCAGGTTTTATACCAGGTGCGGAAGCTGCTGATTCGACAAGCTGCTGCATTCCTTCCGCCAATAATACATCCACATTGTCTGCTAAATCCGGATGCCAGGTTGTAATAATCAGGCTGGAAGAAGTGATTCCATCTTCTACAACAATTTCTGTTTCATTGGACATGCCTGTTTTTAAGTCGGCACGGTGGGCTTTTCCATCCGAATAAACAAAAACATAAGGCTGGTCCCCGTCGTAATAAACGTGGTCAATGGGGACCATAAGGGAATTTTCTGCTTTTGCTGTGGTAGCGGCAACTTTAACAGAAACGCCGGGAAGCAAATTGCAGCCTTCTTCTAAGTCTGCTTTGATGGGGAACAGCCCGGAGGAAGCATCTGCTTCTGTTTCAATTTCCGTGATTGTGGCCTGATAAGTTTCACTGCCTCTGGAAACGGTAATGTTATCCCCAATGTTTAAAGCTGCGGCCCCGTCAGAAGAAGCATTAAACGTAAGCTGAACACTGTCATCATTTTTTATGACAAAAGCTGCTGTGTTGGAATTGGCCATTCCATAAGGTTCCACATTGCAGGCCGTAATTTTTCCGCTGACCGGAGTAAAAACTTTTGTCTTGTCTAAATCCCTTTGTGCTGATTCCAAAGAAAGCAGGGAAGATTCTAAAGAAAGCTTAGAAGATTTTAATTGTGCTTCTGTAACAGCTTTCTGTTCCTGATAAGCATCTCCTGTGGCTAGTTCCATTTCCTGCTGTGCTTTTACCAAATCTTTATAGGCATTGTTTTTTGAAGTTGCAACAGAACTTTTGTAATCATCATAATCGTCTAATGCTTCTGAATATTGTTCTGCGTAATTGTTATAATCACTTCGTGCTTTTAAATATTCTTCATATTTGGCTTCTAAATCTTCCTGGCTGGCAGATCCCTTCATATGGTTGTATTCATCCAGCAATTCATCCATTGCAGTTTCTGCTTTATCTTTGCGTTCCATCAGGGAATCTATATTGTCATCTTCACTGTCAATTTCAGATTTATAATTTAAACGGGCTTGCCGGTAACTTTGTTCTGCTTTTTCCAGACTGTTTTCTGCATTCAGGATTTTTGAAGTATAATCACTGCCTAATGTTTTATTGGCGCTGGCAATGGAGCTTTCATAGCTGGCTACACTGCTGGCATAGGAAGCTTCAGCCCGTTCCAGTGCAAATTGCAGATCACTGGTATCCAGTTCCATGAGAAGATCTCCGGCCTTTATGTAATCGCCTTCGTCATAATGCAGCTTTACAATTTTCCCATTGGTTTCCGGATAAATGGAAATCGTATCTGCTGCTTCTATTTTTCCGATAAATTCTGTCTGGCGCTCCATTTTTCCAATTGTCGGGTTTTCTAATTTGACTGTGATGATGCTGGCAGATTTCTCTGTCATCTGCATATTTCCGCCGCCAGGCCCCCCAGGACCGCCGCCACCGGGGCCACCGCCCATTCCGGCCGCCATGACCACAGTTGTTATGGCAATTGCAGCTACGCCTATCAGGATTGACCCAGCCGCAGTTTTTCTTTGTTTTTCATTCCATTCCATAAGGCTCCGCCTTTCCCATAGCTTGTATGTTTTGGGTATTGAGCCCATTTTATGAGGGAATTGTGTTGGAGCTGAAATAATTTTATGAATGAATTGAGAATAACATTGGCTCAGGAAAAAACAAGGTAGATTTTCTATTAAAAACAAAGTTTTTATCTTAGGAAAATTGAGTTATAAAAATTGCTTTAAGCCTGTTTTTTTCCACCGGTGTTGAAAAAATTTTTCCTATCTA
>CAJUDX010000070.1 GCA_910584785.1 uncultured Lachnospiraceae bacterium | reverse complement strand
AGTAAGCTGTGGATTTTTAAACAGCGGTAAGGATTGATTAAATTGTATTGAACGGATTGTTTGAATGTGGCAGAGGAAGGGCTGAATGGAGAGCTGAGAAATGGAATTTTCGGATATCGGGAGTATTTCTCATGAGTTGGAGGAAGCGATAAAACAGATTGGAGAACGATGCGATCAAGGAGTAATCATGAAGAAGGAAATACAGGCTGTCCGGGAGGGATGGCAGGAAGAAGATAAAAAAGAAGGCAGGATGAATCAAAGAAGACAGGACGAATCAAAGAAGGTGAACCGGCCCAGTCTGATTCACCCGCAGGACGCCTATCTTGCCGCATTTTTTGTTCCGGTGCTGGTGCTGGTGATTATTTACATTCAGCGCCAGATTTTCCCCTTTGGAGAGGAAAGCTTTTTGCGGACGGATATGTACCATCAGTATGCGCCCTTTTTTGCAGAATTTCGCCATAAACTTACTCATGGGGGGAGCCTGCTTTACAGCTGGAATGTGGGGATGGGGGTAAATTTTGCCGCGCTTTATGCCTATTATCTGGCAAGTCCCTTTAACTGGCTGCTGATTTTGTGTCCGCAGGGACTAATTATTGAATTTATGACCTACTGGATTGTTGTTAAAATCGGTTTGTCAGGTCTGAGTATGACCTATTATCTGCAGAAGCACTATGACAAACCCTGCTTCGGCTCTGCTTTTTTTGGGATTTTTTATGCGCTGTCCGGTTATATGGCGGCGTATAGCTGGAATATTATGTGGCTGGATTGCATTATTTTATTTCCGCTGATAATGCTGGGACTGGAGCGCCTGGTGAGGGAAAAGCGGTGGAGACTTTACTGCATCTGTCTGGGACTTTCTATCCTATCCAATTATTATATCTCCATTATGATTTGCATTTTTATGGTGATTTATTTTATTGCCCTGTTTTTTCTGGAAAAGAAGAGTGTTCGGGAATGGATGGTGTGTATTGGGCAGTTTTCCTTTGCCTCGCTGATTGCGGGGGGACTGGCTGGAGTTATTCTGGTGCCGGAGGTGATGGCTCTGCAGGCAACGGCGTCCGGCAGTTCCACCTTTCCCAAAACATTCTCGTCATATTTTTCCATTATGGATATGATTGCTCGCCATATTGGAAATGTGGAGGTGGAAATCGGGCTGGATCACTGGCCGAATATTTACTGCGGTGTTGCTGTCCTGATGTTTTTTCTTTTATACTTGGCCTGCCGGAAAATTCCTATCAGGGAAAAGGCGGTGTACTGTGCGCTGTTGCTCTTTTTTTATCTGAGTTTTTCGGTGAATGTGCTGAATTTTCTTTGGCATGGCTATCATTACCCCAATAGCTTGCCCTGTCGTCAGTCGTTTATTTATATTGTGCTGCTGCTTACCCTGTGCTACCATGTTTACCTGCATTTGGACGAAATCCCCTGGAAGCATGTGGCACTGGCTTTTTGGGGGGCAGCCGGTTTTGTTCTTCTTGCAGAAAAGCTGGTGACGGAGGATAGTTTTCATTTCATTGTTTTTTATGTGGCAATCGTATTTCTGGCAATGTATGGCGGGCTGATTTATCTGATGAAAAAGGGCATGAACCGGAATCTTCTGGTGTTGTTAACCTTGGGGCTTGTGTCCATGGAAGCGGCAATTAATATGACGGCGACCAGCATTACCACAACCAGCCGAACCAATTATATTAAAGATAATAAGGATGTGCGCCTGATCGTTGAAGAACTGATTCCTAAGGATACCTTTTACCGGGTGGAGAAGATAAGCAGGAAAACGAAAAATGACGGGGCCTGGATGAATTTTCCCTCCGTTTCACTGTTTTCTTCTGTAGCTAATGCTGATTTGTCTAAGTTTTTTCGGCAGCTGGGCTGTGAAAGCTCTACGAATGCCTACAGTATTACCGGCAGCACTCCTCTGGTCAACGCTTTGTTTTCTGTGCGCTACGGTGTGTACTCGGAGCTTGCCGATAATTCTCCTTTGTTAAATTATATTGGAGAATCGGGGGAATCTTATTTATACGAAAATGCCTGTACGCTTCCCCTGGGTTTTTTGCTTCCGCCGCAGATGGAGGAGTATTTTCATCCAGATGCAGGCACCCCGGCGGAGGTACAGAATGAGTTTGCCCGTCTCTGCGGCTGCGGACCGATTTTGACGGATGCCTGGGGCGAGGTGAACAGCCAGGTTTTTCGTTTTGTCCCGGAGCAGGATGGGGATTATTATGTGTATGTTATTAATAAAAAAATTAAGAAGGTTACAGCAAGCTATGCCGGGGAAAGCAAGAGTTTTGATCATGTGGATCGTGGCTACTTTTTAGAACTGGGCTGGTGCCGGGCCGGGGAGGAAATTACACTGACTTCGGAGGAAAATGAAATTATGGATGCCAGGGCCTATTGTTTTGAAGAGGATGTTCTGCGCGAACTGGTTGAGCGGATGAGCGTTAACGGGATGACGGTGACGAGCTGGCAGGATACTGCTATTTCAGGCAATGCAGATATCCTGGAAGCGGGAACTTTTTTTACCAGTATTCCTTTTGACGAGGGCTGGAAAGTGCTGGTGGATGGTCAGGAAGTTAAGGGCAGGAAAATATTTAACGCCTTCCTGGGCTTTGATTTGCCGGAAGGAAGTCATGAGATATCACTCACCTATTATCCGCCGGGGATGACCTGGGGGCTTTGGATTACCGTACTTAGCCTTGTGCTGCTTATTCTGACTGGAGTTCTTTGTACAGAAGGACGGTTTGGGAAAAAGAAAACATTGTCTGGGGAAGATTTGGAAGAAGAACTGGACAAAGAAGAATTTCAGAACAAGGATGAGGACTTTTTAGATGATTTCTTTAGCGATGAAGAAAACGTGCGTCCAGAGGGAGCAATCGAGGATGATTTGGATTGGTTTCTGGATGAAGATGCGTGGAAATGATAAGGTAAAGATGCGTGGAAACGATAAGGTAAAGATGCGTGGAAACGATAAGAATGAGAGAGCAGAGGAGGAAGAAGAGAAATGAAGCTTTGGGGAGGACGTTTTACAAAGGAAACAGATGCATTAGTTCACCATTTTAATGAATCATTATCTTTTGATCAGAAATTTTACCGGCAGGATATCCAGGGAAGTGTGGCGCATGTGAAAATGCTAGCTAAACAGGGAATCGTAAGCCGGGAGGATGAGGAGGTTATTCTTAAGGGTCTGAATGAAATTTTGTCGGATCTGGAAGAGGGGCGCCTTGCGATTACACCTGGGGCGGAGGATATTCATTCCTTTATTGAAGAGACATTGACCAAAAGGGTTGGGGAATCGGGAAAGCGTCTTCACACAGGGCGGAGCAGAAACGATCAGGTGGCGTTGGATATGAAGCTCTATACACGGGATCAGATTCATGAGATGGACGGGCTTTTATTTACGCTGATCAGTGAACTGGTGGGGCTGATGGAGGAAAATTTGGATACGCTGATGCCGGGGTTTACTCATTTGCAGAAGGCGCAGCCGATTACTCTGGCCCATCACCTTGGCGCGTATGTGGAAATGTTTATCCGGGATCGGGGGAGACTTTGCGATATTGCCAGACGGATGAATTACTGTCCGCTGGGGGCCGGTGCACTGGCAGGAACCACCTACCCGCTTGACCGGGAATACACAGCGCATCTTCTTGACTTTGACGGGCCCACCTTAAATTCCATGGATTCTGTGGCTGACCGGGATTACCTTTTAGAACTTCTTGGAGCAATGGCGATTATTTCCATGCATTTAAGCCGGTTCTGTGAGGAAATCATTATCTGGAATACAAATGAATACCAGTTTGTGGAGCTGGATGATGCCTATTCCACGGGAAGCAGTATCATGCCGCAGAAGAAAAACCCGGATATTGCCGAATTGATTCGGGGAAAGACCGGGCGGGTGTACGGGGCCTTAATCTCCCTGCTTACCACCATGAAGGGGCTTCCCCTGGCCTATAATAAGGATATGCAGGAGGATAAAGAGCTGACTTTTGATGCTATTGATACGGTAAAGGGCTGTATTTCTTTATTTACCGGAATGATTTCAACGATGACCTTCTGCCGGGATCGGATGGAGGCAAGTGCTAAAAACGGCTTTACCAATGCCACCGACGCAGCAGACTATCTGGTGAATAAAGGGGTTCCCTTCCGGGATGCCCATGGTATTATCGGGCAGCTGGTGCTTCTCTGCATTGAGAAAAAGGTTGCCCTGGAAAACCTAAGTCTTGCGGAGTTTAAGGCGGTTAGTCCGGTATTCGAGGAGGATGTTTACGAGGCGATTTCCATGAAAACCTGTGTTGAAAAACGAATCACTGCCGGAGCGCCGGGAAGGGCAGCCATGGAAAATGTAATCGACAAATATCATCAATACTTGAATCAAAGATAATGTAAACGATTTCAATAAAAATTCTATGTTCCGTCCCATAATGAAATGGGGCGGATTTCCTATAATTGTCATATAAAATAGCATGAAATAAAAATTGGATTAAAAAGAAAAAATGTTGGAAAGTAGAGAAGAAGGAAAAGTTTTATGGAGATTTTTGTAATCGATTTCATGCAAAATGTGGTAAAAATTCGCATATTTTCATGAATTTTTACTATGGAAATTTTTCATATTCTGGTATATTATAATGCCGTAAGGGAAGAATAAAGATAAAGCAAATAAGGAGGTGCTAAGGATATGAGAACTTTTCCCGTAATGTTAAGAAAAACAGAAGACGTTTTGAATTTTGTAAAAATCGTAAGCGGTTTTGACGGAGACGTTGATTTAAAAAGCGGCAGTATCGTTATCGATGCAAAATCTCTTATGGGCGCCATCGCCATGACAGGAAGCAGAAAACTGGAAATGGTTGTTCATTCTACGGAATGTGACAAGCTGGTGCATGAATTAGCAGACTACTTATGCGCATAATCCAAATCATGTCTTCCCAAACAGGCAGCCACAGCACACGCATCCCCCACATTTGCGTGCTGGGCTGCTTCTTTGGTTAGTGGAATAAAAAGGAACACCTCTCACAAAAAACGGGCGATAAAACATCTCTTTTATGGAAGATTGACCAATAAAGTGAAAAAAGGACAAGTTTTTCGGGAAAAAGACAATTTTTTTTCAAATCAAACCTTGTTATAATTACTGTAAAAGTTCACCGCCGGTTAGGCGGTCTAAGTTCAGGTATTCCAAGTGCGCCCAGCAGACGTTTATTTATGGTGGCACGATTAGTTGTGGGCGCATAAAGGTTACGGTAAAAGTTCACCGCCGATTAGGCGGTCTAAGTTCAGGTATTCCAAGTGCGCCCAGCAGACGTTTATTTATGGTGGCACGATTAGTTGTGGGCGCATAAAGGTTACGGTAGACGTTTATTTTTTACAGGAATTAAAAAAGGGAGGAAAAGGATTGTGGCAAAAGTAAGGATAGCCGTTCGGGATTTAATGGGTGGTGTGCGAAAAGAGGAAATGGGAGAGAATCAGGCAGTTTTGGTTTTCGAAGAGAAGTATAATCGGGGGGATACTATCCACATTTATGTTGAAGAAAGTAATGCCTTTTATGTCATTCGAATTGATGATGCGCTGGAAGAATCGCTGGTGTATCTGACCCGCTCATATATGTTCTACACGATTCCTTTTGGTGAAAAACGCATTTCCTATAATCCCAAAGCATTTACCGGAGATATTCATTATCTGACTATCCGCAGGGCAGAGGAGCATGAGATTCAAAATTACCGAAACCTGGCAAAAAATATCATGGATCAGCCGGACAATCAGGGGTGCTTTCCTCATGCATTTGCCAACGTGGAAACTCGCGGAGAGGCAGTGTTTGCCGCAAGAAATGCCATTGACGGATTAATTGCTAATACCTCTCACGGGAAATGGCCCTTTGGCTCCTGGGGAATCAATATGCAAAAGGATGCAGAGTTTACATTAGCCTTTGGACGCTGTGTGGATATAGACCGAATTGCTCTTTACACCCGTGCAGACTTTCCTCACGATAACTGGTGGAAGCAGGCGACCATTAGCTTTTCCGACGGAAGCAGCGAAGTAATTCAGATGGAAAAGAGTGCTGCGCCGCATGTATTTTCTATTGTGCGAAAAAATATTACTTGGTTGAAGCTGGAAAACCTGATTCAATCGGATGATCCTTCCCCATTTCCTGCGCTGACACAGATTGCTGTTTATGGAACTGAATCTTCTTTTTCCGGGAGATGCGGATTGAGGTAATCCCGTTTGAGTTCCCGAAAATGTTCATTGACGTTCTTAAACTGGGGCAAAGATGATAACAGAAGTTTTCAGGGCCAGTTGAAGGACGGGGACAAGAAAAGGCAGACGCTTTGAGAGCGGCTGCCTTTTTTGGAACTGCTCCCACCGAAATTTTACCGTTCCGATTTTAACAGCGAATAATAACTGGCATCGCATATTCCCTGATTGTTTCGGTCGAAACTGCGCAGAGTTCCTTCATATTTCATTCCGCATTTCATCATTACTTTTCCAGAATTTGGATTTCTCGGATCATGTCTTGCTTCGATACGATTTACCTTTACCTTGTCAAAAAAGAAGTCCATAACCGCTCTCATTGCCTCAGAAGTAATTCCATTTTTCCACCATGCCCTTCCAATACAATATCCGATTTCTACCATAGAAACATCTTCATTCATTTTGACAACACTAATAGAGCCAATAGGTTCATCGCCTTTTTCTTTTAAAACAATCGCCCACTGATAATACTTTTCATCCGAATAGGAACTTGCCCAATCTTCCAGTACAAGTTTACTAACATCCATATTGGAATGTGTGGGCCAAGTTAAATATTTTGTCACTTCGTCATCGGATGCCCAGTTTTTGTACATAGCAAGGGCATCTTTCTGAGTAAATCTTCTTAAAATCAATCGTTCAGTTTCTAATCTTTGTGTTCCACAATGTAGCATATCTTTTATTTTCCTTTCAAAGTTCCGGTTTATTGTTGCGTTCAGTTTAGCACATTTATAAAACATCTACAAGATTTTGTGTAGGAAAAGGTAAAGAAAAAGCAAAGGGAATGAATTTTTCACTTGATGATATAGCAAAAAACTGCCATGTACAGGAAAGAATTTGTCCTGTAATGGCAGTTCTTTTGAAAAAGTATAGCTGGCTAAGCCCGCGATAATCACAAAATAAAAGCGCAGGAAAATGGTGAAAGTCTACTGAATGATCATCACTTTATCCCCCAGCATTTCCGCATTGGAAACTGGATTTTCGGTGCAGATGACCTGGGACAGGTTTTTTAACCCGGACAGGGGAGAAATATCCGTGACATAATTGTCCGAAAAATCAATTTTCTGCAATGCCTCTAAGGCAGCAGCAAATCCAATTTCCGTCAGTTCATTTTCTTTTATGCTCAGTTCTTTTAAACCTTTAAACTTTTCCAGGAAACCGATATTCTCGGTAAAACTAACATCGTCCCAGTCTACGTAGACAATTCCACCCCCACCACTGACCCGTACATTTTTGAAGAGTTTAATCTTATCAATGGACAATGCTTCTAAGGTGGTATTTTCGGCAAGGTTGGCAAAGTTGAGTTCACACTGCATATTGCTGATATTCAGCCGCTTTAATGTCGGCAGATTGAATATGCCGGAAATATCATTATAGGTTACTGTTCCCTGAAGGCTGACGTCTTCGATGGACGGTAAATGGGTGATAAAGCTAAAGTCCTGATCGGAGGCAGCAAAGGCAGAGCACTGCAGCTTCTTTAAGCTGACCAGGTGGTCAAAGTCGGAAGCTGAACTTGCAGGCGTGTAGTTTAATACCAGGGTTTCCAGTTCAGGCATAGCGCGCAGGAAAGAGGTATTGTCGAAACGCTCTAGGTAAAGATCCTTCATTGCGGTAAGTGCAGAGAGATCCGGCTGGGGACAGCCGTAGGGCAGATCCAGCCTTAGACCGGTTAAGCCGGTCAGTGTGGAAACGGCAGACATATCCTTAACCTCACCACAGCTTTCTAAGGAAAGTTCAGTCAGTGCAGGGTGATCGCGTAGGGGCTCTAAGGAAAGGAAGGCTCCGTACTTTAGGTGCAGGGAGGCTAGGTTCTTCATTTTGGAAATAAAGCTTAAATCGCGGATATTCTTGGACTCGATGGATAAGCTTTCCAGCCAGGGCATCATGCCGAAGGTGGAAAAGTCCATGCTGCCATCATACATATCCAGGGTCAGGTGCTTTAAGGACTTGGCATTGACCAAGTTTTTTTCTTCTTCAAGGTGAGCGCCGTTTAGGATCAGGGTTTCTAAATTGGTCAGCTTGTCCAGCCCAGAAAGGCTTAATGGGTCAGCGGTGACGGACAGGTAGCGAAGCTGCGAGGGGTCGTCCACAAGGGAGGCAACCTGCTCTAAACTGTCGTAATAGCCGCTGATTCCGGTCAGGGAAAGCCCCTCGATATATTCCGGGCAAAGGGTCTGGCTTGTGGAAATACGTTTTACTCCGGTGAAGGCAGGAAGGCAGGTCAGGTCGGCATCCGGATAATCATCCCTTGGAAAGTCCACCCAGGTAAGTTCGGCGTCCGGGTTTTCTAATGGGTCATTAAAGCTGTAGCCGATACGGCGGAAATCAATGTTATTCTGCATTTCCAGCCACTGGATCTTTGCCAGATCGCTTTCGGAAATTTCTTCTGCAGGCTGGTCAAATACTTGCTCGGCAAAGAGGGCTAAAAGCCCGGTTAGGGCTGTCTTTTTGGATGTATTGTCTGCGGAAGTTAAGCCGTCATTCTGACTGTTTTCACTGTTTTCCTGAGCTTTTTCAGAGGCGATCTGCTGATTCAGCTTATAGCGGCGGTAGAGGGCCGGGCCTTTCCATACACCCATGATAACAAAGAAGAGAATGACCAGGGCGACGCCCCGCTTCCATCCATAGGGTTCCCAGCCGGTTTTTTTCGGTTCTGCCGGTTTTGTTGGTTGATAGTTAATTCTCTGTGGCATCTGCCTAAGCTGTACATTTTGTCCGCTCTGACTGCCGGGATGGTTCCATTCGACCATAAATTTTGTGTGGCAGTATTCACATTCGACAACATTTGGGTTCTGGGGATTGACCTTTAAGGTTCCATTGCAGGAACTGCAGCGCAATTCAGTAATATTCATCGTGTTTACTCCATGGTTTACTATAAAAGTTCACCGCCGATTAGGCGGTTTAAGTTCAGGTATTCCAAGTGCGCCCAGCAGACGTTTATTTATGGTGGTATGATTACTTGTGGGCGCATGAAGGTTTACTGTAAAAGTTCACCGCCGATTAGGCGGTTTAAGTTCAGGTATTCCAAGTGCGCCCAGCAGACGTTTATTTATGGTGGTATGATTACTTGTGGGCGCATGAAGGTTAATTAGGGTTAATTATGTTTGAGATAGGGTAGTTTACTGCCCAGTGCGCATCCTCTGGTGAAGGGCGATAACCTCTTCGGGCTGCCGAACCGCGTCATATTCCCTTCCCTCGTAAGAAAAATGGTGATCAGTAATGATAAGAGGGTTGTGTGCGGCGATGGCATCAATCATTTCCAGGCAGGCTTTTTCCGGCGGATCTTTGTACAGGATGCCAAGGTCCCCGTCGTCGCTATAGGCGACCAGTGCACGGTCATAGCCGCCATCCTGGCAGAGATATTTTTTTGTGTAAAAGCAGGCGACCATGTTCTGCAGGGGAAAAAGAGCCTGGTTTGGACCCGGAAATTTCAGGTAATGGGAGGTGATAAAACCCATTTTTTTCAGGTTGTTAGTGCTTTTGCTCTTTTCAAAAGACATAAGGATGGTTCCCTGTTGTTTAAATTCTTCCTCGGCTTCATGAATCTGGGCCTGGGTGAGTTTGGCTTGTTTTTCGTAAGCTTTTAAGTAGTTATTCACTCTTCGCTTCTGTAAAAAACTTCCAAGAAGAATCAGCAATATACTGGGAAGGATAATGGCGGCTGCCAGGATAATGGCATTCGTTTCCATTACGTCGTACAGGGCAGCACCCAGTAAAAGGCCGATAAAAATACACATTCCCCCCATGGCAATCAGGCCGAGGCCAGCTCCGGCGACGCTGTACATGAATTTTAGTACGCTGCCGTCGATCTGCATTTTTCGTTTTAATTTTTCTTCAGGCACAAAAATCATAGTTCTTTCCTCCATATTAATTTGATTGATTTTAAGCTGTTATGGGGATTTTTGGAAAGATTTATGTGATAAGATTTCAGCGCGTCATAAATCCCCTTTGATATGTAAATATTCTTTAGCTTTCCTGATGAAGAAGTTGTTTGATGATGTCGGCGGCTTCTTTTGCCTGGGTGGTGCGGTCGGTTTCCCGATTGATAATCATATCGATGGTTTCCCTGCCAAAATCATCAAGTTTTCTATATTTTTCTATGTGTTCCATTTCGGACGGTTTTATGTTGAAATCTGTACCAGAAATTTTAAGCCCATAAGCTTCCGCCAGTATAGTGGCATAATTCAAATGGTATAATTCGCAGAGCTGCAAAAAGGTATCAATATTTGGTTCTGTAATTCCGTTTTCGTAATTACTAAGCGTAGTATTTTTTATGCCGGTGAGTTTTGTGACATCACTTTGTTTCAGGCCTTTGTCAAGGCGTCCCTGTTTTAGTTGGGCAACTAAGTATTCATTCATGTGTTCCCTGCCTTTCATAAAATATTATATAACAGAATTTTGAAATTGTAAATAATGATTCCAAAAAACTTAAAATCAATATCGCTATATTGTTACTGGATTACTATTTCTTAATGTTAAATATTCGTTAAGAAAAAGTGTTTACAAAGTCTCTGGTAGTAGTGTAAAATATAAAGTAGAAAACGAAAAATAATGGATTGGGGCGGGCATGTTTTTTGAGTGCTCTTACAGGAAATGGAGGCACTTGGATGAGAAAAGGTAAACAGATAATAGTATTTCTGCTGATGGGCCTGGCTGCTTTGGCGGTTGTAAGCTGTTCTTCGGGGAATGGGGAAGAGCTGATGAATTTTCATGCAGAGATAGAATGGAAAATCCCAGATCCGGCATTGGGGGAGAGGCCCCGGATTTTATTTGTTGGCAATAGCCATACATTTTATAATAACTTTTCCGGGATGTTTGTCAATATTGTCGAAGCAAAAGGGAAGAAAAGCAGTGTTTATGAATTGTCGCAGGGTTATTATACCTTAAAGAAATTTTCTGATTTGGAGGATAAGGGCGGGGCGCTGCTGGATAAGACGCTGAACAAGCAGGCGTGGGATATTGTGGTGCTTCAGGAAAATTCCCAGGAAGCTTTATCGGAAACGGCAGATGAGGATATGTTTCCCTATGCCAGGATTCTGGATGAAAAGATCAGGGCCAGGGGAGGGCAGACCGCCTTTTTTATGACTTGGGCGCCAAGGGACGGCTTAAAGGATGGCATAAAAAAGAGGAGCAGGGAAGAACTGCAGCAGATTATGGCAGCAAATTATATGGAAATTGCAGACGAGCTTGGCAGCCTTTTAATTCCTGCCGGTATAGGTTTTATGCGCTGTGCTGAACTTTACCCGGAAATTGAACTCTGGGACAATGACCGCAGGCATCCGTCACCAGAGGGGAGCTATCTGGCAGCCTGTACGGCGTATGCGCTGCTTTATCAGGAATCGCCGGAAAACTGTTCCTATACTGCAACATTGGAAAAGGATATTGCGATCAAACTGCAGGAAATTGCAGCTGATTTAATTTTAAAGTAAACCCTCATGCGCCCACAAGTGAGTGCACCACCATAAATAAAAGTCTGCTGGGCGCACTTGGAATACCTGAATTGATGCCGCCTATTCGGCGGCTAACTTTCAAAGTAAACCCTCATGCGCCCACAAGTGAGTGCACCACCATAAATAAAAGTCTGCTGGGCGCACTTGGAATACCTGAATTGATGCCGCCTATTCGGCGGCTAACTTTCAAAGTAAACCCTCATGCGCCCACAAGTGAGTGCACTACCATAAATAAAAGTCTGCTGGGCGCACTTGGAATATCTGAATTGATGCTGTCTATTCGGCGGCTAACTTTTAAAATAAGGTAAGGGAAAATGGGAAAACTGATGCTATATTTTGACCGTTTTCCCTTTTTTTCGCGTCGGAATTGTCAAATGTGGAAAAATCCGCAGAATATTGTGGATAATGTGGATAATTGTGTGGATAATTGTGAGGATAAATCGAAAAATGCTGTGGAATCTTTGGGGAAATGTGGGAAGTAAGTCTTGTGGACAGCGGGGAAAATATTTTGCAAAGTTTTTAAAAATGCTCTTGACTCTGCAACTATTATAGGGTTTATGATAAGCTGCAGACGCTTTAAAGCAGCAAAGTATTTAAAGTTTACAGGAAGTGAGGGTGAAGGACAGAGTGGAGGACAGAATGAAAGAGAACCATTTGACCGAAGGAAGTATCGGCAAAACCTTGTTATTATTTGCCGTGCCGTTTTTAATTGCAAATATTTTACAGTCCCTTTACGGGGCGGTGGATTTATGGGTGGTGGGGCAGTACTGTACCTCCAAGAGTGTGGCAGCGGTTTCTACCGGAACGCAGGTAACGCAGATTGTGACCAGCCTGGTGACGGGACTGACATTAGGAAGCACCATTATTATTGGACAGTACATGGGCAGCCGCGAGTATGAACTGGTCAGGCAGACGATCGGGACGACGCTCACGGTATTTGCTGTTGTGGCGCTTATGTTGACTGCGCTTATGCTGGGGTTTGAACGCCCGCTGCTAAAGCTTCTCGGCACACCAGAAGAATCCTTTGATCTGACCATGCAATATGTGGCGATTTGTTCCCTGGGCAATATCTTTATCTGCGGTTATAATGCTATCAGCGCAATCCTGCGCGGCTACGGGGATTCCACCCGCCCGATGATGTTTGTCGGATTTGCCTGTGTGCTGAATATTATCCTGGATATTGTATTTGTGAAGTTTTTGGGAATGGATGTCAGCGGGACGGCGCTGGCTACGGTGATTTCTCAGGGAACCAGTATGTTTGCAGCGGTGATTTACTTAAAGAGACAGAACTTTATCTTTGATTTTCGATGGTCGAGTTTTCGTCCTTCGGGAAAACTGGCGGGGCAGCTTGCGCGGGTGGGGATACCGATTTCTTTCCAGGAAATGATGGTGAGGATTTCCTTTCTTTACCTGATGACTGTGATGAACCATTGCGGCGTGTATGCGGCGGCGATTGTCGGCATCGGTAGCAAGTATGATGTCTTTGCCATGCTCTCGGCCACTTCGATGGCGAATGCCCTGGCGGCAATTACGGCACAGAATATCGGGGCAGGAAAGCCGGAGAGGGCAAAAAAATCTCTTTGGTACGGGATGAGTTTTGCCCTGATTGTTTCCTGTATGTTCTGGCTCTGGGCACAGGTTGACCCGCAGTCGATGATTCGCGTATTTGCCAAAGATGAGGAACTCATTGCTGTGGGAGCGCCGTTTTTTAAGTCCTGCAGTTATGATTATATTATGGTAGCCATGGTCTTTTGCCTGAACGGGTACTTAAATGGAAGGAAGAAAACGGTCTGGACAATGGTAAGCTGCAGTGCAGGCGCCCTTCTTCTCAGGATTCCCATGGTATGGTTTTTTGGAACCTATTATGGGGATAATCTGGGGATGCTGGGAAAAATTGCGCCGATTGTTTCCGGGATTATGGCGTGTTATACGTTGATTTATGTTGTTTTTGAAGGGCGGAAAAGTTAGGGGGCAGAGGGTGGATAAAAAGTCGCTTTTTTCTATCGGGCAGGTATCGAAGCTGTTTCATATCAGCATCAGTATTCTGCGGTATTATGATAAAATCGGTCTGGTACAGCCGGAGTATACTGACCCGGAAACGGGATATCGGTATTACAGTACACGGCAGTTTGAATGTTTAAATACTATTCGCTACCTGCGTGTACTGGATATGCCGTTAGATCAGATTGCCCTGTTTTTAAAAAACCGGAACATAGACTGTATACAGGAACTTTTGGAACAGCAGAAGGAAGAAGTGATCCGCAGGCAGCAGGAGCTTAAAATTATTCAGAAGAAAATTGAAAACCGGCTGAACCAGCTCTTGGATGCATTGTCCTCGGAATTAGGGGTAATTGCGCTTGTTCGTACCCCTTCGCGCCGCCTAGCTTCGCTGCGGACGGACTTGACACCGAAAAGCTACCTGGATCTGGAGGTGTTTATCCGGGAGCTGGAGCAGCAGGAAGAAAATTCTGTGACGTTTTTGGGCAAGGTAGGTGTGGGGCTTTCGGCAGTTTCGCTGTTAAAGGGAAGATTTCAGCCGTATGAGATGGTATTTATTCTTTTGGATGAGGAGGACAGCTTCCGCGGAGAAACTGTGGTTTTGCCGGCAGAGGATTGCGTGACCATCCGCTTTCAGGGAGGGCACTCTCAGGCGCCGGAGTATTATGGAAAATTAATAGAATATATTCGGAAAAATGACTATAAGGTTTGCGGCTTTTCACGGGAAATTACAATGATTGATGATGGTCTGACCAGCGATGCATCGCAGTTTGTGACGGAGATTCAGATTCCTGTTGCTGTGAACGTGTGAACAGTAATAGTCACCAATTGGGTTAGGAGAAAAGGATTTGATTTTTTTCCGTTCTATGCTATACTGAGGGGGAGAATGTGCCGCAAAACCGTGGTTTTTTGTGGGAATCGGCGAGAAAGTGCTGAAAGCAGAGAATGATTGTGAATGCAAAATATGCAGAAAACCAGCAGAAAAAAAGGAAAGTCAGGTTGCAGAGATGGCAAGTATTACGCATTATATGCATGAAAACCGGGGGAGGATAGGGGTTGCAGTCCGCATGGCATGGCCGTCGGTGCTGGAATCCTTCTTT
>CAJUDX010000069.1 GCA_910584785.1 uncultured Lachnospiraceae bacterium | reverse complement strand
CTGGAATTTTGAAGAAAAACTACCGGCTTTGAAAAATTTGGTTTCTGTTTTTCTAGTGCCAGACCAAATTAAGGAATTGTCCACACTATTTATCTTCATATGTTCACCTCGCTTATCTTTTATGATTTTATATTTTTAAGAAAAGCAACAGGAATATATCAAACCGAATGAAACCTCTCCACCAACACCCCGGATCGGTATGCCTCCAAAAGCTGTTCGAGATCCCCAATCTTTTCCTTAATATCCTTCCCGATATCGGTATCTCCCACCAGCTTCCTCCGCGAAACCCGCTTGACGACAATGCTTTCAGAATGAATATCGCTCCCCTTTTGTATCGCCGCCTCCGTAGATTCAAACGGCTCATGCGCCGCTAAAATCAGCCCGTAGGAATTATAAATCAGCGTATAGCCCGCAATCCCGGTTTCCCTCTGGTAAGCCCTGGAAAAGCCGCCGTCGATAATCAGCACCTTCTCGCCGCACTTGACCGGACTCTCCCCGTTTTTCGTTTTCACCGGCACATGCCCGTTAATAATATGGCTCCCTTCTGCCGGAAGCCCGAACTCTTCCAATATCCGATCCGTCACTTCTTCCTTCTCCAGCAGCCGGTAATACGGATTCTTTCCTTCCTGGTGCGTTTCCTTATCCGCCAGGAAATACCGCTCAAATGTCGCCATCTTCGCCTTGCCAAACAGCGGAGAGTTTTCATGCAACCAGATATACCACATCAGGTCTTTTCCGCGCCGTTTTTCCTCTGCATTAACCGCGACAAAACTCTTTCTTACATAGCTGTCCAGCACCTCGTAAAGCGCCTTCCCTTTATACTTTTTTCCGTAAATCTCCACCTCTTTCAGCGTTCCGTCGGCGTTTAATGGTACACATCCATGATAGAGAAGATTCCCGTTATACACCTTATATAAGCTTCCTTTAGCCAATAAAAACTTCATGTGCTGCTGCAGCTTTTCACAGTTTAAAAATGCCCGTTCCAGGCGGCGGATAATCTCCTCCTCCTGCTCAGTAAACGCATAGGGCGCAGCCGGATTTACGGTCGGAAAGTTCTTATCCAGCAGTTCATATTCCTTCCCATCCAGCGCAATCGTTCCCCTGGCAAAGTCAATGCGGTGCAGGAGGTTTCTCTTTTCCAGTTTAAACTCCGGGTGGCGCATAATCAGCTGCCCCTCCGCCTTAAACTGAATAATAGAAATCGCCTTATGCAGCTTAACGTTCATCTCCCGTTCATCAATACTGCAGTTGCCCCCGCCCTTTAACTGAAAACAGGTACAGGGATCATCCCCGTAAACATTCAGGGCAAATGTCGCCAGCGGCAGCAGATTAATCCCATAGCCGTCCTCTAAAATATCCAGGTTCCCATAGCGGGCGCAGATGCGGATAACGTTGGCAATACAGCTAATCTGCCCCGCTGCAGCCCCCATCCAGAGCACGTCATGATTTCCCCACTGGATATCGATGGAGTGATACTTCATCAGCTTATCCATAATAATATGCGGCCCCGGTCCTCGGTCATAAATATCGCCGACAATGTGCAGGTGATCCACCACCAGACGCTGAATCAGCTGACAAAGCGCCACGATAAACTCCTCCGCCCGCCCCACGCGGATAATGGTTTTAATAATCGCATTATAGTAGGATTCCTTATCAATCCCTTCTTCTTTTTCAACAATTAATTCCTCAATTACATAGGCAAACTCCGGCGGAAGAGCCTTTCTGACTTTAGAACGAGTATACTTGCTGGCTGCACATTTGCAGACCTGAATCAGACGGTAAAGCGTGATTTTATACCAGTCCTCCGGGTCTTTTTTCTCCTTTAGCACCTGGTTCATCTTTTCCTTGGGATAATAAATTAAGGTCGCCAGCGACTGCTTATCTTCATTACTCAGGGTATTGTGAAATACCTCATTCACCTTCCGGCGCACGGCCCCGGAACCATTTTTCAGCACATGAGAAAAGGCTTCATATTCCCCGTGAATATCTGTTAAAAAATGTTCTGTCCCCTTGGGCAGATTCAAGATGGCTTCCAGGTTAATTACCTCCGTTGACGCGGCGGCAATGGTCGGATAAAGCTCCGACAAACGCTCTAAATAGCGGATGGACAAATCCTTCATCTGCTTATTCCCCCTCTAATTCATTCTATTTGTTTTTTCTATTCTCCCTGTCTATTTTCTTTTTACCTGCTCTTTCTTAATCGGTTCCCATCTGCGCTTTCTACTATTGCTGACCACCAACAACACAGCCAATGAAAATTCAATCCAGCCATTTAACAAAATATCAACTCACCACTACCCTAAAACGCCAAAACCCTCGCCGCCTCCTGGCAGACCTGGCGCAGGTATTCCCCTAACGGCGCATCCTGACAGCCCACAATATGATGATTACACCGGTTTACCGGAACCAAAATCTTATACGCCTTGCTGGAACCAACAGCCACAGAAATCGCAGGAGTAATCTCCCCCAACAGGGCATTTGCCATCAATATTCCAATAGGGCCAATAATCAAATCAGCATCCTGACTGTTAATGATAATCGGATTTTCCCCAGTCGCCCCAAAATCAGCCCCGCCCTTCATCATCGCCTGCGTAGCTGCACTATTTGTTCCCAGCGCATAAATTTCTGCCGGAAAATCCTCCGGGCAGCCTTTTTTAAGCTGTTCAATAATCGATTTCCCCATTCTCCCACCCTGCCCGTCGATAACTACAATTTTCTTTATTTGATGTACCCTTTCTGACAACAATATCCATTCCTCCTTATTCTCTGTTTTTTACTTTTCTTAAATCATCATTTTCTCTATCTATCCCTCCATTAATAATCAAAGTATATCATATTTACCGCACAAAACCAAATAAAAAATGAGCATCAAACAAAATGCACTGTCCACCATCTTCACAATTGCAGATGAGCAGCTATAACCCAATACTTTTTCAAAAACACTAACATGCTATAAAACGCATCAGACCAAAAAGACCTTGCTAAGTGCTCACTGCGAAGCGCCGATGTTAAAAAGGAGATTTAAAAATAAATCGTAAAACAGCGAAGTTTACATCCTGTTCGCAAGCCAATACAGCAGCGCAGGCAGGGCCTATTCCATAAAGAATCCCCTATATAACGCCGGCGCTTAACGAGGTCTTTTCGAGTTTAGCGTCCGCTGCGTTCTATGCGGAGCGAAAGCGTGGTGACGTTGGAATAGGTCCTGCCGGAGCGAACGATCTAAATACCTAAAATAAGCTTTCCCAAAAATCTTTCTCAAAATTCCCCTAAACATACACCCAAAAACCACATTAAAAAACCAGGCCCTTCACCAGACCCGGTTTTTCATCAATTCCTCAATATCCTCTGCTAAAATCTCCTTCGCCCTCTCAATATCCCTGTCCTCTATCGCCTGAACCAGTTTGCGGTGGTTATAGGCCCCTTCGTGCTTATTCTCCCACACCTTTACATAATATTGATTTGAAATCCTGGAACACACCCGCAGGGAATCTTCCAATGCCTTTTCAAGATATCGGTTTTTGCTGAAGCTGCACAGTTTTTTATGAAAATCCTGATTCAATGCCCAGTGAAGCTTTACCTCATGCTGGTTGTCCACCAGCTCCACCTGGCGGTTCAGCTCCTTAAGCACCTCGATTTCTTCCTTTGTCAGCTCCATAATCATTTTTTCGAGCGCCCCCAGTTCTATCACCTTGCGAAACTCTAAAATCTCCAAAATTTCCTTAGGTGTAATGGAAGTCACCTGATAACCAAAGCGAGGTATATTCTTAATATAGCCTTCACTGCAAAGCTGTACCAGAGCTTCCCTTATCGGCGTTTTGCTTACCCCAAACTTTTCCATTAAAGTTTTTTCATTAATCACTGCATTGGGCTGATACACTCCATCCAGGATATCCTTTAATACACTCTCATATACCTGCGTTTTAATCGACTGATTCCCCATGGCCTGTCCCCTTATCTTATTTATCGATACAAATAAAGCTTTCCTCTGGCCCCTGTCAGCCCTTAACAGCGCCCATCATAATTCCGGCCTTCTGGAAAGTCTGTAATACCAAGTATAACATAATAATGGGAATAATGACAAGTGTTGTTCCTGCTAAGATTACCGGCCAGGGCGTAGAAAGTCCCTCGCTGACCGGAAGCATGGAAATCGTCACCATTAACGTATATTTTGCCTGTTTGCGCAGATACAAAAGAGGCCAGAAGAAATCATTCCAGCGGGCAATCAGGGTAACTGCCGCCCACGACGATAAAGCCGGCTTAATCACGGGGAGGATAATCCGAATAAAAATACCAAAATCCTTACACCCGTCAATTCTTGCCGCCTGCACCAGTTCATCCGGTACATCGCTGATATAGGAATGCATATAGAAAATTCCCACGGCTGTAGCGATTCTTGGAATTACCAGCGACCAAAGGCTGTTAACCAGATTCAATTTCTTCATAATAATAAAGAGCGGAACCGCCCCCACCTCTGGCGGAACCAGCATCGTTGCAATCACAAAATAAAACAGGAAATTTCTTCCCGGAAACTGATACTTGGCAAAGGCAAAGCCCGCCAGCGCACAGAAAAACAGGGAAGTTACCGTACCCATCAGGGTAGTAAATATACTGTTCCATGCATTTTGGGCAATGAGAATCATCTCAAACAGGCGCTTAAAATTTGCCATTGTAGGAGATGTCACCCAAATCGAATGAAATCCGCTCATCGTTTCGGTTGACGGTTTAATGGAAATCAGGCACATCCATAAAATTGGAAGAATGCAGATCAGTGAAATAAAAATTAATACCAAATGCAATGCCCATGCAGCTAAATTCCGTTTTCCTTTTCTACCCATTCTGCTCCTCCTTTTCTAAATCTCGCCCTGCTTCCGTCTGGCAACCATCTGTACCAGGGATAAAACCGCAAGAATAATAATTAAAATCACACCGATAGCTGAGGCAAAGCCCATATTAAAGATATTAAAGCCGGACTCATACATATATTGGAAAAGGGAAGTATTCGATGTTCCCGGTCCAGGCAGAATATAGGACTCATTAAAGATTTTCCAGCTGTCTACGGTCAGGGTTATGGAACAGAAAAACAGAATATTTTTTAGTGAAGGCATAGTAATATACCAAAACTGCTTCCACCTTCCCGCCCCGTCCACGGTAGCCGCCTCATAGTAATCATGAGAAATATTTAACAGCCCGGATAATACAATCATGGTAAACCAGGGCGTATTCCTCCATACATTTAAGATAATGACCGGCAGTTTGGAATATTCTGTACTGGTCATCCACGGAATCCGTTTTCCGCCTAATGCCTGCATCGCTTCATTAATTAAGCCTGTATTTTCATCAAACAGCATACGGAAAATCAAGCCCATGGCAATCGCTGCACAGATATTAGGCAGAAAGGTTATGGTCTTAAACAACATCCGCCCCTTAAGAAGCTCGGAATTTAATAAATTTGCTATCAGCACAGCAAACACTAAAATCAACACCAGCCCGGTCAGCCAGTAAATTACCGTATTTCTCAGTGCATCCCAAAACATATTGTCCAGCATCAGCTTGCGGTAATTCTCCATCCCGCAAAACTGAGGATCACCGATTCCCCTCCAATTCGTCAGGCTGATATAAAACGTCCAAACCGTAGGAATCAGCTGAAAAACCAAAAACAAAATAAAAAAGGGAAGAATAAACAAATAGGGCGCACGGTATTTTTTTAATGTTTTTAACATAAAGCCCCTCCTTAACTCTAAAAAACCTCCAAGAAACCATACTTATAAGAAAATTTCTCCTTACATCACAGTATCGGATTACTGCTTTTTCGCTGCCTGTATAACAGCAGGCCCGGATAAGATAAGCGGAAAGGCTGCTGCATCATCACCCTGCAGCAGCCTGAACCCGTCCATTATCCAGTATTTCACTTTTCAACCTATCAGGGAAGTCCGTCACTCTATTGGATAATTTCTGCCGTCCCTATCTTTGCCTTTAAGTTCTTATCCATATTGGCAATGGCATCCTCAATGCTCTGATTTCCTGCAATATAAGTTTCCAATTCTGCTGAAATAATTTCATCGGCCTGTGCATCCTGAGGCGTTACCACAAGGTTCTTTGAACCATTGGCAAGGCACTTGCCTTCCATCTCCCTAAAGGACATCCCGCCGTAATATTCTGATGGTTCCTTCCAAAACTCATCTTCCAGCAAAGTTTTGGTAATCGGATTAGCATAAGGCGCATTATCTGCTTCCATCTTGGAAACCCATGCATTTCTGGACTCAACATCAAAGTGGAAATCATGCCACATCATCTCCAGTAACTCTGCATAAGTATTATCTCCCTTATTGACAATGCAAAAATATGTGGAAACCGGAGCGCCGGTTGTTCCAACTTCTTCAAAGATAGGGCTGGCCATTACCCGCCACTGCCCGGATACAGCCTGGCAGTTCTTGCGCAGAAATTCATCCCAAAATGCACCGATATAGAAGGTTGCCACCTGCTGATTATTAATCGCATCGTACAGCGCCGGTTCCATAATCTCAGATTTTAAAAGCAGTCCTTCCTGCATCATGGTATCAAGTGTGGTAAGGGCAAGCTTCGTTCCCGGATCTTCGCCAATCACTACATTTCCTGCATCATCCCAAATCTTAGCATTGGCCTGAGGCATTAAACCTCTTCTTCCCCAATATCTCCAGGTCTTGCTGCTGGGGCTGACATAGGATAAATACACGCTTCCGTTACTCTTTTCCTTTAACTGCCGTCCAGCCTCGATATAGCCCTCAAAGGTACTCATCATCGCCGGGTCAACCTCGTACTTATCAAAAATTTCCTGGTTATAAAATAATACATTCGGCCGCACCGCATCCGGCAATCCGTAAATCTTTCCATTAATGGTTGCGTCATTCGCTGCACCGTCTACAAACTCCGACAGATACGGCTGTAAATACTCGGTCTCATCCCTGAGTAAGCCCGCCTGAGAAAGATCCATAATATTTACCGGGTCAAGATAAACAGCATCCGGCAAATCATCGTCCGCCCCAGCCAGTGCAGTCATCGTAATCCGCTCCCGGCTCTGTGCCGTGCCTTCCGTCTGTACCATCTCCAAGGTAATCCCTGCGGCAATATCCTGGTTTCTTTCCAGCCATGCATTAAAATATTCCAGCAAATACTGCGGCTGCCCTGTGCCGTACATGGTGATCGTTCCTGCGGGAAATGCCTTCCGCTCTCCCCCTGCCGCTTCCTGGCTATTTCCTGCTTCCTGCTTATCTGCGCCCGCTGCTGCCGTGCTTTCTGCCTGCTTATTATCCCCGCCTGCTGCCGCAGTTGTCTCTGAACCGCTTCCGCCGCATCCTGTCAGTATTCCTGCTGCTATCGCTGCTGTCAGCATACCTGCCCATATTCTCTTTTTCATCAACCTCTCCTCCTTCTACCTTTATTTTTGCTATATTTCCCTGGCTGCCTCGGCAATCGCCCGAATCCGCCCATAAGAAATCTCCGTCGGCAGGGTACAGTCTGCCCCCAAAATAAAACCTTCCTTGCCAAAGCCCTGAATCACTGCTTTCGACGCTTCCCTAAGCTCCTGAAGTGTCCCGTCCACTATCACACCCTCGCGGTTTTGCAGCCCGCCCATAATCGTCTTTCCGGGAAACAGCTTTCTCCCGTCCTCAAGGCTAAAATCCGTTTCATAGACACCCCAGTTTACCACATCCGCCAAAT
The DNA here is from genome assembly GCA_910584785.1 of uncultured Lachnospiraceae bacterium. Taxonomy (GTDB): domain Bacteria; phylum Bacillota; class Clostridia; order Lachnospirales; family Lachnospiraceae; genus Caccovicinus. The sequence goes on along the minus strand of CAJUDX010000069.1, from coordinate 7,323 downwards.
CAGCATAAGAAGCATAGCGCTCCATTTCCAAGCCATCCTTGCACATATGAAGGAAATTCACACATCCGGCATCCTTTGCCGTCTTTAGTATCTCCTTATCGAACGGGACAATGCATTCTGCAAACTCTTCATCGGTAAAGTACCTCTTCTCCGCCCCTAATCCGGCATAATAAATCCCATCCAGCCCCAGTTCCTTATATGCCGTTACCAGAAGGCACATCCCCTCGGTAATCCGCTTCCAGGCTTCCAGCAGAGGCCCCTTATTCTCTCTCAAATGCTCACAAAACATCTCTCGGACCCGCGTATAGCCGTACCGTGCTTCGATCGGATGAATCGCCGACGCGCAAATCCCATGCAGAGTTCCCAGCGAAAATGCATCCTTATCTGCCTTTTCCAGAATCCTCTTTACCATATCCAGCTGTGACTGCATAAAACGATCCTTTAAGGAATAGGACGGAATCTTATCCCAATCTTCCGGTCGGAGAATGTCTCCCACATCCGGCACCAGATTTTCATTCATTATCTTGATAATGTCGGTGTCCGTTTCCTTAAAAAACTGTAAATGCGCCTCAACCGCCTTCTCCCCGGTCTTACATTCCTCCGGGAAATGCAGTGAAAACCCTGTAGGTACATGATCCACGGCCTCTCTGCGAACCGCAGCAAAAACCCTCTCCCTTTTCTTCATCGTTTCCTCCATTCTGTGCATATTTCACATCATACCATACCCTTTGGGTACAAACAGGTGCGGGTAAAACGTTTTTCTTTCACCCTTTCCTTCTGGTATTCTTTCTAGTTGCATTACTGATTATATCAGTGATTATAATATTGCACAAAGAAAAAGTCAAGGCTTTTTTAATTATTTCATATTTTTATTGATAATTAACAATTTTTCTTTGCAAAATACAGCATTATCTACAATAGTTGTAAAAAACTACAAATGACATTTTGTTATCCCTGATTCCCTTCCATTATCAGGAAAATCCGGCGGCACACTCCGGCGGGCACTCTTGGAATACCTGAACTTAGGCCACCTAATCGGAAATGTGCAGAAAAAGCACATAACTTCTATCGACTGCTTTCATCCATAGAAATCATGTGCTATCTTTAATTCCTGTTCTTATCCTTCATACAGCGGATATTTTCCGCAAATCTTCTTATCCTTCACACAGCGGATATTTTCCGCAAATCTTCTTATCCTTCACACAGCGGATATTTTCCGCAAATCTTCTTATCCTTCATACAGCGGATACTTTCTGCAAATCTTCTCCACTTCCCCGCGGATGTAATCGGCCTTTGCCTCAAAATCCGTAGCTGCCAGCCAGATACACTCGGCAATCTTATCCATATCCTCTTCTTTCAGTCCCCTGGTGGTCACAGCCGGGGTTCCGATACGTACTCCCGAAGTGACAAACGGACTTCTCGGATCATTGGGAACTGTGTTCTTATTTAAGGTAATGAACACTTCATCGCAGCGGTTCTGCAGTTCCTTCCCCGATACATCCATCCCCCGCAGATCAACCAGCATTAAGTGATTATCCGTACCTCCGGTTAAGATAGTAAAGCCCTGTTTTTCAAGTGCCGCCGCCAGTGCCTTTGCATTTTTTACCACCTGTTCCTGGTAGGTCTTAAACTCCGGCTTTAATGCCTCGCCAAAGCATACCGCCTTACCTGCGATAATGTGCTCTAATGGCCCGCCCTGGGTTCCCGGAAAAATTGCCTTATTAAAGTTAAACTTATCTGCCGCCTCCTGATTAGCCAGAATCAAACCGCCTCTTGGCCCTCTTAAGGTTTTGTGGGTCGTCGTCGTCACCACATGGGCGTAGGGAATTGGGCTTGGATGAAGCCCGGCAGCAACCAGCCCGGCGATATGCGCCATATCTACCATTAAATAGGCACCGCACTTATCGGCAATCTCACGGAAGCGCTTAAAATCAATTACTCTTCCATAGGCGCTGGCCCCGGCGACAATCAGTTTCGGCTTATTTTCCATCGCCAGACGTTCAACCTCGCTGTAATCAATCCATCCCTCTTCATTCACGCCATAAGGAACGATATGAAAATATTTTCCAGAAAAATTCACAGGTGAACCATGGGTTAAATGCCCCCCGCAGTCCAAACTCATACCCATAACCGTATCGCCCGGCTCCAGCATAGCGATAAATACCGCCATATTGGCCTGCGCGCCGGAATGGGGCTGTACATTCGCATAATCACAACCAAACAGCTTCTTTGCCCTCTCAATGGCAATGGTTTCCACCACATCCACGCACTGGCAGCCGCCGTAATAGCGCTTTCCTGAATACCCTTCCGCATATTTATTTGTCAGCACCGTACCCATCGCCATCATCACCGGCTCGGATACGATATTTTCTGAAGCAATCAGTTCCAGATTCCTCCTCTGCCTGGTCGCCTCTGCTTCAATCGCCTGTCCCACTTCCGGGTCAAAACGGGAAATAAACTCCATCACTTGATTTACCATAATGTTTTGCTCCTCTTCTTTTCCATTTTATCCAGGGAATTTTAACATGCCTGCAAGACAAAGCACCCTTTTACAGCTTCCCGGACAGATTGTTTTATAATTTTTCTAAGTTTAGCACAGATTACTGGGAATGTAAATACAGCAATGGAAGTTATCATGCATCCCCTGGATAATTCCCCCCATTAAGCTGAAAACCGGTATTCCCGCAAAATAATCTGCATCGTCCGCCTTCCATTATATTCATTGATTTCCGGGTAATAAATCACATCGATATGGCGGCAGCTGCCCATCTCTTCCATAAACTTATCTCCCTCGCCAAACCACCTTGCTTCCATCATAAAGCCGGATTCCGTCACCAGACTGAGCATCACAACATTGCGGTTTTTCCCTGCCACCCGGACACTTCGGATAAACAAATTGCGCTGGGCAAACTGCGGCTTTTCATTGCCCTGACCAAAAGGCTCTAAAAGGCTGACTTCCTTAATCAGCGGTTCTGTGATATATTCTAACGGCAGAGGAACATCAATCCAGATTTTTTCAATAAAATCCTCCGGGGTCAGCTTTTTGTGCGCTGCTTCATTTAAGCGGCGTCGAAAGGCTTCGATATTTTCCTTTACTAAGGAAAGCCCTGCCGCCATGGGATGGCCCCCGAATTTCAGCAGAAGATCCTGAGCCTCCACCAAAGCTTCAAACATATGGTAGCTCTCAATCGAACGCCCGGAACCTTTCACGGACTCTTCTCCCTGGGTTAAGACAAGCGCCGGTTTATAAAAGCGCTCTCTAAGCCTTCCGGCGACAATTCCCGCTAACGATTCATGACATTCCGGCAAAAAGACCACCAAGACCCAATCATCGGCATACTCCCGTTCTACAATATCGGCGGCAAGTTCCACATTTTTTACCGTCATTTCTTTGCGGATATCATTTAATTCCTTTAACTTTCCAGCCAGTTCATCGGCTTCTCCTTCATCTTCAGAAAGCAGCAGGGAAAGCGCCAGTTTTGCCGTTTCCAGACGACCGCTGGCATTTAAACACGGCCCTATTACAAAACCGATATGATAAGCGGTTATCCGGGCAGGATTTAGGTTATTTTTTTCCATCAGCTTTCTAAGTCCGATATTTTGTGTCCTGGCGATGTGCTTTAACCCTTCTTTAACAACAATCCGATTTTCATCCTGCAGCTTCATCACATCGCCCACGGTAGCCAGGGCGGCAAACTCGATTAAATCCTCCCACTCTGTTTCAGGGACAGAAAAAAGCTGATATAAACCTTTCACCAGCTTATAGGCAACCATCCCGCCGCAGATTTCCGGGTAAGGATAGATACTGTCACGGCGCTTGGGATTAACAATAGCCAACGCTGCCGGAAGGAGATCATTTCCTGATTCATCCTGGCGGATATCGTGGTGATCGGTGATAATCATGGTTATCCCCAAATCCGCCGCAAGTTTTGCCTGGTCGATAGCCGAAATCCCGTTATCGCAGGTTAAAATCGTATCTATCCCGTCCTCTGCCGCCGCCTGGATAATCGAAGTGTTAATCCCGTAACCATCTTTAATCCGATCCGGAATTTCGTAGTCCACCCTCGCCCCTACACGGCAAAGTGCACGGTAAAGCAGATAAGTCGAACAAATCCCGTCAATATCATAATCGCCGACAATACGGATGGTTTTTCCTTCTTCTATTTTCTGCCTTAAAAGCAAAAGCGCCTTTTTCATATCCGGCAAAAGCATGGGGTCGTAGAGAGCGTCAATTTTTCCGTTCAGGTAGCGGTTAATCGATTCTCTCCCGATCACGTTCCGATTCCGAATCAGCCGCGCCGTCACCGGACTGATGCCAAATTCGGCGCCGATGGACTCAAAATCTGCTTTTTTCGCCTGTATTCTCCATTGGGTTTGTTTCATCATAACTCCTTTGCATCATCCATACTCTATAATTTTATATCTGGTGTATCAATTACATCTGCACTGAATATATTTGTAAACCCCATATTTTCAGATAATCGCTTATAAAAATCAGCCTGCTTACGAACCGCTTTATCTATGGACGCAGGTTCTATATCAATACCATAACATTTTAAAAGCATTTTGTGCTCTCTTGATATTATCATAAATATGGGCAGTGATGACACTAATCGCTCGGCCTTATAAGCTTTTGTATACTTTTGACTAAGAGAACATCCCTCACAATTACAATCATTCTTATAAAACCACCCACCGTTATTTCTTGATTCACTATTATGGTTGTTCAAACATACATAAAGCTGTTTTTCCAGGATATATTTATAACTTTTTTCTAAAGATTTTATCGCACCAGGTAATTTTTTGTTCTTTTAATTTTCCTTATAGGTGAACAAAAATTCGCCTTCCCTATATTCACTTAAAAATTTATTCCAATCAAATTCAACCACCAAATAATGAATAAACAGCTCTAACTTAACTCCAAATTGCAATACCTTCATATCTCTTAACATATGTACAAAAAAATACTCAATACAGATAATAGGCAGAATATAAACATTTTTAAATGACTTGCATCGGATCACTAAATCCCTATATCCATTTACGGTATTTATATTATTTGGCGAAACATCATAAAATATAATATAGTAAGTTTCCATTCCATCTCGCTGCATTATCCGCTTTAACTTATCTAATGCATGTGTACTGCCATTAAAAAACTACATAGTGTTTCCAAAAACCGGAAAATATTTGTGTATTGCCTGCTGCCATCTAAAATGATATCACATTCCGTTGAATCTCACGCATAATTTAAAACAGCTAACCTCCACAATATATTACCGGAATGCAGATAAGGAAAAAATCTAAAGCATTACCCCCACAGGTTTCAATGCTGAAACAAATATCCGGGTGATTGATAATATTTAACAACGTTTTTGTACCACTGCTAAGATAGTTCTTATTTAAAGTCCCTATTTTCGGCACTCTGCTTATAAAAGAGTTCTTATTGTTATACTTCGCTTTGTCTACTGCCCACAGTATGCCAGTTACTAAGGTATCGGTTAATAAATAAGTATGTGTATCAAAATAGCTATCCCCCCATAAAACCAGACGTATTTCCTGGGGGGAGAAATCTCTCACTTGTATAAACATGTAATGCCATAATCCCCCTCCTATCATGCCTAATATTGTACCATAGTTTTTCTTTTACATACAATCTTTTTTATTGCTGTCATTCTAAAATTATCATTCCAAAGCAATTCCATTTTACAGACAGGTGATGTATAATAGTGCAATCATAAGAAGGAAGAACAGTCTAAACAAAAACGAAGGGAACGCAAAAAACAAGCCAGACAAACAGCATCATTTCCGCCTTACAGGAGAGGAGTCCATAATGAAGGTTGCCTTTTTAGATCGTGATGGTACAATTGTCAAAGACTATATGAACGAGCATTGGTCAGAAGTTTATGAACTTGAATTTCTCCCCTATTCGCTTAAAGGGATGAAAAATATAAGCAATAAGGGCTACGAAATTATCATTATTACCAACCAATCTATTATTGATGAAGGATACATAAGCTATTCAAGATATAAGACATTAAGCGATACCATGTGCGCAAAATTAAGCACTATGGACATCGATCTGTTAGATATATTCATATGCCCTCATGCACGGAATCAACCATGCCACTGCAGAAAACCAGAAACAGGCATGATTGAAATGGCAATGCAGAAGTATCCAGGCATTGATAAAACAGCGTCTTTTCTTGCAGGAGACTCGATTGCGACGAACAACTTGCAAAGCGGTGCAAACTGCCCTTTTACCGAATTAGTGAAACACTTAACCTATTTCAGATGTCAAAAGAATTGGATTGAAATTGGTGATACAATACTTTTATTTAAAAGCAAAAATTAGCCGCCAAGCAATACTTTTGCCTGGCGGGCACTTATCAATTTTGTTTAAAATGATTCACTTAAAAAACTTTTTATAATCTCCTTTAAATTTTATAACATCACATGGCTCCATAATTTTTTCCAAAGAATCTTGATGATTATACAACCAGCACATATATAATTTAATGTATTGATAAGATGAAATTGTAAAATACAAAGGAATTTGTGCTTTCCGACCTAAATCCGTCAGCCATGCAGAAGAATCTATAGGATAGTTATTTTGATATTTCATTCGTTCTGTATACTTTTCCAGATAACTTAATAACTGTATCGGTGGAAACATCAAAAAAGTTGCAACTAAATCAGAAAAAATCTCCATCCATCTTTTAGGGAAAAACGGATCTGTGCAATATGAATTCATACTGGAATTTTCTTGATTCAATAATTCCGCTGCAATAAAATGTCCAAATTCATGGGCCAAAATATAACGTTTTGTAAATTCACTGTCACGATTTTCAAGATTTATCTCATGATTTCCAGTTTTTGTCTTTCTATAATAACCATTAATTTTTTCTATCCTAAATCCAATACCGGAATTAAGATTTGTTTCATAGATATGGATATTATAATATTTTACAATTCCTCTTATATCAATTGGAAAGATTATTGGCATAGATGTCTTATAGTATTCTTTCAATATTTCTCCCGTAGCCCTGCATACAATATCACATGCCTTTACCACCTCAAAATCATTATTCAGTAAATCGTTTATTCGTTCTTTTAAATCAATTAAAACTTCGGACCCATCGAACACCTCCAATATCGACATTCCGATTCCCTCCCTTTTCAAATTTATGTGAAACCCCGCCTTATAATATCATATGCTGTGCGGAATGTCAAATGTTTTGTAAATTATAACAATTTTTTTGAATATTTAATCAATTCTTAATGCATTTTATCCTAATATTTTAACAAATATTATATATTTTT
>CAJUDX010000068.1 GCA_910584785.1 uncultured Lachnospiraceae bacterium | reverse complement strand
AAAAGCAAGAGAAAAATAAAAATTCGTTTCTTTTTTTTGAAAAATAGTGTATACTTAATTTTAGATAAATTTTTGCTGTCGCCTTGCGGCAGAAGTTGTTATTGCAGAGGAGGCTTTAGAATGAAAGCTCGGATTATGAATAAGCTGGGAGAGATCCAGATTAGCTCAGAGGTTATTGCCATGTATGCCGGGATTACGGCGGTGGAGTGTTTTGGTATTGTGGGGATGGCAGCGGTCAGCATGAAGGACGGCCTGGTTAAGCTGTTAAAGCGGGAAAGCCTGACCCATGGCATTACTGTGGAGATTAAGGATAACCATATGAGTATTGATTTTCATGTTATCGTGGCGTACGGCGTCAGCATTTGTGCGGTTGCGGATAACCTGATTGAAAATGTAAAATACAAAGTCGAAGCATTCACCGGGATGGAGGTTGACAAAATCAATATCTTTGTCGAAGGTGTGAGAGTGATTGATTAAGGAGGAAACCGGTGATATGAATACCATTGACGCAAAACTGCTCCAGAAAGCCTTTTTAGCCGGAGCAAGCAGCCTGGAAGCAAAAAAGGAATGGATTAATGAATTAAATGTATTCCCTGTTCCCGACGGAGATACGGGGACGAATATGACATTGACGATAATGTCTGCTGCCAGAGAGGTTGCCGCCATTGAGGAACCGACGATGAAGGCTTTGGCTAAGGCGATTTCTTCGGGGTCACTTCGCGGAGCCAGGGGAAATTCCGGTGTTATTTTATCGCAGCTTTTCCGCGGATTTACAAAAGAAATCAAGGATTGCCAGGAGATTAACCGGGAAGTTTTGGCTGCTGCTCTGGTGCGGGCTACAGAGACGGCCTATAAAGCGGTGATGAAGCCCAAGGAAGGAACAATCCTTACCGTGGCAAAGGGAATGTCGGAAAAGGCGGCGGAGCTGGTTGACCAGACCGATGATATTCTGGATTTTTGTGAAAAAATTATTGCCGAAGGAGATTATGTATTAAGTCAGACACCTGAGATGCTTCCTGTATTAAAGCAGGCAGGCGTGGTGGATTCCGGCGGACAGGGTCTGATGCAGGTGGTTAAGGGCTGTCTTGAAGGCCTTAAGGGCAAAGAAGTGTTTGTATCCTCTGACGGGGAGAATACAGCTAAAGGGCTGGCGGAAGATGCCGTAAGAGAAGGTGCCGGCGGTGTGGACGCTGCCCGGCTGGAAACAGCAGATATTAAGTTTGGATATTGCACAGAATTTATTATAAATGCGGAAAAGGAATTTACCGAGGAAAATGAGCTGGAGCTAAAGGCTTATCTGGAGGAGCTTGGTGATTCGATTGTGGTTGTGGCGGATGAAGAGGTGGTTAAGGTTCATGTGCATACGAACCATCCCGGACTTGCCTTTGAAAAGGCATTGACCTATGGATCGCTTTCCCGGATGAAGGTGGATAATATGCGGGAGGAGCACCAGGAGAGACTGATTAAGGACGCCCAGCAGGTTGCCGCCCGGCAGAAGGAAGAGGATAAGAAAAAGGCACCGAAGATAAAGGAGGAGCCAAGGAAACCCTATGGCTTTATCGCTGTGTCCGTGGGCGAGGGACTTACAGAAATCTTTAAGGGAATCGGCGCGGATTATCTGATCGAAGGCGGACAGACGATGAATCCCAGCACGGAGGATATCTTAACTGCAATTGATCAGGTAAATGCGGATGTTATCTTTGTCTTTCCGAATAATAAAAACATTATTCTGGCGGCCCAGCAAGCGGCCCAATTGGCTGAGAGGAAGGAGATTGTAGTAGTTCCTTCCAAAACGGTTCCCCAGGGAATCACCGCCCTGATTAATTTTATGCCGGATTTAAGCGCAGAGGATAATCTTGAAACAATGATTGCGGAGATGAAGAAGGTAAAAACCGGACAGGTGACTTACGCGGTGCGCACGACGAATATTGACGGCATGGACATTGAAGAAGGGGATATCATGGCGATTGGCGATCAGGGTATGCTGGCAGTGGAGAAATCGGTGAACGCAGCCGCCTTAAAGGCTTTAGAGGAGATGCAGGATAAGGATTCGGAGCTGGTGACGATTTATTATGGCGCCGAGGTGGATGAGGCTTCTGCCAACCGGCTTTTTGATCAGGCACAGGAGAAATTCCCGGAACTGGAAATTGAACTTCAAAACGGGGGCCAGCCGGTGTACTATTATATGATTTCCGTGGAATAAAAAAGGTTTGAGGATTAAGGAAGAAAGGTTATATCGATGCGATGAGGAGAGAACCACAGCCTGTCGAGGAAATTAAAGGAATTGGAGAAAAAACAGGGAAGCTTTTTCGGAAGCTGGGTGTTGCAACGACAGCAGATTTGCTGCAGTATTATCCCAGAGCCTATGATACTTTTCATGAGCCAGTGACGGTGGGAGAGCAAAAGGAAGGCTGTGTGGGAACAGTTTCCGGTGTGCTGGCAAAGCCGCCGGAACTTCTCCGCGCGGGTGAAATGCAGATTGTAGTGGCTGTTCTTAAGGATTTAACCGGAACGATCCAGTTAACCTGGTATAATATGCCTTATCTGCGGACGAATATAAAGACAGGTACATTATATATTTTCCGCGGGCGCGTGGCGAGGAAAAAGAGCCGGCTGTTGATGGAGCAGCCGGAAATTTTTTTACCGGAAGCTTACCAGAAGCTTGTCCATTCTCTTCAGCCGGTTTACGGGCAGACAAAGGGGCTGGGAAATAAAACCATCAGCCGTGCCGTGGCCCAGGCGCTTAAGCTAAGGGAAGAGGAGCCGGAGTACCTTCCGCAAAATCTGGTGGAGAAATACGGTTTGACTGATCATTCATCTGCCCTGACGCACATTCATTTTCCCGGAGACGAAGAAGAACTTCTTACAGCAAGAAAACGCCTGGTCTTTGAGGAGTTTTTCTTCTTTTTGCTCGGCGTCCGAAGGCTGAGGGAACAGAGGGGCGTGCAGAAATCAGATTTTGTGATGCAGGATGTACGTGCTGTGGATGTGTTTCAAAAGGCCCTTCCCTATGCTTTGACCCAGGCCCAGGAGAGGACCTGGCAGGAAATTCAGAAAGATATGAAGGGCGGACAGGCCATGAACCGTTTGATTCAGGGGGATGTGGGGTCGGGAAAGACGATATTGGCAATTTTAGCCCTTCTTTTAACGGCGGGCAATGGCTTTCAGGGTGCCCTGATGGTTCCCACGGAAGTCCTTGCCAGGCAGCACGCCGAATCGATGGAGCAGCTTTTTGCGGCAAATCGCGAAATTCTGGGAGAAGAGATGGAAGGTACGGTTGTTTTGGTTACAGGGTCGATGACGGTGAGGGAAAAGCGGCTGGCGTATGAAAAAATCCGTTCGGGTGAGGCAAAGATTATTGTGGGAACTCATGCCCTGATTCAGGAAAAGGTCGAATATGCCTCGCTTGCCCTGGTGATCACCGACGAACAGCATCGATTTGGTGTGGGACAGCGTGAGGCATTGGGTGAAAAGAGTAAACAACGCCCTCATGTGATGGTGATGAGTGCTACGCCGATTCCCCGGACACTGGCGATTATTCTTTACGGTGATTTGGATATTTCCGTTGTCGATCAGCTTCCTGCCAATCGTCTTCCTATTAAAAACTGTGTGGTGGGAACAGATTACCGGAAAAACGCTTATGCCTTTATTACCCGTCAGGTTGCCCAGGGAAGGCAGGCCTATGTGATTTGCCCGATGGTGGAAGAGAGCGAGATGATCGAGGCGGAAAATGTCCTGGACTATACAAAGCAATTAAGAAAGGAATTGCCGGAATCGATTCGGGTCGAATACCTCCATGGAAAATTGAAGGGGAAAGAAAAGAATCAGATTATGGAAGCCTTTGCCGCAGGAGAAATCCAGGTATTGGTTTCCACGACGGTAATTGAAGTGGGGGTCAATGTGCCCAATGCCACGGTGATGATGATTGAAAACGCCGAGCGCTTTGGCCTCGCCCAGCTTCATCAGCTCAGAGGCCGGGTAGGGAGGGGAAACTATCAGTCGTATTGTATTATGATCAATTGCGTTCAGGATGAGGACAGCAATAAACGGCTGGATATTTTAAATCACTCCAATGATGGTTTTTACATCGCCTCAGAAGATTTAAAGCTGCGCGGACCAGGCGATATTTTCGGCATACGTCAGAGCGGGGAGATGGAATTTAAGCTGGCGGATATTTTTACGGACGCCAATTTATTAAAGACAATTTCTGAGGAGGTTAATCATCTTTTGGAGAGTGACCCGGAATTAGAAAAAGAAGGGCATCAGGCGTTAAAAAGGAAGTTGGAAGAATATGTGCAGGAAGGGTTGGAAAAGGTGAATTTGTAGACTCTCCTTATTTTACAGGTTTGATAAATGCAGGGTGAAAAGAGTTGTGTGCCAGTGCTGAAAATCGGTCAGCAAGTCCGAAAGTTAAAATCTGACATTTTTCGAAAAACCTTCTAGTGTATTCCTGGCGTTTAAGCACATAATAGGATTGTAGCAAAAAACAAACCGCATGAAACATCTTAGGAAACACTGAGGAAAGACAGAAGTCAATGTGTCATGCGGCCTATGAAGAAAAGGAGGCACAAGTTATGGCAAGCAATTCTTCTAACACTACAAATGTACCTGAGGCAAAGGAAGCAATGAACCGTCTGAAAATGGAGGTGGCAAATGAAATCGGCGTACCGTTAAGCAACGGCTACAATGGTAATTTAACCTCTGCTCAGAATGGTTCTGTGGGCGGTTATATGGTGAAAAAGATGATTGAAGCCCAGGAACGCCAGATGGCAGGTAAGTAAACACTGCTAAAAAGCGACCATTGCCGGAATCTGTAAAATGCTTTTTTAAGGAACTGTCAGTGACGGAAACGTCGATAGTATTGTATTTTTAAAGAGGCAGCATGGTAAAACGATAATGCTTTTAAAGAGACAGTACGTCTGCAACGATGGTGCTTGAGAAAGAGACAGTATGTTTGCATGGACAGTGCTTTAGAAGAGAAAAACAGAAAAGGGCGAAGAAGAACTGCCGCAGTATGATGATGCTTTTTCGGAAGCGTTGTACTGCAGCAGTTCTTTTCTTTTTGCATTTATTGGATGTAGACAACTTTTCCGATTCTCTCTTTCGGCTGGACAGGGGTATCATCGCGGTAGCCTAAGGCAGCCATTCCATAGATAACATGATTCGAAGGAATTTCCCATTCGTTTAAGATCTCACGGATCGCAGGGACATGACAGATCGTACGGATTTGGTTAATCCACACACAGCCGATGCCAAGGGCCTCTGCTGCCAGATAAATATTTTCCATGGCACAGGCATTATCCTCTATACCAAAGGGGCTGTCCTCTTCGTTGGAGGGGATGATTAATACCTCCGGCGCATACATGTTGTAGCCTTCTCTTCCCAGTTCTTTTCCTATAACTGCTGCAAGCTTTTGGATCTTTTCCCGATGCATAATAACCGTAAACTTCCACGTCTGCCGTCCCATGCCGCTGGGGGCGTGGAGGGCACAATTGACGATGGTTTGAATGTCATCCCTGGCTATGGGTTTTTGGGAAAAGCTGCGGGTGCTTCTTCGGTTTAAGATGGTTTCAATTACTGGATTCATGTGCAGGGCTCCTTTCGGGGGGGATTACAACCATTTTTTCTTCTGTTTCTGTGTGAGTGGCAATTCCAATTACCTGATAAATATTGCCTTTAAAATGTCGATAATAGTGTCCGGATAATATTTCACGATGTTCAAATTGCATAATCGTTTTAGTCCTTTCCAGATTCTGCCCATATAAGCAGAATACATACTAAAAGAGCCACAATAATAATGAAATAAGCGAATAATTTATTTTCTGGAAACTCCTCTGAAAACGGTTCGAGTAAGGGTGTATTGGTGTTTTGGATGTGCTTTTTGATGTCTTTATCGCTGAATATCATTAAATGTTATTTCTCCGTATTTTTGGAAAAAGATATTAAAACTCTATATTTATAGTTCAATATTATATCTTTTCCTTGTATTTTTGTCAATAAGCATATAGGTGCGAGATTACAACACGTTGTAGAATTACAGATTATAATACATATTCTAATACAAAAAAATTAACCATAGTGTAAACCAATCGAAATCTCATCATTGATTCATCAATTTACGGCATGGTAGGCGGAGCTGGAAATTTGAATACAGAGTTTTTTCTGGAATACTTATAATCAAAATGCAGGGAAGCGCCGCCAGCATATTCTTTTGCCGCATTTCTTTAATATTCTCTTTCAGTCTATTGTAATTTCTTACAAAACCAGAAAAAACTTGAAAAATCCCTTGTATATCTGGAATATTCATATTATACTAAGAGGTGAAATTTAAGGCCTGTCTGGAATTTTTTGGAAAAAATCTGAAGGGCAGAGTGAAAGTATAATAGAGGAATGATCAATGAGAGTTATCGCAGGAAGTGCCAGGCGTATGGCGCTGAAAACGATAGAGGGGTTGGATACCAGGCCCACGACAGATCGGATTAAGGAAACCCTTTTTAATATGCTACAGTATCAGGTTCCCGGATGTCTGTTTCTGGATTTATTTTCAGGCAGCGGAGCGATAGGGATTGAGGCCTTAAGCCGTGGGGCGAGGAAGGCGGTTTTTGTGGAAAATAATCCTTCTGCGGCTGCTTGTATCCGGGAAAATTTAAGTGTGACACATTTGGCGGATAAAGCGGTTGTAATGCAGATGGATGTTTTTTCTGCTCTGAAAAAGCTGCAGTCCAACCAGGGGGAGAGCCATACCCTGGAAGCCTTCGACTATATTTTTATGGACCCTCCGTATAACTGCGGGTGGGAAAGATCGGTGCTGGAGTATTTAACCCATTCCTGCCTGGCAGATCAGGAGACGACGGTGATTATTGAAGCTTCTAAGGAGACCAGCGAGGTGTTTATAACCGATCTTGGATGGAAGCTTTTGCGTGTGAAGGATTACAAAACTAATAAACATATATTTACGGCTAAAGGAGATTGTTAGATGACGACTGCTGTATATCCGGGCAGTTTTGACCCGGTGACGTTGGGGCATTATGATATTATTGTGCGGACGTCGGAGATTATGGATCGCGTAATTATTGGCGTGCTGAATAATCAGGCGAAAAAGCCGCTGTTTACGGTGGAAGAGAGGGTGGAGATGCTAAAAAGTGTGACCTGCCAGCTTCCCAATGTGGAAATCCAGTGTTTTGACGGGCTGACGATTGATTTTGCCCGCAAAAACCATGCACAGGTGATGATCCGCGGGCTGCGGGCTGTTACAGATTTTGAGTATGAGCTTCAGCTGGCGCAGACAAACCGGGTGATTGCACCGGAGATCGATACGATGTTTCTGGCGACCAGTTTAAAATATTCCTATTTAAGTTCAAGTATTGTAAAGGAAATTGCTTCTTTGGGGGGAGAAATCGGAGAGTTTCTGCATCCGCAGATTGCAGAGAAGATGCTGGGTAAGTACGCACAGATAAAGAAATTAGGATGATGTAAGTGCGCATGTGCAGAAGGAGAAGCAGAGTGCGGATGTCTGCCGCCTTCACCGGCAGGATAGAAAAAGGAGAGAAAAGTGATGAGCAGAATTGAACAGTTAATTGACGAGATTGAAGAATACATCGACAGCTGTAAGTATCAGCCGCTGTCCACCACAAAGATTTTAGTAAATAAGGAAGAGCTGGAAGAGCTTTTGGTTGAACTGCGTTTAAGGATTCCTGATGAGATTAAGCAGTACCAGAAGATTATCAGCAACCAGGAGGCAATTTTAAGTGAGGCCAGGAGTCAGGCCGATACGATGGTTGCCGAGGCGACAGCACAGACAAATGAGCTGGTGAATGAGCACGAAATTATGCAGAGGGCTTATGCCAATGCGAACGAGGTGATTAACCAGGCGAATATCCAGGCGCAGGGGATTGTGGATAAGGCGGTGGAGGATGCCAATAACATCCGTCAGGGTTCGATTCAGTATACGGATGATATGCTCCGCAGTCTGCAGACCATTATTAACCACACGATGGAAGGGGCGAAGGGGCGGTTTGATGCGTTTTTATCTTCGATGCAGTCCAGCTATGATATCGTATCCTCCAACCGCAATGAACTGGCAGGAGGAATAGCGCAGAATCCGCCGGTTAACGGGGGCCGGTCAGAAGAGCAAGGACGATAACCGCCAGCAGGCCGTGTACCGTTTTCCAGAACAGGTAATGCCGGATAGACAGTCCGGCATTTTTTGTTACACTGTGCACCTGAAATGCGCCGGACAGACCGCCAAATGCGCCGCCAAAGCAAATGATAAGCGCCCGCCGCAGACCGGAAAAGTTGAGCGAGGCGTATTCAATTCCCGTAGTCATCTCTGCGATGGTGATAAGAAGGGCAGTTGGCAGTGCGCAGGGGATGGGCAGGCGGCGGATAAAGGCGGCAAGGATAGAAAACAGCATAATATAGCCGCCGATTTTGACCATAACTTCCATTGAAGAAAGAAGGGCCTCGTCCAGGGAAAGCGAAGGAGAGACGGATAGCTGGGACGGTTGTGCTGCGGAATCGCCTGCTGCATGGTTTGCGGCAGGGGAGGAAGGAAGACAGTGCGGGCAATAGACGGCTTTGGAGAGAAAAAACAGGGGAATTGCCGGAAGGTAGATGGCTGCCGCCATTTTCCACAGGGGAAGAGGGCTGGTAAGAGGCTGAGCACCGAAATTCACCATGTTCATCATGTAGCCTGCTAAAAACATGGGGCTGGGGAAGCTGCTGACGGCGTAGAGACACCGGGCTTCCGACAGAGACAGGTGTGCATTGTCCAAAAAATCACTGCAGTTTTTTGCGCCCATGGGATAGCCGCAGAGCATACCGCTCAGCAGGACAAAGCTGCCAGACGGAGAAAGGCCAAAGAGTTTTCGGGTAATCGGGGCAATGGGGGCAGCAAGGAGATGGACGGCCCCAAAGCTGACCATAAGGTTCATGCAGATCATAAAGGGCAGCAGGGTAGGGAGTACTGTGTGATACCATAAAATCAGCCCTTTTCTTGCACCTTCTAAGGACAGGGAAGGGAAGATAAGGAGCAGCAGAAAGCACAGGGTAAGAAGGAAGCGGAAAATTTTTTTATGTTTCATGGCGTTTTTCTCCACCTGGAGGGCGTATATATAGTTATTGCAATATATGTGGAGGCTGGTTATACATATGCTTTGGATTTGGATATCAATACTGTTTATGTCGGCCTATCAGATGACACTGACCAATTATTTTTTAAATAATCCTGATTATTTCCAGTTAAACGCATATACCTGGGAGTCTGAGGAGTTTCGCAGCCTGGATTTGGGGGAGATTTTTTTGGCGGAAGATGAGCTGGATTTTGACCGGATAGCAGCCTGTATGGTCAAAAAACAGTACGATTTGCGGGAGGTTAAGGTAAGGGAGCTTGCCGACTGGAAGGTCTGGGAAAAGGAAATCCGCCAGCAAAAGCCAGTGGAATTTCAAAAGCTGAGGAATAGCTATGCGATGGTTTTTTCGGATATTTATTGTTTTCCTGTGCCTGTGTCCATGCGGGAAGGGACGCCGTTTGTGGACTATGCCGACGGGTTTGGCGATCCGCGCAGTTACGGCGGGGAGAGAAGGCATGAGGGATGCGATATTATGGGGGCTTCCCGGCCAAGGGGATTTTATCCGGTTCTTTCCATGACAGGGGGCGTGGTGGAGAAGGTGGGATGGCTGGAAAAGGGCGGATGGAGGATTGGGATTCGGGCGCCCTCCGGGGCTTATTTTTATTATGCCCATCTTTACCGCTATGCAAAGGAATGGGAAGTCGGAGAGAAGGTAGAGCCGGGAATGCTGCTTGGTTATATGGGTGATTCCGGGTATGGGGTGCAGGAGGGAACGGTGGGAAACTTTGATGTGCACCTGCATTTGGGAATTTATCTTAAGACCGATCATTATGAGGAATTAAGCGTGAATCCATATTGGGTTCTGCGCTATAGCGAGAGATTTATCCGGCAGGCGGATTATTGAGATAAATGCAGAAAAAGAGAGGAAAATCGATGGCAGAGCAAATAGAGAGGCTTCCCAGGGCGTTTCTGGAGGAGATGGAAGGGCTTTTGGGGGAAGAGGAAATGGCGCAGTATCTGGCGTCGTTCGACCGGGAATGGAACCGGGGGCTCAGGGTAAATGAGAAAAAAATAAGCGGGGAGACGTTTTTCCAAAGGCATCAGGGGATGCATGGACTTAAGAAGGTTCCCTGGATTGGAAACGGATACTGGTATGATTCCTCGTGGACGGCTTCTAAGGACGCAGATTATTATGCAGGACTTTATTATCTGCAGGAGCCAAGTGCTATGACGCCTGCCAGCCTGCTCCCGGTTAAGCCCGGAGATCGGGTGCTGGATTTGTGCGCGGCGCCTGGCGGGAAGGCGACGGAGCTTGGAGTGAAATTAAAGGGCGAGGGAATTTTGTTTGCCAATGATATCAGCCATTCCCGGTCAATGGCGCTGCTTAAGAATTTGGAGCTTTTCGGGATTACCAATAGCTGCGTAACAAGTGAGGCACCGGAGCGCTTGGCAGAGGCTTTGCCTGGGTTTTTTACAAAGATTTTGGTGGATGCTCCCTGTTCGGGTGAGGGGATGTTTCGCAGAGAGCCGGGCATGGTGACTGACTGGATGGAGAGGGGACCAGAGTATTATTGCCCGCTTCAAAGGAAGATTTTACTGGAGGCAGTTAAGCTTTTAGCTCCTGGCGGGCTGCTGCTGTATTCTACCTGTACGTTTTCCGTTCGGGAAAATGAGGAAAATATTACCTTTTTGTGCGGGGAAGAAAAGGAAATGGAGGTTGTTCCTCTGCCGCTTTTTCCAGGTGCGGCGGGTGGCTTTGGAGTTCTGGGGGTTCTTAGGCTGTTTCCGCATCGCATTGGCGGCGAAGGTCATTTTATCGCTCTGTTAAGGAAGAAAAACAAGGGGGAAGGAAGTGAAGAAAAACAGGAAGGTGGAGAAAGACAGGAATATAGGCCAAAAAACAATGCCTGGAATTTAGCAGCAGAAAGGCCGCGCCAAAGGACAGGAAAGACAAGGATGGAAAAAGATGAAAGACCAGACGGAGATTTAGGGAAAGAAAAGAAGGGGGAAGGTCGGGCGTTTGGTGATTGGGAAGCGTTTAAGAAGGATTTGCGGGTGAAGTTTGAGCCTTCAAGGATACGGCTGCTGCAGGGGAGAATGTATTACTTGCCTGAGGATTTCCCGGAGGGTGTGCGGCTTCGCTTTTTGCGCACAGGGTTGCTTCTGGGCGAAGTGAAGAATGGACGATTTGAACCAGGTCAGGCTCTTGCTATGTGTCTGCGGGAGGACGAATTTAAAAGGACGATTTGTTTTTTGCGTGGAGATGAGAGGGTGGTTCGCTATTTGAAGGGGGAAACGGTGACGCTGAAGGAAGATGAGGGAGAAAGAAAGGGATGGTGCCTGGTTTGCCTGGAGGGAGGTTTTCCGCTGGGATGGGCGAAGGGAATGGGAAATGTGTTAAAAAATAAGTATTGTGCAGGCTGGCGTTTTTTAGGGTGAGAAGATCGGAAAAATCAAGTGCTGGATTTGAGCATTTTACAGAAAGGAACGAAGAATGGCGCAGATGCGTTTAGATAAATATTTAGGAGAAATGGGTATTGCTTCCAGAAGCCAGATTAAGGAGATGGCAAGGAAGGGACGGATTTTGGTCAATGGGCAGATAGAAAAGAAGAGTGAGAGAAAAATTGAACTGGAACAGGATTGTATTGAAGTGGATGGAAAATATGTTCAATATACAGCGTTTGAATACTGGATGCTGAACAAGCCGCAGGGGGTGGTTTCAGCTACGGAGGATGGTCGCTATCCCACGGTGGTTAGTCTGATTAGAAAAGCAAAGCGGAAGGATCTGTTCCCGGTCGGGCGTCTGGATGTGGATACTGAAGGCTTACTTTTAATTACTAATGATGGCGACTTAGCCCACAGGCTTTTATCGCCGAAGAATCATGTGGATAAGATTTATATTGTCAGGATAGAGGGAAAGCTTCCTGCGGACAGTGCGGAGAGGGTAAAAAAGGGGCTGGTGCTGGAAGACGGGACGCCGACGCTTCCTGGCAGGCTGGAAATCTTATCCGACCAGGAAATCCGTCTAACAATACGGGAGGGAAAATACCATCAGGTCAAGAGGATGATGGAGGTTCTGGGCTGCCGGGTAGTCTATTTAAAGAGGATTTCGATGGGAACACTTGTTTTGGATAAAAATCTTGTGCCAGGGGAATACCGGGCATTGACTAAGGAGGAGAAACAGGATCTGGGGGTAGTGTAGCAGTGCAAAACAAAGAAGAGGGCAGTCAGGTGATCCTGATAACGAAAGGGAAGAAGAAAGGGGAAGATATGGATAAAAAAGCGATTTGGACAGAAAAAAAGGCGATTATTTTTGACCTGGACGGGACGCTGGTTGATTCGATGTGGATGTGGAAAGCGATCGATATCGAGTATTTGGGGCGGTTTGGCTATAATTGTCCGCCGGATTTGCAGAAGGTGATTGAGGGAATGAGTTTTACGGAAACAGCAGTATACTTTAAGGAGCGTTTTCAGATTCAGGATTCCATCGAAGAGATTAAGGCAGATTGGGTGAGGATGTCGATTGATAAGTACCGGAGTGAAGTTCCATTAAAGGATGGGGCAAGGGAATTTCTGGAAGATGCAGGGCGCAGGGGAATAGCGATGGGAATTGCTACCAGCAACGGGCGGGAGATGGTGGATGCCGTGCTGACTTCCCTGGGAATCTGCGGGTATTTTTCTAATATTACTACAGGCTGTGAGGTGGCGATGGGAAAACCTGCGCCGGATGTTTACCTGGAGGCGGCAAAGCGGCTTGGCGTGAAGCCGGAGGACTGCCTGGTATTTGAAGATGTGCCTGCGGGAATTGTGGCGGGGAAGGCGGCAGGGATGACCGTATTTGCCGTGGAGGATGCGTTTTCCAGAGAGATGCGCCAGGAGAAAGAAGCTCTGGCGGACGGGATAATAGAAAATTATTGGGAATTGCTGGAGGAATAAAGATGGTAAGGGTAGTTGATATGCATTGCGATACGATTTCCGTGCTTTCGCAGAGACAGAGGCAGGGAGAGAAGGTTTCGATTCTTGAAAATGATCTGGAGGTAAGCCTTGAAAAAATGGAAAAGGGCGGCTACGGGCTTCAGAATTTTGCGATGTTTGTTCATTTGAAGAAAACGGATACCCCTTTTCTTGAATGTATGCAGCAGGCAGACACCTTCTTTCAGCTGTTAAGGGCTTACCCGGAGAAAATCAGCATCGTAAGAAATTGGAAGGAAATTGATGAAAACTGGGAAAAGAAAAGGATGTCGGCACTTCTTACTGCAGAAGAGGGAGGAATCTGCCAGGGAGAACCTGCGCTGCTTCGGATCTTATATGAATTGGGTGTGCGGATGATGACACTGACATGGAATCATGCAAATGAACTGGGATTTCCGAACCGGACAAAAGAAGATGACCTTTGTCGAGGAAGGTACGGCTTAACGGAGAAAGGGATTACTTTTCTGGAGGAGATGGAAAGGCTGGGGATGATTGTAGATATTTCCCATTTAAACGATGATGGGATTGATGATGTGTTTTACTATACGAAAAAGCCTCTGGTTGCCAGCCATTCCAACTGCCGCGCCATTGCACCTCACCTTAGGAATTTAACCGATGAGCATATAAAAAAGCTGGCTGAGCGGGGCGGTGTAGCTGGTCTGAATTATTATATAGAGTTTTTAGCGGAGGGGCGGACCGGGCAGAACAGGGTGTCTGGGATAGAAGATATCCTGCGCCATCTGCGGCATATGAAGAAGGTCGGGGGAATTGATGTGATTGGCCTGGGTTCGGATTTTGACGGGTTTGATAATCCTGTGGAATTTCAGGATGCCTCCGGGATGCAGCTGTTAGCACAGGCAATGGAGAAGGATGGGTTTACCACGGGAGAGATTGAAAAGGTATTTTACGGAAATGTGCTTCGTGTGTACCGGGAACTTTTATCATAATTTTCCGGTATGGGATTGATATTTTCAGACAGGATATAGTGCAGAGGAAGAGATGAAGAAAAGGAATCCATTGCCTGTTTGGCATTATTTCAGGGAGTTAAACCGGATACGCTGGAGTGGCTGTTTAAGGAGGGCAGGACAGAACATTTTCCCAAAGGAAGTATTATGATCCGCGCGAAAGAGCCGCTGAAATCGGTGTATATTCAGATTTCAGGTAAATCGATTGTCTATAATTTAACCCATACGGGGAAGCGTAAGATTATTTTTATCTTTGGATCGGGTGCTCTGCTTAATGAGCATGTGCTGAATTTCCATGATTCTTCCCTGTTTTGTGAAACAATAGAAACAAGCCTGGTGTTCATCCTTCCGGCGGTGAAGCTGCTTGCTGCGATGGAAAGAGATTTTTCACTGACAAAGGCAATACTGGAGGCGCAGGAGAGAAAACTCTGGAGAATGGGGCATCAGCTGAAAAATACCATGGGCAGCATTTACATGGAAAGGAAGCTGGCGGCAAAGCTGTGGAAGCTGTCGCGGGATTTTGGGAAGAATACGGAACATGGACTGGAGATTGATATTAATATGACCATTACCTTTCTTGCCGATATGCTGGGAGCACCAAGGGAGAACACCTCCCGTCTGTGTAAAACCCTGACGGAATTTGGGCTGATACGGATGAGAAAAAAGAGGATTGTGATTGTGAATCCTGAAAAACTGTCGCATTTTTATAAGACGGGGGAAATTGGGTCATAAGGATGGCCGATAAAAATAATATAACTGAGTTCTTAACCTGGTTAAACCAGAAATAGAATGTATTTTTAGCAGATGTAAAAATCCGTGGCATTTTGTGATCAATGTCACGGATTTTTTTGTTGTTTCCTGATAAACTATTGTCAATAACGCAAAAGAAAATTGGGAAAAGCAGAAAATTAAAGTGAAATTGCACAAAGAAAAGCTGGACAAGAACGATGCTGCTGTAAAATGCATGACTTACCCAGGAACAGAAGCAGAAAGGAGAGGCTATGGGTTATCAGTTACTTAAGGCAGATGCCGAAAGGTTGTTTGGACAATGGGCCAGACAGTGGGATGTGTATGCGCCGAAGCGGATGGAAGGAGAGGGCTGTTTTTCAGATACGGATATTGTCCGGTATGGGAAGGTTCATTCCCTGGAGGAAATTGAGTGGGAAAAAAAGTCGGATTATTCTTTTAAAGAAGTGCTCCTTCCCATCAATGAAACAT
>CAJUDX010000067.1:11744-15991 GCA_910584785.1 uncultured Lachnospiraceae bacterium | reverse complement strand
TGTGAATTGTAACAACAAAAAGAGCGATTTACTACAAAGTTACTACGAATTTTGCCTGCATAGTACGGAATAATACCTTATAATACGTTTTGGAAATGTGGCAAATACGGGAGAGTACTTGATAATGAGGAATAATACTTTATCTTCTTTGGTATTCCCGACGAAGAAGATGACAGAAAAGCAGTCCGCTTCCATAGAGGCAACAAAGCATAAAGATTTTTATTGTGGTACCGAAAAAAGACCAGGCAGCACCAGGTTCCAAAGCGGCAGGCAGGAAAGTCATGAAAAACAGCCAGAGTTTTTGGTTAAGCCATATTCCAAGAAATAATACGATAATGGGTTTTCCCACCATATCGGCAGCATTCCAGGTAAAGGAAGTCAGGCGGCGCAGGGTTGCCATGTGCCAGAAAGCCAGGAACATTTCGCTGACCAGGATTCCCCACAGGTAGGCTTTCATCCCCAGGATGGGGATGCCAAGAAGGACGAAAACCAGGCGAAGGCAGAGGGCACAGACATTCTGCAAAAAGGTGGAGAAAGTTTTTCCCAGACCATTTAAGATACTGCCCAGTGTTGTCGCCAGGTACATAAAGGGGCAGAGCCAGCCAAGGATGCGGATGTAGGCGCCTGCGGACGGGCTTTGAAAGACGCTGCTGCCCAGGTCAAGTCCGTACAGGCAGAAAAGCCCCGTGCACAGGATGCCCATGTACAGGCTGTAACGCAGGGCCATGGAGATAGATGCGGAAATCTGGTTTTGTTTTCCCTCTGCCTGGGCCTGCGCCACCGAGGGCAGGAGAAGTACCGCCATGGAATTGGTGATGGCGGAGGGGAACATGATAAAGGGAAGGGCCATTCCCGTCAGAACGCCGTAGATGGAAAAGGCGTCGCTGCTGCTTAATCCGTAGGCCGCGAGGCGATTGGGAATCCAGATAGCCTCAGCACTGGCTAAAAGATTTAAGACCAGCCGGTTTCCCATCAGAGGCAGGGCAAGAGCGAGAAGAGGAAGGGTGTAATGGGTTGGAAAGACTGTATGGATGGTGCCTGGCTGAACGGTGTGGACAGTTTCTGGCTGACTATTCTTTTTCCTGGCAGGAGGGAAGAAGATGAGGCAGATAAAGGTGAATGCTGCCGAAGCCATTTCCCCGATTAAGTGTCCATAGACTGCCAGGGATACCGTGATTTCTTTTCCATTTTGCTGCATAATCTGTACAATGCCAAATACTGCGCTCATGCGGATAATCTGCTCGGCAACCTGAGAGAAGGCGGGAACATGGGATTTTTGCATTCCATAGTAGTAGCCGTTAATGCAGGCGTGCAGGGCAGCGAAGGGAACAGAGAGTGCCATAATCATCAGGTAAGGCTCGCAGCGAGGTTCTAAGAGGAGGTAGCGGGCGATAAAAGGCGAGGTATTGCAGATGAAAAGCGCCAGTAACAGGGACAGGGTTAAAGAAATAAACAGGCCGGTACGAAAGACAGCACGGCCCTTTTTTTGATTGGAGGCAACATATTGGGAAAGGGCGGTCTGGATGGAACCGGCGCACAGGGCAAAGCAAATGCCAAACACCGGATGCACCATATTATAAATGCCAAGACCCTCTGCACCTATGGTTCGGGACATAAAGATACGGTAGAAAAAGCCGAGAATCCGGCAGAGAAAGCCTGTACCGGTAAGCAGAAGGGTACCGGTTAAGAAGGCGCGTTTTTTGGGGGAGAGGGAAAAAAAAATCTGCTTCATAAAAACTCCGAGAATGGGGAAAATTAGTATAAGTTTATGTTAGGGGGAGAGGGGATAGAACTGGGAGGTAAGGATGAATAAAGCCGGGTGTTATGGTAACCGTTTTTGGCAGCAGAGGTTAAACAATGGCATTGGTTATGAAAAACAGGCAGCCACAGAATATAGCGGCTGCCTTTACTTTCAGAAAAATGGCGCAGAATGGATAATCCCTTTGCAAAGCGGCGGAGGAAGGCGATAATGCAGCAGATGAAAATTCAGGCAAGCTACTTGGCGAAATGTAAACGACCTTATGATAGATGAACGGCTACACCGGCTTTTAACACCAGAGAAACCTGAGCTAATGCTTCAATATTCTCATCAGGATTACCATCAAAAGCAACCAGATTTGCTTTCTTTCCGCAGGAGATCGTACCAACCGTATCGGAAATGCCCAGAATTTCCGCATTGTTCTTTGTTGCCTGTATCAGACATTCCAAAGGGGTAAATCCTGCACGCTCTACCCTGGCGCGAAATTCGTATAACCCGTTTCCGTGACTGTTTTCATATACGCCTGCGTCAGACCCCCAGCCTATTTTGATACCGGCTTCCCGGCAGGCCTGCAGACCTTCGATCAGTTTTGCGGCGCTCTGCCTCCCTTTTTCTACATAATGGATTGGTTTGCCTTCAGGATGTTCGGTAAAAGCTACCATGGGGGACATGGTTGGAATCGGGAACGTTTGATCTGATGCTTTGTACATACGGATACATTCTTCATCAATCAGGGTAGAGTGCTCTACTGTACGGACACCGCAGCGAATACACATTTTGATTCCTTCTGTACCGTGACAATGAACCGCTACGGGCAGTCCTGTATAACTGGCAGCTTCACAGGCAGCCCGTAATTCCTTTTCAAAAATAATTGGTTTTCCCGGTTCACCGCCGGGATTCATGACTGCGCTGGTTCCCATGATTTTAATCCAATCGGCACCTGCCTGATATTGCCGGCGTACTGCTTGCGTATAAGCATCAGGAGAATCAACCTCTGCATACATTCCTTCAAAATAATCATTGCCTGCTTCGGTCGGGGAGAGAATTTTACCGCTGGCAAGGATGTCTGGTCCCATGATAAGGCCTTCTTTCACAGCACGGGCAATGCCGATGACAAGGTTGTTCCGATCTCCCAGATCCCGCACCGTTGTATAACCCATTTTAAGGTTATCCTGAGCCAGGCGCAGTGCACGCATCATTCGGTAGCTCTCCTGCTGCACATTTTCTTCATATACATTCATTCCACACAAATCCAAATGAAGATGGGCTTCAATCAAGCCGGGAAGGAGCGTTTTTCCAGTCAGGTCAATTACATCCTTCTCGGAAGTGATTTTTGCGGTCTTTGCTTCTTTGATTTCCTGGATAATGCCATCTTCTAAAACTACATCGGCAAATGTGCCTTCAAAATTTTCTGTCGGTGCAGAAAGCAGCCTTGCATTTCTTAAAATAATCATGAGTGTACCTCCTGGTTTTTCTTGCTGGCTTTAAGATAGCGGTTCCAGAGGATCAGGGCGACAATACCGATGAGCATTACCACGGCAACACCCATAAAATAATACTTGTAACCTAATTCTGTGTAAGTATCCAGTATAAGTCCTGCCAGAACCGGGCAGACAACCTCCGGGAGATATCCGAGCGTACACACGACACCAATAGCAGTGCCAGCTACGTGGGCAGGTATGCCGCCTTCTTCCATCATGGAGAACACTACGCTGTAATTTAGGTACATGGCTAGGTAGATTATGATACATAACCCGATAAAAAGCGGGATACTTATGTTTGTGAACAGGACAAGGATGGCGGTGCTGATTCCCATAAAAATAAAACCAATAAACATCATTCTGCTTCTTCCCAGCCGGTCAGCTAAAATTCCGCCGCCTATGGAAGAAATCGGTCGGATGTACTGAGCCATCATCGTTACAGCAGCTGCAGCAGTTGCAGTTATGCCGAAAGAGGCTGTTGCGTAGGGTGTAAAATAAAATATAGATATGTTCATTGTGTAAATGCGCTCTTTGCTCATTCCATGAGTTTTTGTGTAAAATAAAATATAGATATGTTCATTGTATAAGTACAGCATAAGATTAGTGATAAGATCCATACAGCTGGCATTTTTAAAACATCAATGACTTGCTGTAAGCTGAGCTTTTCCCCTTTTTTCGATTGCTCTTTGTCATTTTTCATCAATAGGAAAATCAGGATACCCAAAAGAATGACTACAACCGAATAGAACGTAATTACACCATTTAAGCCAGCTAGATTCCCGGCGGCTTTGCTGAGGTAATTGAAGATTGCCAGGGTAATCGCCAAATGCAGCGCGTTGATGATTCCGCGGCTCCTTCCATGAAACCAAAGGTTTTGCTTTGTTCATTTTCTGCCGCAAGACCGCGAAGTCCCTTCAGCAATGCGGGCCAGAAGGCAAACAGCGAAGTAAAGCCCCAGATTAGATAGATAAGCACCAACATGCTATAACTTGGATTTGTCAGGTGCA